>JAJDUS010000041.1 GCA_022826535.1 Prochlorococcaceae cyanobacterium jk18x1bzbins.87
CCCAGGGGATGAGGGCAATGCCCGGTTCAACTTGCCGCTGACCAGACCCTCCAGATCCAGGCCCACCGCCGTAAATCCCAAGGTGCGGAAATGGTCCACCAATTGGGAGCGGTCCACATGGCTCAGGAAATCGGCAATGGCGGCGGCAGGGATTTCAATCCGCGCCGTGGCGCCTTGGCTACGGACCCGCACCTGCCCATAACCACGGGCCAGGAGCCAGGCCTCTGCGGCCGCAACCCGCTCCAGACCCTTGGCCGTGATGGGCTCCCCATAGGGAAAGCGGGAACTGAGGCAGGGTTGGGCCGGTTTATCCCACCAGGGCAGGCCCAGGGCACGGGACAACTGGCGCACCTGCAGCTTGCCGATGCCACTCTCCACCAGGGGGGAGTACACCCCCCGCTGGCGGGCCGCAGCAATCCCGGGCCGGTGATCCCCCAGGTCATCCTGATTGACGCCATCCACCACCTGGGCACCGGAGGCGGCGGGCTCCAGATTGGCCAGGTGCTGGTGGAGGGTGGCCTTGCAGGCATGGCAGCGCTCCGGGGGATTGTTGGCATAGTCCGCCACGTGCAACTCCCGGGTGGCCACCTCCTGATGCCGGATTCCCAGCCACTGGGCCTGCCAGCAGGCCTCGCGCCGCAAGTGGGGCGCCAACGCAGGGGATACGCCGGTGACCGCCAGGGCGGCATCCCCCAACTGCTCCACCGCAATGGCGGCCACCAGGCTGCTGTCCACCCCGCCGGAATAGGCCACCACCACCGCCCCCCATTGGCGCAGGCACTCCCGTAGCTGCACCAACCGTGTCTGCAGCCTGGAATCCAGCTCCTCTTGCAGGGGCCACTCAGCCATGGCAGCAGTGTAGAGCCATGGACAGAGTGATGACGGATTCCGGCTCCGCCGTCTAAGCTATGAACACATTTTCGTTGCCATGGTTCGTTGCCCATGACCAGCGGCATCGGCATCCGCACAGCCACATCTGCCCATGGGCGCACCCACGGTCAGTTGCACATCTACGACGGTGAGGGCAAGGGCAAGAGCCAGGCGGCCTTGGGGGTGGTGTTGCGCACCATTGGTCTGGGCATTTGCGAACGACGGAACACCCGGGTCCTGCTGTTGCGCTTCCTGAAAGGACCTGGACGCGCCTACGATGAGGACGCCGCCATTGAGGCGTTGCAGCAGGGGTTTCCCCATCTGATTGACCAGGTGCGCACCGGACGGGCGGAGTTTTTCTCCGCTGATGAGGTGACGGCATTTGACCGCCAGGAAGCCCAGCGGGGGTGGAATATTGCCAAGGGGGCCCTGGCCAGTTGTCTCTACTCGGTGCTGGTGCTTGATGAGCTGAATCCCGTATTGGACCTGGGCCTTCTGGATCAGGAGCAGGTGATCAAGACCCTGCAACAGATGCCCCCTGGTGTGGAAATCATCGTGACCGGCAGGGGGGCGCCGCTGGAATTGACGCGGCTGGCGGATCTGCACTCGGAAATCTGTCCCCATCAGCACCAGCCCACGGATGATCACCGGACCGGAGGGATCGAGATCTACACCGGCGAAGGCAAGGGGAAGTCCACCAGTGCGTTGGGCAAGGCGCTCCAGGCCATTGGGCGGGGCATCAGCCATGACACCAGTCACCGGGTCCTGATCCTGCAGTGGCTCAAGGGTGGGCAGGGCTACACGGAAGATGCCGCCATTGATGCATTACGCCAGAGCTACCCCCACCTGGTGGATCATCTCCGCAGTGGACGTGACGCCATTGTCTGGCGTGGCCAGCAGCAACCCATTGATTACGTGGAGGCGGAGCGGGCCTGGGAAATTGCCCGGGCCGCCATCAGCAGTGGCCTCTACAAGACCGTGATCCTCGATGAGCTGAATCCCACTGTGGACCTGGAGTTGTTGCCAGTGGAGCCCATCGTGCAAACCCTGCTGCGCAAGCCCAAGTTCACGGAGGTGGTCATCACGGGGCGCTGCAAAAACCTGCCCTCCTACTCTGCCTTGGCCAATATCCACTCCGAGATGGTGTGCCACAAGCATTACGCCCAGCAGGGCGTGAGCCTGAAGCGGGGTGTGGATTACTGAGCCCCTCGCTCCCCATCAGCAACCATGAAGCGCGCCCTCATCGCTGAAACCCTTGGAACCGCACTGCTGCTCATGGCTGTGGTGGGTTCGGGCATCATGGGGGAGCAGTTGGCCGATGGCAACGGGGGCTTGGCCCTGCTGGCCAATGCCATCAGCACAGGTGCCATGCTCTATGGCCTGATTACGGTGCTGCGCCCCATCTCCGGCGCCCACTTCAATCCGGCGGTGACCCTGTGCTTCTGGCTCCGTAAAGAGGTGACCACATTGCAAGGGCTGTCCTATGGCCTGGCCCAGGTGGCGGGGGGCGTCCTCGGGGTATGGACCACCCATGTGATGTTTGGCCTGGTGGTGTTGCAGCAGTCCACCACAGCCCGAACAGGCATTGGCCAATGGTTCTCGGAAGCGCTGGCCACCGCCGGGCTGCTGCTGGTGATCCATGGGGGACGGCGCCATCAGCCAGGCGCTGTGCCCGCGTTGGTGGCGCTCTATATCACCAGTGCCTACTGGTTCAGCAGCTCCACCAGCTTTGCCAATCCCGCTGTGACCATCGCCAGAGGGATGACGGATACATTCAGCGGTATCATGCCCGTCCATGTGCCCATGTTTGTGGCGGCGCAACTGCTGAGCGCCGCTGTGGTGACGCCACTGTTCAGTTGGGTGTTCTCCGGGAAATAAAGGAGATTCAGGTCAACAAACCACCTTCTTTCAAAAATACTTCTTCCGCCGCTGTGTTCTTACGGCCCAGGATCTTATTTCTGTGGGGGAATCGTCCAAAGCGGCGAATGACATCCATATGGAGCAGGGCATAAAAGTAGCCCTGCTCATCCCCGTATTTTCTAAAATGGTCAACGGCAATGGTCTGGGCTTCCATATCTTCAGCATGTTCGAAGGGAAGGAAGAAAAATTGCCGCGCCGGTGCAGGATAAGCCAGATGATCACAGCGTGCCACGGCCTTTCTGGACATGGCAAGGGCCTTGCTGTCCGCTGCAAAGGCCCGCGGCGTCTCCCGGAACATGTTGCGTGGAAACTGGTCCAGCACAATCAGCAGCGCCAGTGCGCCATGGGGGGTGGCCTCCCAATGGTCCAGCCCTCCGGAGGCGGCATGGTGGTAAGTTCCCATGAACCGACCCGCAATCTGCCGGTCAAAGGCGGCATTGCTGCTGAACCATCGCTCCGGGCCGGCTTGCCACCAGAAAAAGAGGATATCCACTGCCTGCTGCTGCCCACTGGCCATGGTGAGTTCCCATTACACTTTTGTACCAGTCTAATGGGGTGTCCCAGTGGTCATGCCGGGGACGCCCCAGACTCCTGGCCCCCTGGGGCCGTCATGGCGCGGCGGCGGTTTCAGGGGCGCAACCGGTCCATGGCCTGGTCACAAAGGCAGGCCAGCCGAGGATTTGACAGGCCTGCCAAGCTGGCCACAATGGCCAGTCCCCCTGCCCCCACCCCCTCCTTCACATGACCCGCTTCGTAGTCCCGTAAAGCCTGGTGGGCGCAGGAGGAGACGTTCAGGCTGCTGGCCATGGCCAAAGGGGCCTGGGGGAGTTGTAGCTGTCCATGAACCCGCTCCAGCAGCAAGGCCAGATTACTGCCCGGTTCCTGGGCCACCCAGCGGGTGGTGCCCACAGCCGTGGCGTGCAGCAAGGGGGCCATGTCCTGCCCACGGGCCCGGGCCAAAACCATGGCCATGGCCAATACGGCCGCCATCTGACTCCCCCCCGCCAGCAGGACCGGCGCCGCCCCAGCGCAACCCAGGATCACACCAGCAACCAGGGGTTGCATGGGATCCCCAACAGCGGCCACCAACTCCAGAGCTGCACTGGGGTGGCCTGCCCGTTGCAACCCCTGGGCAATGAGCTGCTGGCGTAACTGGTGGGGGGGCTGCCGCAGACTACCACTCACCAACCCAGCCCCATCCACCCCCAAACCCTGCAGGATGGCCGCAGCGGTGCTGGTCCCCCCGGCCACACATTCCCCCACCACCAACAAGGTGCCCGGTCGTCGAAGGGACCAGTTCCGCCCAAAGTCCTCCCCCCACCGTAAAAGATCCCGCACCTGCTCCAGGGGCAAGGCACGGCCTGTGCTGAGGCAAGCAGCGGGTTGGCGCCCCGGCACATGCCCATGGGCCACGGCCGGGACCACCTCCACCCCGGCATTCACCAGCAATCTGGTGAGGCGCAACTGCTCCAGCACCACCCAGCTGATCAGGGCTGGGGAGACACCGGCCGGCAACGGCGGCAAGGCATGGAGTCGTGGGGCCGCAGGACCCAACACCACCAACTCCCCATCCGCCGCTGCGGTGAACCGACGACTCTCCGGTGTGCTGCCCGCTGCGGAAATCCCCGGAACAGCCGCCGTGGCCGTGGCCGCCAACACCAACAGGAATGCCCCATGCCCCAGCCCCTGCCTGGCCTGATTACACCAACTGACGGCCACCGCGGCATCCCCGCACACCAGCAGCGGTCCGTCAGGGCCCAGGGAGAGGGCTTCAGGGGGAGAGGCGGCCATGGCGGAGGGTGGGGATTCAATCTCAGGGCTTTTCCTGTCGTTCCCGTCATCATTCCCGGGAAAGCGGGAATCTGTTCCCCCGCCTTCCCAGGGACATGCTTTCACCATCAAATTGGCGCTGGCCGTACCTACCCACCTTGCGTGCAATCCCTGGGGATGAGGGTGGGAGCAGGGTTGCGTGCAAGCCCAGTTTGCGTGCAAGCCCAGTGAGTTGCCAAAGCTTAATAATAAGCCCCGCTGCGCCGCTGATGCACAGCGGTTCGGCCTGTCTCATCCAGTAGGGCCCCATGGTCCACATGGCCATAGATCAACCAGTGATCGCCACATTCCATGCGTTGGCAGACTTGCACATCCAGCCAGGCCAGGGCCTCCTGCAGTAACGGCTGGCCATGGGGACTTTCCGTCACCTCCAGGCCAACAAAACGGTCGGCACCGGGTGCAAAGGGTTGCAGGAAGTGTTTCATAAGACCCTTTTCCCGCCCTGAAGCCAGCACATTGAGGGCGAAGTGGTTGCCACGGTGGAGCAACTGCTCCACGGCCCGATCCTTGGCCACCGCCACCGTGATGCCCGGAGGGGTGAAGCTGGCCTGGGACACCCAACTGGCCACCATGGCCCCACTGAGGGGACCACGGCGGACTGTGAGGACACAGAGGGAACCCAACACCCGGCCAAGGGCCTGAAGGGACGGTCCACTGCGGCTATCGTTGAGGCCGCCAGCAACGCGCCGCTGTTGCTGCTGCTGCTGTTGCCGGTGAAGTGTCTGGCCCAGGTCCGTGCCGATTTCGTCACAGCGCTTCAAGGTGGCGGCATCCGGGGAGAAGCGGACCCGCAGGGTGGGGAAGGCAAAGGGGAAGCCACAGTCCTGCAATTTTTTCTCCAACAGGTCAATGGCCTCCCCACTCCAGCCGTAGCTGCCGAAGACCCCCACCGGTGTACCAGGTGCAGCTTCAGCCAACACCGTTCCCAATGCCGCCATGATGGGGGTGGGCGCATGGCCCCCCAGGGTGGGGGAGCCAATCAGCACCGCCTGACTGCTGTGGATGGCCTGGCGCAGGTCTTCCCCGCTGCTGAACTCACAGTTCATGCTTTGCACCCGCACCCCTACCTTGGCGATGCCTTGCCCCAACGCTGAGGCCAGGGCGGCAGTGTTGCCATAGGCACTGGCAAAGAGCAGCGCCACGCTCAGGGGGGAGCGGCGCTGGCCCTCGCCCCAGCGGCGATAGTCATTGAACAGGCTGCGCCAGCTTTGGCTGATCATGGGTCCATGACCCGGCGCCAGGGCCTGGATGGCGAACTCCTCCAGGCGATCCACCACATTGTCCACCTGCTGGGCCATGGGGGCCATCAGGCAATCGTAGTAGAAGCGGCGGTCTTCTTCATGGAGACCGCCATGGGATTCTTCCAATTCCTCTGTGCAAATGTGGGCCCCGAAAAATTTGCCGCTGAAGAGAATCCCGTAACGATCCTCATGGGCCAGCAGTCCACCGGGCCAGCGGGGGGTGGGGGCAGGATATAACCGCAGTTGCCAGTGGTCATCCGGCTCACCCACATGCATCTGGTGTTCCCCGCGAATCATCCGCAACGGAGGCATCGGTGGCGTTGGTTGAGGGTCTATCAATGGGGCGGGTGCCCCTTGGCGCGGGGGGGGCGGCGTCCACAGTTCTTGCAGCAGCTTGACGCCAGCGCTGGATGCCAACAGCCGCAACCGGGGATAGACCATGGCCATGTGGCGCAACAGGCCCACCCGGTTGGGATTCACATGGCCCACCACCACGGCAAGGGGGTGATCAAGGGGGCAGTGCCGCTGCAGCACTTCAAGAAACGGCCCACGGAACGACTCCCCCGGCGGATGGATCAACGTGGCCTCGGGACCGGGGATGAAGAAGCTGTTGGCGCTGGTGCCCCGCTCCAGGCCGTATTCCACTTCAAAGCGCAACCGTTCCGGGCTGAGTCCCCGTAGGCAGAGCAGTTGGTCCGCAACGGCCAAGGTGATGACGCGACGCATGTTGCCTCCGGGCGATGTGGTGAACAGCTTCAGTAATGATTGCCCACCTTGCGGTGGTGGACCGCAGTCTGGCCTTCCTGATCCGCCACCCGACCACTTTGCACCTCTGCATAGATGATCCAGTGGTCACCCGCCTCCAACCGCTGCCGTACGCAACAGCCCAGAAATGCCAAGGCATCCGCCAGCACCGGCCCCCCCGGCGCGGCATTGGACAGGATATTCACCCCTGCAAAGCGGTCAGCGCCGGGGGGAAAGCGCTTGAGGAAGTGGCGCAGCAGTTGTTGATGGTTGTCCTGGGGGAGGATATTGAGCACAAACTGATCCCCCACCTGAAGCAAGGCCTCAATGGCGCGATCACGGGCCACCGCAATGGTGATCCCCGGCGGCTGGAAGCTGGCCTGGGCCACCCAACTGGCCACCATGGCGCTGCTGCGGCCCTTCTGCGCCGCCGTCACCACATAGAGTCCGCCGCTGATGCGGCCCAGGGCTTTATCCAGGGACGCATCAAGGGACTTCATGGCCTTCATGGCGGTATCCCGCATGAGCAACTGACCCAGGTCGGTACCGGCTTCCTCGCAGCGCTGATAGATGGCCTCGGCGGGGGTTTCCCGGACCCGCAGGGGGGCGAAGGCGGGCCGTGTGCCCAACTGTCGCAGTTGAGCGGCCATGGTGTCGGTGGGTTCATCATCACCGCCATAGGCTTCATAGAGGGCCACCAACTGCTTGCTGTGGAGTGCCGCCAGCATGGCGCCGATGGTCTGCTGCAGGTCCCCGTCAGGAGCGGTGGGCGGCGTGGGCAACACCACAGCCTGGGCTTCCCCGATCAAAGCCGTAAGTTCATGGGGATCGGTGGCCCGCAGGTCCACAAGCTGCACCTGGGCAGAGGTCTTGCTGATGCCGTGGGCAATGGCCCGGCTGAGGGGATCACAGAAGCCGTATTGGCTGATGGTGCATACAGCGGCGTAGGCATGGCCGCGGCTCCGCTGCTGGCTCCAGGTGCGATAATCCTCCACCCACCGCGCCAGGTGGTGCTGAAGCAGGGGACCATGGCCTGTGGCGATCATCTTGACGGGGGGTAACGCGCCCATGCGTTTGATGGCCTGCAGCACAGAGCGGGAGTTGGGCCCCATCAAGCACTCATAGTAGAAGCGGAAATCCGGCGCAATCGCCTCAGGGTCCTGATCCAGGCCATCATCACTACAGAAGTGGAGGCCAAAAGCATCACAGGTGTACAGCACCCCGGTGCCGTGGTCATAGCTGAAGATGGTGTCAGGCCAGTGGAGATTGGGGGCCGAGAGAAATTCCAACTGGTGGTTGATGCCGCTCTCCGGACTCACCCCCAACTCCAACCGGTTCCCGCTTTTGACAGCTTGGCTGCGGAAGGGGCGATGTAACAGGTCCTTGAGAAATTGAATCGCCACCTTGGAGGCAACAATCTCCAGATCCGGGTTCAGCTCCAGCAAATCCCCAATGAGCCCGCTATGGTCCGGTTCGGTATGGGAGACCACCAGCGCGTCAATCCGTGTGGGATCCGTCAGGGTTTGCAATGTGGGGAGCCAACGGTTGCGGAACTTGGCATGGCTGGTGTCCACCAGGGCAGTGCGCTCCCCGCGGATCAGAAAACTGTTGTAGGTGGTGCCGTTGCGCAGGCCGAATTCAATATCAAAACGATCCCGGTCCCAATCCAGGGAGCGGATGGCCGTGGAGTCCGCCGCCATGGGGAACTGCTGCAAACTGAGGCGGCCAGGAGCAGATGATGGACCCATGTGAACATCAACAAGTGGCATCCAGTGTAGAAACCCCCTGACTTGCACTGCGCAACCTGGGCATGGTGGGGTTTTCAGCAGCAGGTGGCAATGGGCAGGGGCCATGGCGCCCCATGCCAGGCCGGCGCCACCTGGCGATCATTCACCCTTCGCCACCAACAAACATCGAACTACCCTCCATGCTTCCCTGCTCCCATGGCGATACGACTAGTCCACCTCTCGTCCTGCCATCTCCTCTCGCTTCTCAAGGGTTTGGCGCAATGGTGGTGGCGTCGGGACTGTGATCTTGGGCAAGGTCAATCCCGGCAAAGCGGCGGATGGTGCCGGTGTCAATCAGGGCGTCTTCCATGGCGTCGTCCCCCAGGGGCCACCAGTTCTGCATCAGGTGAATCCGTAGCATGGTCTCCAACCCATAGGGCGGCCTTCCTCCTTGAGGACCCAACTTGAGGATAGTAAAGGCTCCATCAGCTTCACTAGCGCGGAGAAGCGCAGTACCGCCTCCATCTCACAGCGGAACTTCTCTTTCCTGGCCTGCCCCTCACCCGGCTACGCTCCCAGCCGCTGAAGCCCAACTGCTGATCCTTCACTCCCATCCCTTCCTTCACAATTCACACTGTCCCTGCCGTTATTCCTGCTCCCCAGTGTTGCGGAAATGACGGGAAGTGGGCAAGGGTTGCAAGATAGACTAGAATCGCCTCGCCACTGGCCAAATTACCATGGTATCCTTGATAAAATCAGAGCTGGACTGGTTCGCTGTCTCTCCCGTGCCCAGTGGGCTGAGGAAACCACCGGCGGGCATGGTCATTTGGCGAGTGCCGGAGAGAACAGTGGTCCTGGAGGCTTGGCAAGGGGGACAAGGGCAGCCACTGATGCCAGCAGGCATCATCAGTCATCAAACCAGTAGGAGGAAGAGCCGGGATTGGATTAGAGCTCTGGGTGTAACTCTCTTCCTGTCCCTGGTTGGTCTCTCTTCTCCGCAGAATGCAGAGGCGCAGACGACGATTAACATCTGCGACCGCACCCCTCAGATAGAGGCTGTAATCCTCAAAGCCTTGGGCAAGACGGAGGCAGACTGTGGCAGTATAACACCTGCGGAGTTGGCAAAGATCAAGGATCTGTCCGTAATCAAGGATAGCACCCTCACCACCTTGAAGAATGGCGACTTCGATGGTCTAACCAGTCTGACTCGCCTGGATCTGAACGGAAACAGTTTGAGCAGCCTGCCGTCAGATGTGTTCGACGGTCTAACCAACCTTGAGAATCTGGTTTTGTTTCTCAATCGTCTGAGCAGTCTGCCGGCGGACGTGTTCGATGATCTAACCAGCCTGAAGTGGCTGGATCTGCAGGCAAACAGTCTGAGTAGCCTGCCATCAGGCGTGTTTGACAAGTTGACCAAGCTGGATGACCTAAATCTGAATAACAACAATCTGAGCAGCTTGCCGGCGGGCATTTTCGACAAGCTCACCACGCTGCGGTTTCTGTATCTGGGTTGGAACAATCTGAGCAGCCTGCCGGCGGGGGTGTTCGACAAGATAACCGGTCCAGGTGGTCTGCGCTCGCTGAATCTGAGTAACAACAATCTGAGCAGTCTACCGGGGGGGGTATTCGACAAGCTGATCTACTTGGACAGCCTGAGTCTGAGTAACAACAATCTGAGTCGTCTGCCAGCGGGTATGTTCGACAAGATGACCTGGCTGGACACGCTGTATCTGAGCTTGAACCCTCTGACCTGCCTACCCTCCATTTCTTCCTCCATCACTTATTTATTTTTGGACAAGGCCAGGACTGCCTACCCCCCTTGCGCCGGAGTGACCGTCACTGAATCTGGCGGCTACACGTCGGTCAGCAAGGCGTCAAGCACGGAGCGCACCGATACCTACACGGTGGTGCTGGCCATCGAGCCAAGGTCCACCGTGACGATCACCGTCACTTCCAGTGATACGGGAGCCGCCACAGTGAGCCCCGCCACCTTGACCTTCACCACCAGCAACTGGAACAGTGGGCAGACGGTGACGGTGACGGGATTGGACAACAGCGTGGACCAGGGCAACAATCGGACCGTGAGCATCAGCCACAGCGCCACCTCAAGCGATGCCAGCTACAACGGTATCGCCATCGTCGATGTAACCGCCACGGTGGTGGATGGCCCCGGTGTGACCATCGCCGATTCCAGAGGCGTTAGGTACAACTGCTCTGAGACACCAGTCATCTGCTTACTCAACCTGTCGGTAACGGAGGCGGCGGGGACAACGAATAGCGACACCTACACAGTGGTGCTGAATACCCAGCCAACAGGGAATGTGGAGATCTTCGTGGCCAATGTGCATAAGCGTGTGTATGGCGTGGCAGCAGCGACGGTGAGTCCGACTACCTTGACGTTCAGTACCAGCAACTGGAACAGTAGGCAGACGGTGACGGTGACCGGCCTGGACGACTTCGTAGCCCAGAGCAGCGACCGCAACGTAACCATCGCCCACTTCCTCTACTCAAGCGATGCCATCTATAATACTATTGACATCGTCGATGTGAGAGTCAGGGTGGTGGATGACGATGAGGCTGGTGTGAGCATCAACCAGTCGGACGACTCCACTTCCGTGACGGAGGCCTCAGGGGCGGGCCGCACCGACACCTACACGGTGAAGCTGGCTAGCCTGCCGACAGGGAGCGTGACGGTTGCAGTCACCTCCGGTGCGCCTGGAGCAGCAACGGTGAGCCCCGCCACCTTGACGTTCACCTCCAGCGATTGGAACAGTGGGCAGACGGTGACAGTGACCGGTGTAGACGACTTCGTGGCCCAGAGCAGTGACAGGAGCGTCACCATCAGCCACAGCGCCACCTCAAGCGATGCCAACTACAACGGTATCGCCATCGATGATGTGACCGTCACGGTGGTGGATGATGATGGTGCCGGTGTGAGCATCAACCAATCGGACGACTCCACTTCCGTGACAGAGGCCTCAGGAGATGGTCGCACGGATAGTTACACAATGGTGCTGGAAGGGGGCCCGCCCACGGCCAGCGTGAGGGTGGAAGTGGTCTCTGGTGATAGTGGAGCAGCGACGGTGAGCCCGGCCACCTTGACGTTCACCCCCAGCGACTGGAACAGTGGGCAGACGGTGACGGTAACCGGCGTGGACGACTTTGTGGCCCAGAGCAGTGGCCGTAGTGTAACCATCAGCCACAGCGCCACCTCAAGCGATGCCAACTACAATGGTATTGCCATCGCGGACGTAACCGCCACGGTGGTGGATGATGATAGCCCTGGTGTGAGCATCACCGATTCCAGCGGCATTAAGGCTAGCTGCTCCGAGTTACTCATACGCTGCTTCCTCAAGCTATCGGTAACGGAGGTGTCGGGGACAACAAACAGCGATAGCTACACAGTGACGCTGAATACCCAGCCAGCAGAGAAGGTGAGTATCGCCGTGGTGAAGATGCATGAGAGTGTGAATAGCACGGCAGCAGTGACGGTGAGCCCGGCCACGTTGACGTTCACCACCAGCGACTGGAACAGTGGGCAGACGGTGACGGTAACCGGCGTGGACGACTTCGTGGCCCAGAGTGACGACCGCAGCGTAACCATCATCCACCTCTCCGGCTCAGGCGATGCCAACTACAGCGGTCTTGCCATCGCCGGTGTGATCACCACGGTAGTGGATGATGATGGGGCCGGTGTGAGCATCAACCAATCGGACGGTTCCACTTCCGTAACGGAGGCATCAGGAGCGGGCCACACGGATAGCTATGTGGTAAAGCTGGCTACCTCGCCAACAGGGAGCGTGACGGTTGCAGTCACCTCTGGTGCGCCTGGAGCAGCGACGGTGAGCCCGGCCACCTTGACGTTCACCACCAGCGACTGGAACAGTGGGCAGACAGTGACGGTGACCGGAGTGGATGACTTTGTGGCCCAGGGTAGCGACCGGAGCGTAACCATCAGCCACAGCGCCACCTCAAGCGATGACAACTACAATGGTATTGCCATTGCAGACGTGACGGCCACCGTGGTGGATGATGATAGCCCTGGTGTGAGCATCAGCGGGTCCGTCGGCATTACGGTCACTGAGGCATCGGGGACAACGAACAGTGACACCTACACAGTGGTGCTGAATACCCAACCAACAGGGAAT
>JAJDUS010000010.1 GCA_022826535.1 Prochlorococcaceae cyanobacterium jk18x1bzbins.87
CGCTCACTTGGATGGTGCCACCAGACTTGATGTTCACCCAGGCGCAAGGGGGTAGGTGGCCCTGGCCTTGGCCTATCCCTAACACCCATAAAAGACTGACGGAGGAAGGAATGGAGGGCACGCAGATCAGACCGTTACCCCGCAGATACAAGCTTCTCAGCTTGGTGAGCTTGTCAAACACGCCTGGCGGCAGACTCCTCAGATTGTTGCCTGACAGGTGCAGGATCTCCAAGCTGGTGAGCTTGTCGAACACGCCTGGCCGCAGGCTCACCAGATTGTTGCCACTCAGCTCCAGGACCTCCAAGCTGGTGAGCTTGTCGAACATGCCCGCCGGTAGGCTCCTCAGATTGTTGCCTGACAGGAGCAGGCCCCTCAAGCTGGTGAGCTTGTCGAACGCACCTGCCGGTAGGCTGCTCAGATTGTTCTGATCCAGGTGCAGGCCCTCCAAGCTGGTGAGCTTGTCGAACACGCCTGATGGCAGGCTGCTCAGATTGTTGCAATTCAGCCATAGCCCCCTCAAGCTGGTGAGCTTGTCGAACATACCTGGCGACAGGCTGCTCAGATTGTTGTAAGTCAGCTCCAGGTACCGCAAGCTGGTGAGCTTGTCGAATATGCCTGGCGACAGGCTGCTCAGATTGTTGTCCTCCAGCTCCAGTTGTATCAGGCTGGTGAGCTTGTCGAATATGCCTGACGGCAGGCTGCTCAGACTACTGTTCCTAGACAGACGCAGGTACTGCAAGCTGGTGAGCTTGTCAAACAGTCCCGATGGCAGACTCCCCAGATCATTGTCATTCAGATACAGGACCTTCAAGCTGGTGAGCTCGTCGAACACGCCTGATGGCAGGCTGCTCAGATTGTTGCCATACAGATGCAGTGAATTCAGGCGGGTCAGGCCGTCAAAGTCCCCATCCTTCAAGGTGGTGAGGGATTGATTCCATCTCACCACCAGATGCCATATCCCCCTCAACTCCGCAGGTGTTATGCTGCCACAGTCCGCCTCCGTCTTTCCCAACATCCTGAGGATTTTAGCCTCGATCTGAGGGGTGCGGTCGCAGATGTTAATCGTCGTCTGCGCCTGTGCATTCTGCGGAGAAGAGAGGCCAACCAGGGACAGGAAGAGGATTATACCCAAGTGTTTTAATCCCGCTTCTGGCTGAAGGCCGCGACAGGAAAAGGGACCTCCTTGTTTGGCTGCCCGCTGGACGGATAGCCAGCCAGTCCAGATCCGAGATGATGCCCTCAATACTCTGTCATCAACCCGCTTCACATACCGTTCCTTGGGGGAGAAGGCGGGGGGAATGCGGGCAGTCTGCCCCTCGCACAGCCAAGACAACAGAGCCATCACTGATCCTCCCTGCTACATACACGTTCAAACTATAGCGTTTTAGCAGTGCAACTGATAAAAATGTAACAATATTCAACAGAAGTCAGCAGAAGCTGGAAACACTGGGAAACCTCTAAAGCGCTTTCACAGAGGACTCTCACTCTTTATTTTACAGCACAGGACTGAGCCGGAAAAGGGTTTCCCGGTGTTTCCCTAAGAAACCGCTGGAGAACCGCTCCAGGGCACCATGGAAAATTGGGCAGCTTCCCCCTCCGGGATGTCGTCTTACCATGGGAAAATCAGTCCTGGAGCGGGATTGCCTAGACCAGGAGGCTTTTCCAGGGGAGAAAGGAGGCAATTTTTCGTGGTGCCCTCCTCTGACCTAAAGGGATTAGAATAGGTGCGAATTATGAAGGATTATGAAGGAAGGGATGGGAGTGAAGGAGCAGCAGTTGGGCTTCAGCGACTGGGAGCGTAGCCGGGTAAGGAAGCAGAACAGGCAAGGAGAAGTTCCTCTGGAGATAGAGGCGGTGCTGCCCTTCTCAACCCTGATGAAGCTGATGGAGTCTTTCCATCCGCAAGTAGGCCCTCAAGGAGGAAGGCCGCCCCATGGGTTGGAGACCATGCTACGGATTCACCTCATGCAGAACTGGTGGTCCCTGACCGATGACGCCATGGAAGATGCCCTGATTGACACCGGCGCCATCCGCCGCTTCGCCGGGATTCATCTTGCTCAAGATAACATCCCGGATGCCACCACCATCTTGGCATTCCCCCATGGCGTGGAACAACATCACTTGGCCAAGGAGATCTTCAAGGCGGTGGAGCAGGACTTGGAAGAGAAGGGCCTGCTGCTGCGGGAGGGCACGGTAGTAGATGCCACCATTATCCATGCTCCCATTTCCAGAAAGAATGAGAAGAGGGAACGAGATCCACAGATGCACCAAACCCGCAAAGGAAACCAGTGGTTCTGTGGCATGAAGGGGCAGATTGGGGTGGATAAGGATTCCGGCTTGATCCACTCTGTGGCCACCACAGCGGCTCATGTCAGTGATAGGGTGGTGGCAGCAGAGCTATTGCATGGAGAAGAGAAGGTGGTCCATGGGGATGTCGGGTACCAAGGCCTTGAGAAGCGAGAGGAGATGGCAGGACCAGAGGCGGACTGTCGTATCGCCATGGGGCCAGGGAAGCGCCGCCACTTGTCTGACGATGGAGAAGGAGCAGTACAACGGTGGGTGGAGCGTGCCAAGGCCCATGTCAGAGCCAAGGTGGAGCACCCCTGACCTGTGCTCAAGGAGCAGTTGGGGTTTCGGAAAACCAGGCGACGGGGCCTGGCCAGGAATCATAGCTAAGGTGATGATGTTAGCGGCCCTGACCAACTTGTTCTTGGGCAGAAAGAAGTTATTAGCCTTGGTAACATAGGAGTAGTGTGTCAACCCACTGTTCTGAGACTGCTATCAAGCCCAAGCAGGGTTATCCCAAGGGAAATATACAGTGGTTTGACCCTCAAGGGCACCATGAAAAATTGGGCGGCTTCCCCCTCCAGGATGTCGTCTTACCATGAGAAAATCAGTCCTGGAGCGGGATTGCCTAGACCAGGAGGCTTTTCCAGGGGAGAAAGGAGGCAATTTTTCGTGGTGCCCTCAAGAAGCTCCTTGAGAGAAAGAAGAGAGCAGCTCCACTGATTACCCTCCTGGTTGATACGGTTCTCCAGCGGTTCCCTGTCTTGATGACTTTGCCCAACGCTTCAAGGACTGGCAGCAGCACCACCTGATTCCCGCAGACCGTCAGCGTCAGCGACCGGGCAAGCTCTCCCTCGGCGAGATACTTTTCATCCTGGCGCTCTTCCCTCTCTCCCTGCTACAAAGACTTCAAGCATTTCTGCCGCTACGGCCTGAAGCAGGAGTTCCGCCACCACTTTGCTGAGCTTCCCGGCATCGGCCGGTTTGTGGCCCTGATGCCGCTGCTCCTGCTGCTCTTTTACCTCCTGCTCCATTGCTAGTGTGGCCAGAAAACCGGGATCTACTTTGCCACTACCGGCAAGCTGGCGGTCTGTCACAACGCACGGATCAGCCGCAACAGGGTGTTCCAAGGGCTGGCCCAACGGGACCGCACCGCCATGGGTTGGTTCCTGGGCTTCAAGATCACAGGGGGCAATACCGATGACCGCCAACCGTTGGAGTCCGGGACCGCTGCTCTACGGGGCAAGGTAGTCTGCGATAGGGGATTGTTCCAAGTCCCTCGTGAAACGCTGATGGCAGGGGGATCTCCACCTGCCCACTGGCATCGCCCCACCATGAAGAACCTCCTCCCCCTGCTGGACAAGCTGCTGCTGAGACAAGGATCCAGCATCGCAACCGTCTTGACCAAGCTGAGGTCAGGCACGGGACTGGAGCACAGCCGCCACCCCTAATCTCTCTTGACCTGATCCGGAACCGGGATTCAAGTTCAAGGTGCGATTCCGCCCAGCATGTCAAGGATGATGCGCAAGACCCTGGCACACAGGAACGGATTGAGAGTTGCAGCAGCCCCGTAGGGATGACCAGGGGCGCAGTCATGCCCAGCCCCGTGCCGGAGGTCCATCGCGTAGCGGTGGCTCAGGAGTGTAATCGCGTCATTCAGGGCGCGGTCACGGCAGTCGTCGATGGGGACGAAGAGCAGGTTTGCGGAATCAAATGGGCCGAGCTTCAGGAACAAATGCAGATCTATACTTTAATGGTTGCCCGTGAACTCCTTCTGACCAGCGCTGTCCATGGCTCCTTTCCTCCTGGAGATCCTGCCCTTCACACCCCCTGTCACCTTGGGATCATTGGCTGTGCTCAGGCCTGTGGGACAGTTGATCGGCGCTGGCGGTCCGGTGATCGTGGTGTTGCTGGGGATGTCGGTTCTGGCATTGACGGTCGCCATGGCCAAGCTTTGGCAATTTGCCTCCCTTGAGCTGAACCGGTTGGGGCCTGTGCGCCACATGCTGGCGTTGCACCTGGAGGGGGAATCAACCCAGGCGTTGGCCGTGGCGCGGCGCTGTCGTAACCCTGCCGCCGCTGTGCTGGCCCAGGCGATTCGGGGGCAGTGTCGCCATCTGCCAACGGCCATGGTGAGGGAGGAGGTGGAGCGGGCCAGCCATGCCCTTGTGGTGTCCCTCAGGACCCATCTACGGCTATTGGAGGTGGTGGCCTCCCTGGCCCCCCTCCTTGGCTTGCTGGGGACCGTCCTGGGCATGATTGAAGCCTTTCAACAGATTGCCCAAGCTGAAAACGCAATCAATCCATCAACCCTGTCGGGGGGAATCTGGGAAGCATTGCTCACCACGGCAGCCGGCCTCACCATTGCCATTCCCGTGGTGGCGGTGCTCAACTGGCTGGAGGGGCGTGTGGAACAGTTCATCCATGGACTGGCTGATTTGACCACACGGGTGTTCACCACAGACCTGTCCCAGGATCTACCCAAGGCTGACCAGCTTGCCCAAGCCAGCAAGGTCACCCCATGATTGTGCATGCCCGCCGTTCAAAAGCCGCCATCAGTTTGACGCCGTTGATTGATGTTGTTTTTATCCTGCTCATCTTCTTTATGCTGGTGTCCAACTTGCAAAGCACCAACAGGATTGATCTCCGTGTATCTGACAGGGATTCCGCCCCGCCGCAAGCACAGGACAGGGCCTTGCTGGTGACCGTCCACCGGGAGGCCCTACAACTGGATGGGCAGCCTGTCTCGCTAGCGCAGTTGCGGGAGCAGGTGGTGCTTCAGCCGCAGCGACGGGTGGCACTTGAACCTGCAGAGGGGGTCTCTTTACAACGCGTGGTGCGTATCCTGGATCAACTGCGGGGCGCAGGCGCCAGTCGGGTGTCCTTCCTGGAGGCAACAACGGAGGAATAAATCGATGAATGTTCAACTGAGGCTGCAAATGAGGCTGCAAAGGCGGAGCCCCATGGGCTTTCAAAAGGGAGGCAACAAAAATGACGACGAACGGGTGCTTCCCCTCATCAATATGGTGTTTCTTCTGTTGATATTTTTCATGCTGGCAGGAAAGCTGACAGCGGAGCAAATAAAAATTGAGCCGCCCCGGTCCATCAGTCAGGATCCATCATCCCCCCAATCCGTGACCCTGTCCATGGATGCCCAGGGCCGCCTGTTTCTTCATGGGGAGTTGGTGCCTCAAGACAACTTGCCCCAGGCCCTGACCCGGTATCCTGACGCAGGGACCATGGATTCACCTTTGGTGCTGCGGGCTTCGGCAGCGGCAGAGGCCGCCAGGGTGGTGACTGTGATGAGTCGCCTGCAGGATGCGGGGATTGACCAGCTTCAGCTTCTGACCATCGCGGATCATCCTTGACGCTCCATGACCCTCACCCCACCCCAATGGACCCTGGCTTTTGCCGCCGCCCTGGCCACCCATGCCCTGGCAGCAGCGCTGCTGCCCCAGACCCTGTCCAAGGACAGTAGCGATCCGCCCCCCCCCCAGCCCATGCGGGTGTCCCTAGTCACCCCACCAGCGCCAGGGATCCCAACGCCGGTGGTGATGCCCCCAACACCCGCCCGTCCCACGCCCCCGGTGGTACGTCAATCCGAGCCTGAGGTGTCCCCAACACCCGAGGTGGTGGAACCACCACCCCAGCCCGTACCCGTACCGGCCCCGGTCAAGGCGGCGCCATTGGCTCAACAAGAGTCCGTAGCCGCCATCAATGGGTCACCAATGGCCACACCAGAAGGGCTGCCCAGGGAGTCAACGGCCCCTGCCAGTGGGGACAATAACACCCCCGAGACAACGGAAGAGCCCCCTTCCAACGTCACCACGGCGGCGGCGCCCACACCCGCCCTGGATGCCGTGGATCTGGCCCAGTTAAAGAGCCAATATGTCCAGACTGCAACCCACTGGTTGAATAAACATAAACGTTATCCTCGCCGTGCGGAGTATCGTGGGTATGAGGGGACAGTGCTGGTGACTTTTGTTGTGAGTCGCCATGGTGAAATCTTGGACTATAAGATCAAGCACAGCAGTGGTAATATCCTGCTGGATAAAGAAGCTTTGGCAACGATTCGACGCACCCGGTCTTTGCCCATGTTTCCTGATGAGCTTGTAGAAGCCTGGGATACCATCACCGAAGGCTTCGGGCGCATCTCCATTGTTGTCCCAATAAAATTCCAACTACAACAAAAATTCCGCTGAAGACTCAGCTTATTTTCCCTTCAGGGCACCACGAAAAATTGGGCAGCCTCCCTCTCCGGGATGTCGCCTCACCATGAGAAAATCAGTCCTGGAGCGGGATTACCTAGACCAGCAGGCTTCTCCAGGGGGGAGGAGGCAATTTTTTGTGGTGCCCTTCATTCCCGGAAATGCAGGAACCCATCAGATCTCCTCTTGTCTCTCTTTGCCAGAATGGGGCCACAGGGTCACACCACACCCCACTGAACTTTACAATCGGATTGTATTGGAATGTGAAGCAGGATGGACAGGATTGTGGCCATCAGCGGCGCCAGTGGCCGGACGGGATTTCGCATTGCCGAAGAAGCGATGGCCCATGCCCAGGCTGTGCGGCTGTTGGTGCGCTCCACCTCCAAGCTGCCCCCATCGGTGGCCCATGGGGATGTGCGGCGCCTGGACTTTGGCCAGTTGCCCCAACTGGTGGAGGCGCTGCGTGGTTGCCATAGCCTGGTGATGGCCACAGGAGCGCGACCATCCGCCAATCTCCTCGGACCATTCCAGGTGGACACCCAGGCTGTGCAACGGCAGGTGCAAGCCTGTCGGCAGGCTGGCGTGGGGCGGGTGGTGCTGGTGAGCTCCCTGTGCAGTGGCCAGCTCTGGCACAATCTCAATCTATTTGGCTTGATCCTGGTGTGTAAGCGCTGGGGAGAAGAGGCGCTGGAACACAGCGGCCTGGACTGGACCATTGTGCGACCGGGGGGCTTGAAGGAAGCAGAAACCCATCTGGAGTACCAGGAGTTGGTGGTCAGTGGCGCCAATACCCAGCAGCAAGGCGTCATTCCCCGCCGCCTGGTGGCCCGCTATTGCCTGGAGTGCCTTGATAATCCCAACACCATCCGCCAGGTGCGGGAGATCACCAGCAAACTCCGCCAGGCGCCTTGAGTACCGGCTGTTCCCCCACCACGTCAGACTGGGAACCCCCCAGCGATTCCTCCGGATCCCATGGACCACACCACTGGTAAAGTCACCCCCCTCCATGGGGCTGCCCAAGCGGCTGGAGCGCGCTTTAATCCTTTTGCCGGCTGGATCATGCCCTTGCAGTTTGCCGGGGTGGTGGTTGAGCACCGGGCTGTGCGCAGCGCCGTTGGGGTGTTTGACATCTCCCATATGGGGGTGATCACCTTGCGGGGACCAGCGGTGAAGGATACCCTCCAGGGCCTGGTGCCCTCCGACCTGGGGCGCATTGGACCAGGAGAAGCCCAGTACACGGTCCTGCTCAATGAACAGGGGGGCATCCTTGATGACCTGATTGTCTATGACCGTGGCCTGGTGGCGGGTGAGCATGAGGTGGTGGTGGTGGTGAATGCCGCCCGCTGCGCCACGGACACCGCTTGGCTGGAGCACCATCTTTTGCCCAGGGATTGCACTATCTCTGATGGCAAAGGAGACGGGGTGCTGCTGGCCCTCCAGGGGCCCCAAGCCGTGGCCATGCTGGAGCGTTTACGGGGTTGGGATCTGCAAGGATTGCCCCGTTTTGGTCACCGGCAGATGGACTGGGGGGATGAGCAGGTGTTTCTGGCCCGCACCGGATACACGGGCGAGGACGGGGTGGAGATGTTGTTGTCCCGTAAAGGGGGGCAACGGCTATGGCAGGAGTTACTGGAGCATGGGGTGCAGCCCTGTGGCCTGGCGGCCCGGGACACCCTGCGCCTTGAGGCCGCCCTCCATCTCTATGGCCAGGACATGGACACCGGCCACACCCCCTTGGAGGCCGCGTTGGGATGGCTGGTTCATCTGGAAATGCCCCACCCCTTCATCGGTCGCCACATTTTAGAAGCCCAGACCAGGACGGGTGTGCCACGGCGGCTGGTGGGCC
Source organism: Prochlorococcaceae cyanobacterium jk18x1bzbins.87 (assembly GCA_022826535.1). Lineage (GTDB taxonomy): Bacteria > Cyanobacteriota > Cyanobacteriia > PCC-6307 > Cyanobiaceae > Synechococcus_B. The sequence continues at coordinate 8,341 of JAJDUS010000010.1, forward strand.
TCACCCTGCAGGGGCGCGCCATCGCCCGCCATGGCCATTCCATTCTGGACGCCACAGGGACGATCATCGGGGTGGTCACCAGCGGCACCTGGTCCCCCAGCCTGGGATATGCCATTGCCCTGGGTTATGTGCCCCCCGCCATGGCCAAGCCCGGTACAGCCCTGCTGGTGCAGGTGCGGGGTCAGCAGGTGGGCGCCTGTGTGGCGCGCCGTCCCTTCTATCGCCGTCCGACGGGAACCGGGGTGGCCTGCTGAGCCCCCGTTCCATCCCCTTCTGCTGTCTTGACCCCTCAGGTGCTCAGCCTTTTCTGCTTGGCGCACAAGATGCGTTGGGGGGGTTCCGGTGCTCACCGCTCATCAAAGCTGGAGGTTCCGGGGCGGAGGGTTTCAAGACTTGGTGATGCCCCCATTGAGGTTCTGCACGGCTCTTCCCAGGACTCCATAACACTGCTCCAGCTGCTCATCGTTCATGGAGAGCGGTGGAATCAAATACAGCACATGACCCAAAGGCCGCACGAATACCCCCCCTTCCATGCAGGACCGTTGGATTTGCCGCCCCGCCTGGTGGAGATAGCCGGGCTGGTCAACCCGTAGATCAATGGCGGCAATAGTTCCACAGAGGCGGGGCCGCTCCAGGCCCGACAGCCGCGCCAGCATCTCCAGATGGGGACGGTGCCGTTCTGCGAAACCCTGGTAGCGCTCCGGGTGGTCCTGCAACAGGGTCAGACTGGCATTGGCAGCTGCACAGCCCAAGGGGTTGGCGGTGAAGCTATGGCCATGGAAGAAGGTGTGTCGTGGATGATCCGCCACAAAGGCCTGATAGATGGCCTCCCGGGCCAAGCTCACGGCCATGGGCAAAAAGCCCCCAGTCAACCCCTTGGAGAGGGCCACCAGATCCGGCTGAATGCCGGCCCGATGGCTGGCGAACAAGGCTCCAGTGCGGCCGAAGCCTGTCATCACCTCATCGGCAATGAGCAGGGCACCCGCCCCCTGGACCCGCTGGGCCACCTGTTGGAAGAAGTCCGGGCGCGCCATGGCCATCCCTCCGGCCCCTTGCACCAGGGGTTCAATGATCACTCCGGCGGTTGGGGTCTTCAGCAACTGGTCCAGGCACCCCAATGCGGATTGTTCCCGATCTTCCACGGTGTCGTCACCCCACCATGTGGCTGGGTAGGGGCAGCGGGCCACGGAGAACAACAGGGGATCAAAGGGGGTGGTGAACAGGGAACGGGCCCCCAGGGCCATGGCGCCGAAGGTGTCGCCGTGATAGGCACCGTCAAAGGCGATCAACTGCTGGCGCGGCTTCCCCCGGTTGTGCCAATACTGGAGCGCCATTTTGAGGCACACCTCCACCGCAGTGGAGCCGTTATCCGAGAAAAACAACCGATCCAGACCAGGCCAGGCCTGGCAGAGCCGTTGGGCCAGGGTCACCGCAGGGGGATGGCTGAAATTGGCAAAGATCACCTGCTCCAGTTGCCGGGCCTGGGCGGCAATGGCGGCGGCAATGGCAGGCTCCCCATGCCCATGGAGGGTCACCCACCAACTGCTGATGGCATCCAGCACACGGCCACCATCGGCCAACTCAAGCCATGGCCCCTGCCCCCCCTGCGCCATCCGGGGTGGATCATGGAGGGCCTCCTGGGCAAAGGGGTGCCAGAGATGGGGATGCCAACGGGTGTGTGGCGTCCGCCCAGGCTGCTGGGGAAGGTGGCCCATGGGGCGCGGAGAAGAGCCAAGGGACACCTTATGCCTTCCCTGATGCCGACATGTTGTCACCCCAAAGCTGTTTCAAGCGTCTATCGCGACCACAACTCCAGCGGTAATAGTTATATCGCAAGCGATGCTCTTTGGCGTAGTTCTGGTGATAATCCTCGGCGGGATAAAAGGTGGCTGCAGGAAGAATGGGGGTGACAATGGCCTGATTGGCAAGCTGGGCTTGGGCCCCATCCAGAGATGTCGCAGCCGCCTCCCGTTGTTGGGGTGTGGCCACAAAGATGGCGCTTGTGTATTGCTCACCCCGGTCACAAAACTGGCCGCCGGGATCCAGAGGGTCAATGTTGCGCCAAAAGGCCTGCAGAAGATCCGCCAGGGGAAGAATCCGGCTGTCAAAGGTCACCTCCACCACCTCCCGATGGCCGGTCTTGCCGGAGGAGACCTGGCGATAGCTGGGGCTGGCAACATGACCTCCGCTATAGCCACTGACAGCCTCCACCACCCCCGGCAGCTTTTCCAGATCGCTTTCCAGACACCAGAAGCATCCACCCGCCAGCACAATTGTTTCTGTGCTGTCTGGAGCGTCTCCAGGGGGGGCGCCGGCCTCCTTCTTCAGGGGAGCAGCCAGGTTGGCATCACCCAGCAGTAGCAACAGAAGGAGGCTGGCGCCAAGCAGCCAGGGGAGGGGACGGTGCATGGTCATGAACGGGTGAACGGGGACAGGGTTGCCCCTTGTTGGCTCGGGTGGAGGCCATCAAGAATGGCCCGGGCTGCCCGCTGCGTGACGCCAGGCTCGCCCAACTGGCTGCGCAGGCGCCCATAACCATCCAATACGGTCTGACGGACCATGTCATGGGTGAGCAGGGCATGGCCATGGTCTGCAATGGCAGAGGGGGTCAATCCATTTTGGAGCAGTTCGGGGACAAGGGGCTCGTTCAGCACCAGATTGACGGGGGAAATGAAAGGAACCTGAAAGTTCAGCACATGGTTGGCGATCCAGGCCGTGGGTCGGCTGAGACGATAGCCCACCACCTGGGGCACGCCGTAGAGGGCCAATTCCAGATTCACGGTTCCGGATTTGGTCAGGGCAAGGTCGGCAGCAGCAAAAAGCTCGGCCTTGCACTGGTGCGCTTCCTGGGCATCCAGCACCGTTGCCATGAGCCCCATGTTCTGCACCTGCTGACGAATTGCGGGGGCAAAGGCCTGCCGCCCGGCGGGGATGATGACCTGCAGGGTTGGGTGGTGTCGCTGAAGCTGGGCCGCACCCTCCAGTAGGGGCGGCAGGAGGTAGCGAATCTCCTGGCTTCGTGAAGCGGGCAGCAGCAGCAGCAGCTTGCTGTCCTCCCTGAGATTGAGTCGCGCCCGGGCAGCGGCCCGTGGGGGGCGCTGGCTGATGATGTCCATCAGGGGATGGCCCACCCAATGCACAACAGCCCCTCGCGCCTTGTAAAATCTCGCCTCCTCGGGAAAGACCGCCAGGATCTGACTGCTAAATCCAATCAGTCGGGTGGTGCCCCCCTCCCCTACACGAAAGGCCCATTCCTGGGGGGCAATGTAGTAGCTAATGGGCAGGTCAGGGTCCATCTGTCGCAGCTTGAGACCCAGATTGACATTGGGTCCCATATAGTCAATCAGCACCACGCCATCCAGGGGCGCCGTCTTGATCCATGCGTTGACCCGGGCTTGGAGCCGCAGGGTGGGCACCACAAAGGGCAAGGCTTCCCACAAGCCAATGGCACTCAAGGAGGTGGTGTTGGCCAGCAGTTGGGCGCCGGCTTGTTCCATCAATGGTCCCCCAAGGGCATGGATGCAAAGGGGGAGTTTGCGGGCAGCAGCCTCTTCCCGCAACGCCTTCACCAGCCAGCTTCCTTGCAGGTCGCCCGAGATCTCTCCTGTGCTGATTAGAAGCCGCAGAGGGGTCAGAGGAGAGGGTTCAACCACGGGTGGCGGGGAGGGGGCCACGACGCCCTGCGGCAAGGGAATGCTCCATGAAGCACAAGAAGATGGCGGCAGGGCCATGCCATGGTCTGTTGCGGCCCTGCGCCAGGGCCTGGGCCATGGTCATGTCGCTGCGATAAAAAAGCTTCCAGATGTCCATGAGGTCTTGCAGGTAGGCGGCACCATGGGTGCTGGCAAGGCCACTGCGCTGGAGTCCCACCTTGTTCAGACCCCGTACCCGGGCCGGGTGGCCCTCCACCATGCAATAGGGGGGGATATCTCTGTCCACACGGCTCATGCCCCCCACCATGGCCAGGGAGCCAATCTGCACAAACTGGTGAATGCCCAGCGCTCCGCCGATCACGGCGCTGTCATGGATGCTCACATGGCCAGCCACCTGCACGGAATTGGACATGACAATTCGATTGCCCAGGATGCAGTTGTGGGCAATGTGACAGTAGGCCATCAGCAGGTTGCCATCTCCCACCTGGGTCATCTGCCCCTGCTCCGTTGCCCGGTTCACCGTGACATACTCCCGGAAGGTGTTGCCATCCCCGATCCGCACCTCCGTATCGGAACCCTGATATTTGAGATCCTGGGGAGCCAGCCCCAGGCAGGCGCCAGGGAACACCCTGTTCTCTCGCCCCATGGTGAGACGCCCCTCCAGAACAGCGTGGGGGCCAATCCAGCAGTTGGGACCGATGGTCACCCTGGGGCCAATGACGGCATATGGACCAACCATGACCCCTGGACCCAGGGAGGCTTCCGGATCCACAAGGGCGGTGGGATGGATTTGTGATTCGAGAAGGTCCGCCTGCATCTCAATCCAGAAGAGAAAACATCAGTTCGCCGTCGCAAACCAACTCGCCATCCACAGTTACCTTCCCCTGCACTTTACAGAAGCGTTGGCGCCGGATGCTGATGAGTTCGCAACTGATGTGTAACTGGTCACCGGGCACCACAGGCCGGCGAAAGCGCACTCCATCAATTCCAGCAAACACGAACAGCCCTTCAGGAAGGTTGGGCATCTGCATCACGATCAGACCACCCACCTGGGCCATGGCTTCCACAATCAACACGCCAGGCATCAGTGGGCGGCCAGGGAAGTGCCCTTGAAACTGGGGCTCATTGATGCTGACATTCTTGATGGCGACAGCCCGCTTGCCTGGCGTCTGCTCCACCACCCGATCCACCAGGGCAAAGGGGTAGCGGTGGGGAAGGAGATTGAGGATCTGCTCACTGCGCAACTCCTGACCCAGGGGGCGGGTCTCGGTCGTTGCGGGGGGGGATGAGGTCATCGGTTGGGTGCGGTGGCGAATGGGGAACAGGAGAGGGCCAGCCTTGTGGCCAGTTGGGTGTGGAGGGCATGACCAGCGCGATAGGCGCTGATGTGGCCCTGGGGAGCGCCGCCGGCCAAGGCCAAATCACCGATCAAGTCCAGCAGTTTGTGGCGCACGGGCTCATTGGCAAAACGCAGGGGGGGATTGAGCCAGTGTCGGCCATCACACACCAGGGCATTCCGGAGGCTCCCACCCCGGATCAAGCCAGCAGAACGCAGGCGATCCAACTGGTCCTGAAATCCAAAGGTGCGGGCGGGGGCAATGTGCTCCACAAATCGCCCTGGGGTGAGGTCCACCTCATAAAATTGCTGACCAATGGCTTGCGAGGGGTAGTTGACCGCCACACTGAGCCGCAGACCCCCATGGGGCAGCGCCAACACATGGCGATCACCAGCCTGGATGCAGATGATCTCACGAACCACCAGGGGGGACCGCTGCCCGGGCAGGGGACGGAGACCCACAGCGGCCACTGCATCCACCCATGGCAGGGCGGAGCCATCCAGCAGGGGGATTTCCTGGCCCTCCACCTGAATCTGCGCATCACTGATGCCCACGCCGGCCAGGGCAGCCAGCAGGTGTTCCACTGTGCTCACCAGGCCCGTCGGCAGTTGCAGGGCGGTGCAAAGACGCTGCTCCCGTGCCAGGTCGTGGTGTAAGGACACGGGGGAAGCGCCCTCAAGTCCCACAGTCAGGCCGCCTGATGGGCTGGGAAGCAGGGTGACCCGGCTGGTGAGACCACTGTGGAGGCCCACGCCAGCAAGGGACGTCTCTGCGGCAATGGTCCAACGGCTTGTGTAGTCAGGAGGCCAGAGCATGGTGATGGCCCCCTAGAATTTCCAGCCCACACCAAAGTTGAAGCCCCAGGTGTCCTTGTGGTCGCCTTTGGCGATCTCCATGCGCAGTGGTCCCAATGGGGTGTTCAGAATCACGCCGACGCCATAGCTGGAGCCACTCTCTGGTTTGTCCAGCATTTCTCCAGGGTTGCCCGTCACATTCTCCTGGGACCCCAGCACACTGCCGGCATCGGCGAACAGTGCTCCACTGACAATGCCAAGGACCGGGAAGCGATACTCCAAAGTCACTTCCCCAAAGGCAGTGCCGGGGCCAATGGCGCAGGCGGAGAAGCCACGGACGGATGTGGAACCACCGAGGCAGAAGGATTCATAGGATGGCACATCCCCCAGGAGGACCCCCCCTGTGGTCTGGAAAGCCAGAGCCTGGGGACAATCTTCCGCTTCCCCGGGGGCAGGGCGGCAACCGGAGTGGAGTCTGATGAATCGCATGGGGATAAAGTGGGCAAAGCTGAACTGCCCTCGGTTGAATGTTGGTGAGCCGTGCCCCAGGGAAATATATTGCTCTGTGGAGAAACTGGCAAAACTTCCGCTGGTGGGATTCACTTTATTGTCTAAAGTATTGTAGAGGGCACCGAGACGCAGTCCTGCCAAGGTATTGATGGACTCACAGTCATGTCCCACACAGAAAAAGTCATCCATTGTCTGCTGATCTTTAGGGGGTCCCTTTGCGTACACTTTGGCGTCACCATCCGCATTCTGAATCGTCACTTCCTGAAAGGCCAGACCAGCGGAGGCTGTCCATCTTGTGTCATCAGCATGGGGATTCCCCTGGTTCAGGGGCCGGACGAACTGGAAGTTGGCTCCATTCCTCTGAAGGCGGACTGAATTACCAGAAGTGTGGTAGAGATTGTCGGTTTCCGGGTTGAGGGTCCTGCCCAGCTCGATGGACTGTGGAGGATTATTTTTGTCCCTCGCAAGGAATACTCTGTCCTTGTATTCTTCTATGGGATTTGGAGCTTCATGGTAGGATTCAACAATCCGGATGTTGCTTCCTTCTTCACGCTGAAACTGTAGAGGTGTTTCTCGACTTAGAAAGATATTCATCCGAAATGCTGTACGATAAGGATCATCCTTGATCCAGGGATTGTGGAAGGCAAGGTCCAGCAATGCGCCAGTCTCACCATATTCAATCTGTGAATTTGTTCTCCAGGCACGACCAAGCAGATTATCCTCGCTAAAGGAAACCTGGCCAAAAACCCCCTGAATCTCACTGTAACCAAGGCCACCGGACAGGGAACCCGTCTTGGCTTCCTGGATTTTCAGGACAAGATCCACACGACCTTCACCGGGAATCGGCTGCAAGGAGATATTGATGTCAGAAAACAGGCCTGTGCCATAGAGGCGCTCCACGTCCTGCTGTAAGGTGCGGCGGTTAAAGCGGTCCCCCGCTTGGGTGGACAGCTCCCGGGTGATGACCCATGGCCTGGTCCCCCCACGGATGGGTTCCCCATCTTCATTGGTGGTTTCACCAGCGTCATCGGTGAATTCAATCTCGATGTCCGCCACCCTGCCCTCACGAACTGCGAGGACAATGACGCCCGCCGGAGTAATGCGCCTTGGTCCCGACACGCTGGCCAAGGAGTAGCCCTGTTCGGCATACCACTCCTGCAAGCGGGTCAAGCGCCTCTGCAGGCTCGCCAGGTTAATGGTTTGGCCCATGTCTTCCGCAAAGACCTCCTGGAGCACATCCTCCGTCAACAGCAGATCCTGGTCCTGGTCCTCCAGTTCCACGTCACTCAGCACAGGATTGGGAGTGACGGTCACCTCCAGTCGCACCCCCAGAGGTCCATCGGTGGGAACAACCCGCACATCACTGAACCAGCCTGTGGCATAGACGGCGGTGAGATCTTTCTCCAACTGGGAGCGGGTTGTGGTTCCCCCTGGACGCACCTCCATGGCCTCGTAGGCAACGGTCTCAAGACGTTCCGCCTCAGGGTGGTCTGATAGCCCCATGATGACCACTTCAGTGATGGACACCTGCTGCTCGGGGGCAATGTCCTGCACAGCTCCGGCCGGGGCTTCCACAGGGAGGATTTGCTCCTGCCCAGGGTCATTGAGGGTCTCCTCCAGGGACGGAAGTGATGGCTCCCCAGTGTCGCCTCCCGCCCCAGGTCCCCCCTGGGCCAATTTCAGTATGTCAATGGCCTGGGTGACCTGGTGTCTGATGACATCCCTGCTGGGGATGGCGGGCACCGCCAGCCGGACCGGATCCATGTCATGGATGGGGGGGGGTGCAGGCAGTTCATCAAAGGGCCAGTGCCCTTGTGCCAGTGATGATGTGGGGAGCGCCATGGTGAAGAGTCCTGTGGCGGAAAGGGCCCCCAGGAGGATGGGGGCGCGGCAAGGCCGGGAGCGATTCATCACGGAGGACAACAGACCCATGGGATTCAACATGCTTGACTGACGTGGTGTGACCCGAGTCATGACTTGACCCTAGAGCCACCGTGTTGGGGCTTGAGACCGAGCACCTGGATGCGCTGGTTCACCTCCTTGTAGGCATCAACCAATCCACCAAGGCCCTGACGAAATCTGTCTTTGTCCAGACTACGCCCTGGGCTGTCGGGGCTCTGCCGCTGATCCCAGAGGCGGCAATTGTCCGGGCTGAGTTCATCGGCGAGGCGGAGCTGGCCTGAGGCGTCCCAGCCAAACTCCAGCTTAAGGTCCACCAGATCCAGGTCAATGCGGTTCAAGGCCCCATGCAAGGCGCTGTTGGTCTGACGGGCCATGGTCTCCAGTTGAATCCGCTGCTGCGGTGTAACGATGTTCAAGGTTGCCAGCCTGGCCTCGCTGAGGAAGGGATCCCCCAGGCCGTCGTCCTTGAAATAAAGATCCAGCAGGGGCGGCTCCAGTTGTTGCCCCGCAAGGATGGGAAGCTGCCGCAGCAGAGAACCCGCCGCCCGGTTCCGCAAGACCACCTCCAGAGGGATCATGCGCAGGGGCTGAACCAGCATCCACCCATTGTCCAGCACGCCCCGAAAATGGGTGGGGAGCCCCGCCTGCTCCAGAAGGGTGAAGAGTTGGGATGAAATCTGGCAATTGAGCGGGCCCTTGCCGGGCACTTGACACTGGCGCCGACCATTGGATGCCGTTGCCATGTCCTTGAACTCCACCGCGTAAAGCTGGGAATCGGTGGTGGCATACAGTCTCTTAGCCTTCCCCTCATGGAGGAGGGGTCCAAGGGCAAGGGCTGGGGTATCCATCATCAGCACATGCAACATTAGATCGGACAGACCACGCTAAAGGGGAAGCATCACCACTCACCTGCGAAGACTCCAAATCCATGACTGCAAACATCCTGGTGATTGGCTCCGGTGGTCGCGAACATGCCCTGGCCTGGGCTTGTGCCAGAAGTCCAGGGGTTCGGATGGTTTGGGTGGCGCCGGGTAATGGGGGCATGGTCAGTGCTGCGACAGGGGAATCGGCGGCCATTGCCGTGGCGTCAGTGGCCACGGGCGATGGAGCAGGAATGCTCAGGCTTTGTCAAGACAAGGCCATCACCCTGGTGGTCATTGGCCCGGAGGCGCCCCTGGCCGCAGGGCTGGCGGATGATCTGCGTGGCCATGGCCTGACGGTCTTTGGTCCTGGCGCTGACGGGGCCCAACTGGAGGCCAGCAAAGCCTGGGCCAAGCAACTGATGACCCAGGCCGGTGTACCCACCGCCCCCGGTTGGGTGGTGACCAGCCGGATGGAAGCTTTGGAGCTGCTCCACCGCCTGGGACGCCCTCTGGTGGTGAAAGCCGATGGGCTGGCTGCAGGGAAGGGGGTGACAGTGGCCAACACCATGGCCGAGGCTGAGGCCGCTGTGGATCAGGCCTTTGCCGGGGCTTTTGGTCGTGCGGGGGAGCAGCTTGTGCTGGAGGAGCGATTGGAAGGCCCGGAGGTGTCGGTGCTTGCCCTCTGTGATGGGCGGGATCTGGTGCTGCTCCCCCCTGCCCAGGACCACAAGCGCATTGGGGAAGGGGATACCGGACCCAACACCGGCGGCATGGGGGCCTACGCTCCGGTCCCGTTTCTGGATCAAGAGGCCCTGGAGCACATGCACCGTGCCATCTTCCTGCCGGTGCTGGCGGCAATGCAGGATCAGGGGATTGACTACCGTGGCGTCATTTATGCGGGCATGATACTCACAGCCACAGGCCCTACGGTGATCGAGTTCAACTGTCGGTTTGGCGATCCGGAGTGTCAGTGTCTTTTGCCCCTGATGGAGGGGAATCTGGCCGCTGTGCTCCAGGCTTGTGCCCTTGGTCAACTGGCAGAGGCCCCAACCCTGGGCATCCCAGGTTCCGCGGCCAGCGCCTGTGTGGTGGCTGCCGCTGAAGGCTATCCCGGCCCCGTTCGCCCTGGGGACCCCATCACGGACACCGGCAGCGCAAGCTCCGGGAGTATGGTGTTCTATGCCGGTGTGAAGCGCACCGCAACAGGACAACTCCAGACCGATGGAGGGCGTATCCTGGCTACCGTGGGCCTTGGTGATGACATGGACCAGGCTTTTGACCAGGCCTACAGTCGCCTCAGTCAGATTCACTATGCTGGCAAAACAGTTCGGTCCGATATTGGTCACCAGGTGCGTCGGCGCTGAGAAGCATTGCGGTAAAGCACCACATCATGGACATCCTTAAAGCTCTGCTGACTGCATTGCGGCAGTGGTGGTCGGAGTTCACCCTCCAAGCCAAGCTGCTGGCCCTGTCCACCCTTGTGGTGAGTCTCATCGTGACAGGGCTCACCTTCTTTTCCCTCTCCTCCATTCAGTCGGATGCCCGCCTCAGTGATACCCGCTATGCCCGGGACGTGGGCCTCCTCCTGGCTGCCAACGTGACATCTCTTGTGGCGGAAGGGCAGGATCGTCAACTGGCCACCGTGGCCAACCGCTTCTGGCAGGAAAGCAGCAGTATCCGCTACATCCTGTTTGCCGACCCTGATGGGGTGATCTACCTGGGCCTGCCCCTCGGCAACACGGATGAAGACAGCACCCTGCTGCTGAGGCGCCGCCTGGAGTTGCCCGACAGCATCTATGACCATCCCGGGGATCCCCTGGTGCGTCAGCACCTGTCCCCTGATGGGCAGGTCACGGACGTGTTTGTGCCCTTGATCGCCAATGGGGAGCACCTGGGTACGGTGGCTCTGGGTTTCAATCCCAATGAAGTCGTTCTCAATACAACGGCCTTGACCCGCAAGGTGACCATTGCCGTGTTTATTGCCATCTGGGTGCTGGTGATTTTGGGGGCCATCTTTAATACCCTCACCATCACCCATCCCATCAAGGCATTGCTCCATGGGGTGCGCAAGATCACCGCCGGCCAGTTTTCCACCCGCATTGCATTGCCCATGGGGGGTGAGCTGGGGGAGCTTCTGGAGGGTTTCAATGCCATGGCCAGCCAGTTGGAGGTGTACAAGGAGGCCAATATCGAGGAGATGAAGGCAGCCAATAAGGAACTCAAGGTGGCCCAGGCCCAGCAGCAATCCCTCATTGCCACCATGGCGGATGGGGCCATGCTGCTTGATGACGGCGGCTGTGTGGTGCTGGCCAACCCCACCTCCCAACGGCTGTTCCGCTGGGAGGCCCGCAAGCTGGTGGGGGAGCCACTGGTGAATCTGTTGCCTGAATCCTTGTTAATGGATGTGGGGGAAGCGCTGCAGCAGGTCCTGGCGAGTGAACACGCCACCCGGGACATCCGGTGTAGCTTCGGCTCCCCCACCCGCACCCTGCGCATTGTGCTGGTGGCGGTCACGGACCCCACCAGCAGCGCCCTGAAGGGTGTCACCGTCACCCTGCAGGACCTGAGCCGTGAGGTGGAGCTCAATGCAGCCAAGAGCCGCTTCATCAGCAATGTGTCCCATGAGTTGCGGACGCCCCTGTTCAATATCAAGACCTACGTGGAAACCCTCCATGACTTGTGGACACAGATCAGTGATGAGGAGCGCAGCGAATTTCTGGCCACAGCCAATGCGGAAACCGACCGCCTGACCCGCTTGGTGAATGATGTGCTGGATCTTTCCCGCCTGGAGTCGGGTCAGGAGTTTCGCTTTGAACCCATGGAGCTGCGCCCGGCCCTGGAGCAGACCCTACGCAACTACCGCCTCAATGCCTCCGACAAGGGGGTGCGGCTGCTCTGCGAGGTGGAGCCCACCCTCCCACGGGTTCAGGCCAACTTCGATCTTCTGCTCCAGGTGCTGGACAACCTGGTGGGCAATGCACTGAAATTTACGCCGTCTGGCGGTGCGGTCTGCCTCCGGGCCTACCTCTGGCCCGATTCCTGCCCGGTGCCCGAGGTGAGCGCCAGCGCCACCATCAAGGATCTCACCTCCCGGATGCCACGGTTGCGGGTGGAGGTTTCCGATACGGGATGCGGGATGAACGAGCGGGATCAGGCCCAGATTTTCGAGCGGTTCTACCGGGCGGAGAATACGGTCCATACGGAGCAAGGGACCGGCCTTGGCCTCGCCATTGTGCGCAACATCATGGAGAAACAGGGCAGTATCCCCAAGCTGGTGAGCAAGCCGGGCGTGGGCACCACATTCTGGTTTGAACTTCCCCTGGAAGGCAGCGATGACGATGAACTGGGCCTCCTGGCGGAGCGGGCCCAAGGGGAGGCCGGGAACGACACGACACTCACTCCCCGGTGTCCCCCAGGCTGACAATGCGGCGAAGGCTTTGCCGCTCATCGTCGTTGATGCGGCTGGGGATGCCACTGATGATCCGCTCAAAATCCTGAAAGGAGTCCTTGATCTCGGCCCCCGTGCTGCTGATGAGGAATTCACGGATGCCCTTGTCGTGCCAGGACCCCCGCATCTTGAACACATTGATGGCCCGCGACATTTCACCGCGGATTTCCACGTACTGCAGCAGCAGAATCGAATCGGTGATGGTGGAGATGTGGGAGTCGGTGATGGAATGACTGCCCATGAACTCTTCGGAAGTGTTGGTGAAAAGACCAGTGATTTCCTCCTGCTTCACATAACCGGTGACCCCAATGACAAACTGGCGAAAGGCGTTTTGACTCACGCCCCGCGCAAGGGCCGAGAGGGAGTCAATGGCCATGCGGGTGGGCTTGAATTGCTCAATGGCAATCTTGATGATCTGAAGATGATCTTCCAGACCTGTGGATTCCGGATAGGCGCAGATAATCTTGATAAGTCCGTTCTGCTCCATCTGCTCGAAATCCATCCCCCAACTGGTGGCATTGCGCATCAACTGGGCCCGGGACTCCTCATATGCAAAGAGAATGGCCCGTTCTTTCATCCGATAAGCATCCTCAAGGAACTTGCTCACCAGCAGTGTTTTGCCAGTCCCTGTGGGCCCAGTGGCCAGGATGATGGAGTCTTTGAAAAAGCCCCCTCCGCACATCTCGTCCAGGCGGGGAATTCCGGAGCTGATGCGGGTGTTGGAGGAGCGAGAGGTGAGCCGCATGGCCCCCAGGGCAAAAACATTGACCCCCTTCACTCCGATGGTGAAGGGGAACTCCCCTTTCATGTGGCTGGTGCCCCGCAGCTTAAGGATTTCACAGGTGCGCCGGCGCCGCTCCCCCTCCAGCACATTGCGCAGGATGACCACGTTGTCGGAGACAAATTCCTCCACCCCATAACGGGCGATGGGACCATACTCGTCAATGCGTTCCGTGGTCATCACAGTGGTCACCCCGATTTCCTTGAGCCGGGCAATCATACGGAACACTTCGAGGCGCACCACCGAGACAGCGTCATATTGTTGAAAGACCGCTGTCACGGAATCAATGGCCACCCGCTTGGCTTTGTACTTGCGGATGGCGTAGTTGATGCGTTCAATCAGACCGGACAGGTCAAAGCTGCCTGCCATATCCTGGCCTTCCGGGTTGGGGGAGGCATCCAGAACAAAGAGCTTGTCCTGCTGCACCAGATCCTGGAGGGACCAGCCGAAGCTGCTGGCATTGCGCAGGATGTCAATGGGGGACTCCTCAAAGGTGACAAAGATTCCCGGCTCCCCGAACTGCTTGATTCCGTTGTAGAGAAAGTGGAGGGAGAACACGGTTTTGCCCGTGCCGGAGGTGCCGCTAATGAGGGTGGCGCGACCCGTGGGCAGTCCCCCATGGCAGATGTCGTCAAAGCCCTCAATGCCGGTGGGGACCTTCTGAACATGGCCGAATCCCTGGCTGCGGGGATCCGGCAAGGAGGAAAACTGACTGGTCATGCCCTCACATTGCCTCTTCCGGGTCAAAATGCAACATGTCGGTCGTATCGGTGGCAAGCTCCTCAAAGAGCAGGTCCAGACCAATGAGAACCCGCTGGCGGTCCGAGAGATCGCCGATAATCCGTCGCACCGGGGGTGGCAAGATCTTTGCCAATGTGGGTGTGGCCAGGATCTTGTCCTCTTCCGCAAGCTGGGGGTTTTTCAGCACATCGATCACCTTGAGGGCGTAGACGCCTCTGAATTCCGTCTCCAGAATCTCCTGCAGGGTTTTCAGCGCCCGCATGGAGTTGGGTGTGTTGCCCGCCACATAGAGCTTGAGAATGTAGGTTTTGCGAGGACTCATCAAGCGGTTTCGGGCGAGCTGGTTGTCTGGGAACTGGGCTGATCCAGGGCCATGGCGTTGCGGTACGTTTCCGTCAACCGCGCCATGACGTCAATGAGGGCCAGGCGGTAATCCTTCAGAAATGCGGTGCTGTGCCCTTCCATTCTGAGTTGGGTGGCCAGTTGGTCCATGACCTGAATGTGGATCTTTACCAGCAGTTGGGCAGGCACATCAGCAGAGAATGCAGTGGAGACGAAATGCTCCAGCGCTTTTTCCGCAGTGTCCCGTTGGCCAAAGTAGCCCCACAGTAAAACCTGGTAACGCTGCTTGAGGCCCTGGAGTAGCTCCTGCTTTTCCGATTCGGACAGGTTGCACAGAAAATCGTGACGATTACGCTTGTACATCGCCTCAATGCTGCAATTGCCAGGGAAACGCAACACCAACAGTGGCCCGTCAAATCCGGCCATTGCCCGATCTCAGCCTAAACCCTGCAGGGACAAGCCTTGACGAAAGGAGGTGAAGACGTAAGACTATGGGTTCTCTTCCTGCTTTGGTCAGCACGTTTGGCTTGCAATGGGGTCTGCTCACCAGCCCAGCCAAGCTGCGCCACCCTCCTCCATGTCTTCATCGCCAGCTTCCCCGTCGGGCAACGACAACCCAGCCGCCACGGAACCGTCCCCAGTCCCCGCCGCCAACGCCACTGGCCCCTACGCCATCGTTGAGGCCTGTGGTCAACAGTTTTGGCTCCAGCCTGGCCGCTACTATGACCTGGACCGCCTTGATGCCGCGGTGGACGAGACGTTGCGGCTTGATCAGGTGCTCATGGTGCGTTCCAGCGCCGGGGTCACCGTGGGGACCCCCTATGTGGAGGGGGGGCAGATCAATCTGACGGTGCTGGCCCATCGCCGTGGCCCCAAACTCATTGTCTACAAGATGCGCCGCAAGAAGAAAACCCGCAGCAAGCGAGGGCATCGACAGGCCCTCACCCGTGTGCGGGTGGATTCCATCACGGTGGCGGGCCAGCCCCTCACCTGAGACCATGTCCTGACACCCTTCCCTTTTGTTATTCACAATGGCCCATAAAAAAGGCACCGGCTCCACCCGCAACGGTCGTGATTCCAACGCCAAACGCCTTGGCGTCAAGCGTTATGGGGGCGAGCGAGTCCATGCGGGTTCTATCCTGATCCGTCAACGGGGCACTGCCATCCTTCCCGGGGACAACGTGGGTCGCGGACGGGATGACACCCTCTTTGCCCTGGTGGACGGCATTGTCGGCTTCCAAACCATTCGCCGCAAAGGCACCTGCCGCAAGCGGGTTCAGGTGTTGCCCGCCCAGGAGCTTCAAGACAAGGCGTGAGGTGGCAAAATAGGCTCTGAGGCTCAGGACTCACCTGCATCAGTGTCCGGGGCGATGCCGGGGGCTCCCCCAATGGCGTCCGCTTCCCTAACGGGGAAACGGTTAAGGGTCCTGTGGGCGCGGCGGGCATTGCGGCGCAACGGTTCATTCAGCCCTGGGCAGTGGGGGATTTGGGCCAGCACATCCATGGTGCGCCGCAACACCCGCACCACATCCCCCTCATCCAGGGAGGTTTTGGCCATGAGGCCATCCCAACTGCTGCCCCGGGCCCAAGCAGCCACCAGGCCGGTCAATTCCGGCTCCCACCAGATGGGGGTGGTGATGCCGTGGTGGTCCTGCTGACGATCCAGCTCACGGCCCAGCCCCCGCAAGCTCACCAGGGCGTCCATCACCAGGGGGGGCGGGGGATAGGCTGACCAGAGGTCATTGCGGCTCACCTCGGTGCTGATGGCCTCCATGGCGGCGGCCAGTTCCGCCGGGGGAAGATGGTCCAGATGGCCACTCAGGAGCGCCAGACCCAGCCAGAGTTCATTGTCTCCCCGCAGGGCGGACACCACATGGCCCGCCGGGGTGATCTGCAACTCCTGCAGGCAGGCGAAGTGGCGCAGGATGTCAATCAGGCTGAGCACCGTGCGCCAATGGCGACCAATGCGGTCGTTCAACTGGCGGTGGCGGTCTTCCCATTCCTGCTTCACGGTCTCCAGCCGATGACGCTTCTGCTTGAGGCGTTTCCGGTCCCGCCAGGCATGGGCGGGATGACTGCCCAGCCGCTTCTCCTGCTCCGCCACCCGCCGGGCTTGGTCCTGCACCTCTGCCGCCAGGTCGTAGCGGGCGGTGCGCAGGTCATGGCGCTGGGCCATGGCGGCCACGGTCAAAGCCAATCCCTCACTACTGCCATCCCCATGGCGGCGCTCACCCGCCCGGCGCAACGGGGGCACTGCCATGGGGGGCACCGCCAGGCAACTGAGCTCCCCATGGAAAGCCACCACGTCCCGACAGGGCAGCAGCAACCAGATATTCCCCTCCGTCAGGCAGAGCAACAGGGGGAACTGGCCCGGGCCGGGCCGTTTGTCCACCAGGACGGCGGCGGCGGGAGAGGTGGGCAGGTGGGAAGACTTGACGGTGATGATGGTGCCCTGGCTGGCAAATTGCAGGGCAAGGGTCAATTCGTGGGCCACGGTTTCCTCCGCCTGTTGCCGCAGGGTGCGCAGGAGACGGTGGTCTTCCCGCAGCTTGGCCCGCTCCTTTTCGTAGGTGTCCAGGTCTTGCCAGGGGACGGCGGCCAAGTCCTGACCCATGGTCTCCACCTGGGCAGCCAGTTGGTCGATGGCCCGCTGCTCGTCCACCAGGCCCAGGCTGGCCAGATACCGCCCAAAGCTGCGCTCCACCAACGCCTGGGCCTCGCTGAGGGAATAACGCTGCAACAGGTTAAGCACCATGCTGTAGCTGGGGGTGAACTGGCTCACCAGGGGATCCGCAGGGCTAGTGGCCAGTTGCCCCGCTTCCCGCACCCCTTCAAAGCGGCTCTGGACCGTCACCACATGGCCCCTCTGGTCCAGACCCCGGCGCCCTGCCCGCCCCGCCATCTGGAGAAACTCGCTGGCCATCAAGGGGCGATGGCCCGTTTCCGTGCGCTTGGACAAGGCGGAGATGACTGTGCTGCGGGCCGGCATGTTGATGCCGGCGGCCAAGGTTTCCGTGGCCAACACCACCTTGAGCAAGCCCCCCTGGAACAACTCCTCGATCAACTCCTTCCAGGCGGGCAAGACCCCCGCATGGTGGGAGGCAACGCCCCGTAACAGGGCATCGGCATGGCCGTCACCCCGCACCCCATCGGGCATCTGTTGTCTGA
Organism: Prochlorococcaceae cyanobacterium jk18x1bzbins.87; assembly: GCA_022826535.1. Lineage (GTDB taxonomy): Bacteria > Cyanobacteriota > Cyanobacteriia > PCC-6307 > Cyanobiaceae > Synechococcus_B. The sequence goes on from JAJDUS010000010.1 coordinate 25,880, forward strand.
ACTGCTCCAGTCGCTGCGCCAGGTGTTGCTGTTGATCGGAGGTGAGCAGGTTCATCCTGGCCAATTCCCCCACCCCCCGGTCACAACCCCGCCGGCTGAAGATGAACACAATGGCGGGCAGCATGTCCCGCTCCGCCAACTGCTGCACCACAAAACCGAGGGGCGGCGCCTCCGGCTGGGGTGGCCTGGGGGTGCGTCCGCGGCGACGGTACCCCTTGGGGGGGCGCCACACCTTACAGCTTGGGTGCAGCCCATCCCCCGACCCATTGAGGAGGGGGTGCAGCCCCTTGGCGCTGCAAAAGCTATGGCTGAGGGGCACAGGCCGATGGACGCTGTGGATCAATGCGCAAGGGCCATGGACCTGCTGGATCCAGTCCTTCAGTTGCTCCCCGTTGGCCACGGTGGCGGAGAGGGCCAGAAGCTGCACGGACCCTGGACAGTGGATGATGGACTCTTCCCAAACGGTGCCCCGCTGGCTGTCGTTCATGTAGTGGCACTCATCCAGCACCACCGCCTCCACCCCCGCCAAGGGATCGTCCATTTCGCTCTGGCCGTAGAGCATGTTGCGGAAAATCTCCGTGGTCATCACCACCACCGGCGCCTCCCGATTGACGGACAGATCCCCCGTGAGCAACCCCACCCGCTTGGCACCGAAAGAAGCGCGAAAATCCCGCAGCTTCTGGTTGGACAGGGCCTTGAGGGGGGTGGTGTAAAATACCCGCCGTCCATGGGCCAACGCCCTGTGGATGGCGTATTCCCCGATCAAGGTTTTACCGGACCCCGTCGGGGCGCTCACCACCAGGGATTGACCCTGGTTGATGGCGGCCAGGGCGTCCTGTTGAAAAGCATCCAGGGGAAAGGGAAATAACTGGGCTGGATCCAAATCACGCACAACCGGCAACCCCGGGCCAACTCCGATGGTAAGCCTGGGGCAAGATGGCGGCCACAGACCGGCAACGGGAAACGGGATGCCCTACGGTCAGCCCCATGCCTGGAGCCCGCCATAATGCGCCTGTCCTGGAACGAAGTGCGCGCCCGCGCTGCGGCATTTGCGGAGGAGTGGAAAGCCGCAGCCTACGAGAAAGGGGAGACCCAGAGCTTCTATAACGCCTTCTTCCAGGTGTTCGGGGTGAAGCGGCGCAGCGTGGCCCGCTATGAAGCCCACGTGGCCAAGCTGGATCACCGCTCCGGTTTCATCGATCTGTTCTGGCCCGGTGTGTTGCTGGTGGAACAGAAAAGCGCCGGTCGGGACCTGAGGGCCGCCTATGCCCAGGCCGGGGAGTACGTGGACGCCCTGGCGGAGCGGGAGCGGCCCCGCTATCTGCTGGTGAGCGATTTCCAGACGTTCCAACTCTACGATCTGGACGAGGGGGACACCGTGGCCTTCCCCCTGGCTGAGCTGCCCGGCCATGTGGAAGCCTTTGGCTTCATCCTGGGGGTGCAACGG
>JAJDUS010000026.1 GCA_022826535.1 Prochlorococcaceae cyanobacterium jk18x1bzbins.87
CGCTCACTTGGATGGTGCCACCAGACTTGATGTTCACCCAGGCGCAAGGGGGTAGGTGGCCCTGGCCTTGGCCTATCCCTAACACCCATAAAAGACTGACGGAGGAAGGAATGGAGGGCACGCAGATCAGACCGTTACCCCACAGGTACAGCTTCCTCAAACTGGTGAGCTTGTCAAACACGCCTGGCGGCAGACTCCTCAGATTGTTCTTTAACATCCGCAACGATTCCAAGCTGGTGAGCTTGTCGAACACGCCTGGCCGCAGGCTCACCAGATCGTTACCCCACAGCTCCAGGTGCTCCAAGCTGGTGAGCTTGTCGAACACGCCTGGCCGCAGGCTCACCAGATCGTTGTCATGCAGATTCAGGACACGCAAGCTGGTGAGCTTGTCGAACACACCTGCCGGCAGACTGCTCAGATTGTTCCAACCCAGATTCAGGCCCTCCAAGCTGGTGAGCTTGTCGAACACGCCTGATGGCAGGCTGCTCAAATTATTTGCACTCAGCCACAGCCCCCTCAAGCTGGTGAGCTTGTCGAACATACCTGGCGACAGACTAAGATTGTTGCAATCCAGCCTCAGCCACTCCAGTTTGGTGAGCTTATCGAACACCCCCGACGGCAGACTCCTCAGATTGTTGTTGCCACCCAGATACAGGAACTCCAAGCTGGTGAGCTTGTCAAACACGCCCGACGGCAGACTCCCGAGATCATTCTCATCCAGTTTCAGCCACTCCAGGCCGGTCAGGCCGTCAAAGTCCCCATCCTTCAGGGCGGTGAGAGATCTACTGTCTCTCACTTCCAGAGACTTGATCCCCGCCAGCTCCGCAGCCGTTACACTGCCACAGTACGCCTCCGTCTTTCCCAACATCCTGAGGATTTTAGCCTCGATCTGAGGGGTGCGGTCGCAGATGTTAATCGTCGTCTGCGCCTGTGCCCGCTGTGGGGAAGAGAGGCCAGCCAGGGACAGGAAGAGGATTATACCCAAGTGTTTTAATCCCGCTTCTGACTGAAGGCCGCGACAGGAAAAGTGGCCTCCTTGTTTGGCTGCCCGCTGGACGGATAGCCAGCCAGTCCAGATCCGAGATGATGCCCTCAATATTCTGTCATCAACCCGCTTCACACACCGTTCCTTGGGGGAGATGCGGGCAGTCTGCCCCTCGCACAGCCAAGACAACAGAGCCATCACTGATCCTCCCTGCTACATCACGTTCAAACTATAGCGTTTTAGCAGTGCGACTGATGAAAATGTAACAATATTCAACAGAAGTCAGCAGAAGCTGGAAACACTGGGAAGCTTCTAAAGCGCTTTCACAGAGGACTCTCACTCTTTATTTTACAGCACAGGACTGAGCCGGAAAAGGGTTTCCCAGTGTTTCCTGAAGGAACCGCTGGAGAATCGCTCCAGGGCACCATGAAAAATTGGGCAGCTTCCCCCTCCAGGATGTCGTCTTACCATGGGAAAATCAGTCCTGGAGCGGGATTGCCTACACTAGGAGGTTTTTCCAGGGGAGAAGGGCAGAACTACAGCAATGACCCTTGGCCCTATGGCGTTCTGCAAAGTCCATGGGCAAAGACTGTTCAGCGCATGTCAATGGCATTGAGGCGCTCACGGAAGGACCGGGGGCGTTTCTCCTGCTCCTGGCCTTGGCTTGAAGTGTTCATCTGTGGTGCTGCCGTGGCGCTGTCATCGGTTTCTGCAACTGTTGCAGGGAGCTGTGGCGCCACCTGGTCGCTCTGGAGTTCACCACGCAGTTGATGAATCAGGCGTTGGTGGCTGGTGGCGGCAAATTTGCGCATGACGCCGGGGTCCCATCCCATGGGTAATCAGTGATCATCTAATTCTCCAGTATATGCCCTCCCCTCCCCTCATGTGTTGTTAAGATAACATGGACTGAGGGGGCAGCAGCAGCGTGCCCATGCTCAGGCCACCTTGACCTACTCCCGCGCCCACTATGACCATCCGTGTTGGCCAGCAAGCCCCAGACTTTACGGCAACAGCCGTGTTTGACCAGGAGTTCCAGAAGGTTCACTTGTCTCAATACCGTGGCCAGTACGTGGTTCTCTTCTTTTATCCGCTGGATTTCACCTTCGTGTGTCCCACGGAGATCACGGCATTCAGTGATCGTTACGAGGAGTTCAGCAGCAAGAACACTGAAGTCCTGGGTGTTTCCGTGGATAGTGAGTATTCGCACCTGGCTTGGTTGCAAACGGATCGGGAAGCAGGTGGCCTTGGGGACATTGCCTATCCCTTGGTCTCCGATTTGAACAAGACCATTGCCAAGGACTACAATGTCCTGGATGAAGGGGCCGGTGTGGCTGTGCGGGGTCTGTTCATCATTGATCCGGATGGGGTCATCATGCACGCCACCGTCAACAACCTGCCGGTGGGCCGCAATGTGGATGAAACCTTGCGGGTGCTCCAGGCCTTCCAGCACATCCGTAGCCATCCGGATGAGGTGTGCCCCGCCGACTGGACACCCGGTGATCCCACGATGAATCCCGATCCGGTCAAGTCCAAGGAGTACTTCGCCGCCGTCAACTGAGGCCCATCCAGTTCACCAGGCCCCGGAACAGCACCTGTCCGTCCGTGCCACCGGTGGCCTGGTCGCAGGCCCTCTCCGGATGGGGCATGAGCCCCAAAACATTGCCCGTCTTGTTGCTCACGCCAGCAATCCGGCCAACAGATCCATTGGGATTATCCAGATAGCGCAGGGCAATTTGGTCATGGTCCTCAAGCTGCCGCAGGCCGGGAGGGTCAATGTGGTAGCAGCCTTCCCCATGGGCAATGGGCAGGGTGAGGGAATGTCCCACGGCAAAGTGGCGCAGCCAGGGGGAACGGCAACTGGCGACCTGCACTGTCTGATCCTGGCAAATGAAATGAAGGCCCCTGTTGCGGATCAGCCCTCCAGGGAGCAGACCAGCTTCCGTTAACACCTGAAAGCCATTGCAGATGCCCAACACCGGCCCGCCACTGGCCGCGAAATCCGCCACGGCCCCCAGCAGGGGAGCAGAACTGGCAATGGCCCCGCAGCGCAGGTAATCCCCATAGCTGAAGCCACCGGGCAGCACCAGGGCATCCAGCTTGGGCACCGTGGCGTCCTGGTGCCAAAGAAATGTGACGCGCCAGCCCAGGCAACCCGCCAGTGCCCAGCCCACATCCCGGTCACAATTGGCGCCGGGGAACACCACCACACCAACATGCATCTCAATCCTCCCGGCTGTGGAGCTCCAGGCTCCAGGTTTCCATCACTGGATTGGCCAACAACTTGGCGCTAAGGGACTCCAGTTGCTGACGGGCTGTGGCCTCATCAGGGGCATCCAGGCGAATCTCGATGGCCTTGCCGATGCGGATGGATTGGATGGCGCCATGGCCCAGGCGTTGGGCCGCCGCGCAGACCGCCTCTCCAGCGGGATCCAGCACGGAAGATCGCAGGCCAACGCGGACAGTAGCATGGAAACAGGGCATGGCGGTTTGTTCAGTTCAGCCTCCCTACAGGGGGAGATACAACAGCAGAGTGTTCATGGGAGGGCCAGGCCTGGCACGATCACCAGTCTCAAAGTGGCCCTTGAACCTCCCTTGGGGACTTGGCATCCCCACAACCATCAAGACATGCTGCTTCCGCTGTCCTTAATCCTCATTCCGAGACTGGCTGGCCATTCATGAGCATATCAAGTTTCCTGTGGAGATGGCGATCAGGCAACGCTGCCACCAGAAGGGCGGCGAGGGGGGGGGTCAGAACCACGCAAGCCAGAAACCAATTTCGAAAGTTATAACCTTTACAACGAGCAATTTTGCCGACGGCAGCCGAGACTTCGACCCAGAAGACCAATCCGAAGACGATAAAACCGATGCCAGCAACGCTCTCCATCAAGTCATCAGTGAAGTGGTCCATCAAGGTACCAGACGCAGGTCCGACAACGCCGCCCGCAGGGGCGACGGGTCCACCGCCAACCCGATGAGCACCATGGTCAAGCCGCCACAGTTGTCGGACCTGGCCTGGTACCAGGTCTCAAGGCGGGGTCCCACGGCCTGGATCATCAGCGGCAGGGACTTGCCGGCAATGGCGGCATAGCCCTTGGCCCGCAGCAAACCCATGGCTGTGAACTGTTGCCGCAGCAGCGTCTCAAGGGCCGGACGATCCCAGACACCATCCAGCTTCACCACGGCGCTGGCGACTGGTGCGTGGTGATGATCGCCGTGGCCAGCAGGGTGGTGCGGGTTCCTCCGGCTCGGATCCTCCTCCGCGCCATGCTCCAGACCCAGGAGCACCTCAGGGGGGACAACACCATGGTGACTGGGCAGCACCGACGTCCCCGGGCGCATGTGGGGATGGATGCGTGCTTGAACAGTGGCCATCTCGGCAGCGGAAAGCTTATCGGCGCGGCTCACCAGCACCACGTCCGCACTGCGCAGCTGATCCGCTAAAAGAGCCTCCAGACTGGTGAGGTGGTCCAACTCCGGATCAGCCTGGCGCTGACGCTCCACTGCTGCGGCATCCCCCACCACGCTGCCCCCGGCTAGGGCCTCCCCATCCACCATGGTGACCACACTGTCTACGGTGACAGCCGTGCGGATCCCAGGCCAGCGGAATGCGTCCAGCAGGGGCTGGGGAAGGGCCAGTCCGCTGGTTTCAATGATGATTCCATCCAGACTCTGACGCCGCTCCAGCAACTCCAGCATCACCGGTAGGAACTCCTCCTGCACGGTGCAACAGAGACATCCATTGGCCAACTCCACCACGGTGGGGCGCTGGGGGTCAGGAGAGCTGCTGTTGGCGGTCTTGCCGGATTCCGGACCGCAGGCACCGCAATCCGCCAGGGCGGCGCCATCCAGGCCCACATCGCCAAACTCATTGACCAACACCGCCAGGCGACGCTGCTGCTGGGTGAGCACATGGCGGAGGACCGTTGTTTTTCCGGCCCCCAGGAAGCCCGTGACAATCGTGACTGGAAGCTTGCTGGTGCTCATGGCCAAATGAAATGATCGGGTGCAAGGGGAAGGGCTTAATCCCACAGGACTTCAACGGTCCAGATCACCCCCATGGCCACCAGCAGTGTAGTGGTGGCCATGGAGAGCCTCTGGAACAGGGCCAGGATGCTCCTGGATCGGGCCAGCAGGGCCGTCACCACCACCAGCAGGGCCCCTTGGGAGAGGAGTAAACCCAAGCCATAGGCCAACAGCGGCGTTGGCTCAGCCCCGATCATGGGCTCCCCCAGCAGGAATCCATGGATCCCCATCAGGGGCAACAGAACCCAGGTGGGCAACCAGCCCGCCTGCGCCAGGCCCGCTGCCGCCAGGCTCAAGCTGACCACAAGTTCCAGCGCCAGACCCAGGTTGGGTCCCGGCATGGCGCCCACCAGAACCGCCAAACCACTGCCCGCCAGCCCACTGGCCAATAGGGGCAGCACCCACCGCCGTGTGGTGAGGGCAGTCATCACCACAATGGCCAGCAGGAAGACCAGGTGGTCAGTCCCCAGTACGGGATGCCCCAACCCGCTCACCAGGCCCTGCACCAGGCTGAGGTCATGGGGCTCCACCCCCTCAAAGGGGTGGTGGGTCCAGCCGGGAGGCACAGCGAGGGCGGCAGCGGCTCCCATCAACAGGAGCACGAGGCGGGACAAACGCAACATCATCCAGGACTTCGAGGGGCAAGACACCACGGGCTGGCATCCGGGGGATGGGGATCAACCCTTGGGCCGGGGGCAGTTGAGGCTAACCCGTGTATCCCGATTCGTGATGCTGTTGTGGCCATTCGCCCGCCGACAGAGTTGCGCCAACTGGCCCCGTTCCACTACGGCATCCGTAAAATCAGCCCCGCTGATCCGCGCATCGGTGAAGCTGCTTTGCATGAACAACCCATTTTCCAACACGGCATTCCGCAGATCCGCACCGTTGAATTGGCTGGCAAAAGCCACCACATCCTGGAGGATGGCACCCCGCAGGTCCGCGCCGCTCAGATTGGACGTGTTGAACACCGCACCGGTGAGATCACTGGCGGAAAGATCCACCCCCGCCAGATCAGCCTTGATGTACTCCGCCCCCTGCAGTTGGCGTCCATGCAGGTCCTGGCTGATCACCGCATTGGCGCTGGCGCCCCGTAACTCCGGCGCCGTGATCCCCCATGCCGGAGCAAGGGGGGACAAGATCAGCAGCAAGGCCACCGCCAACCCCAGCAGCCGCCCCAGATGAGCCATGGTCTACCCCTCGTGTCCAAGTACGCTGGCCACGGCAGACTAGCGAACCCTTTGGAGAGCATTGCCCCATGGCGCTGACACTGCAGGTTGTGGTGCCTCCCCATCCCCTTATTGCCCACTGGCTCACCGTGGCCAGGGATGCCTGGACCCCAGCCCCCCTTTTTAGAACCGCACTCCAGGAACTGGGCCGTTGGCTCAGCTATGAGGCCCTACGGGACTGGCTCCCCCATCACCCCACCACCATCACCACCCCATTGGGTGAAACCACGGGCCATGTGGTGGATCAGGCTGTGGATCTGGCCGTGGTGCCCATCCTGCGGGCTGGCCTGGGGCTCTGGGACGGTGCCCAGGCGGTGCTCCCCCACGCCCGGATTTGGCATGTGGGGCTACGTCGCGGTGGGGAGGCGGGCACGGTGCAGTGGTATTATGATGGCTTACCGGATCCCATCAGCGAGAAGACCGGGGTGTTGGTGCTGGACCCGATCCTGGCCACAGGCGGCACCATGCTGGCCGTGCTGGAGCGCCTGAACACCATGGGGGTGGAGGGCAAACGGCTACGGGTGATTACAGCGCTCTGCTCCGCACCGGGCCTGCAGCAACTTGGGTCTGCCTTCCCTGATCTGGTGGTTTATACCGCCTGCATTGATCCGGAGTTGGATCCGGAGGGGTTGCTTGTGCCAGGGCTCGGGGATGCGGGTGATCGCCTGTTTGGCACGGGGGGCTGAGCTTGCTTCAATGGCAATAGGTTTGGATGGAGAGCCCAGGGCAGCGCCATGACGGATCGACCAGCAAGCAGCACCATCTTCACCGCCGTGTTCTATGGGGCGGTTCTGGGTGGCGTTGCCATGGCCTGGCTTCTGCTGGCCCCAAGACAGCGTGATCGCCTGGTGAGTCGTCAACGGCGCATGCTGCATATGCCCCGCATGACCCATGACGACAGTTATGAAGAGGAGGACGCCATTGCCGATGGGGAAAAAAATCTCCCCCAGCCCTTGGAGGACCGGATGAGTCAGATTCAGAACTCCATTGAGGATGTGCGCCGCCAACTGGAGGCCATGGGCAACGATGGATAAGGTGTTCCCATCAGTCACGGCATGATCACCACCACCACCGCCACCGCTGCCCCAACGATGCGTCGTTCCGCGGCCATCACCCAAGGGGTGCGCCGTACCCCTAACCGTGCCATGCTCCGCGCCGTGGGGTTTGGTGATGATGACTTCAACAAACCCATTGTGGGCATTGCCAATGGCTACAGCACCATTACGCCCTGCAACATTGGCCTCAATGATCTGGCCCGCCGGGCAGAGGCCAGCCTCCATGAGGCCGGTGGGATGCCCCAGGTGTTTGGCACCATCACGGTGAGTGACGGCATCTCCATGGGGACCAACGGGATGCGCTACTCTCTGGTGTCCCGGGAGGTGATTGCCGACAGCATTGAGACCGCCTGCAATGGACAATCCATGGATGGTCTCCTGGCCATTGGAGGCTGTGACAAGAATATGCCCGGCGCCATGATCGCCATGGCCCGCCTCAATATCCCCGCTGTCTTTGTGTATGGGGGAACCATTAAGCCTGGCCATTACGCTGGCCGGGATCTGACTGTGGTCAGCGCTTTTGAGGCGGTGGGTCAGCATGCGGCGGGCCAGATCACGGATGCCGAGCTATTGGCTGTGGAGAAAAAAGCCTGTCCCGGTGCTGGAAGCTGCGGGGGCATGTTCACCGCCAATACCATGGCCGCCGCCTTTGAGGCCATGGGGTTGAGTTTGCCCTTCAGTAGCACCATGGCGGCGGAAGACTTCGAAAAATCAGAGAGCACCGCCGCCTCGGCTGATGTGTTGATTCAGGCCATTGCCCACCAGATCAAGGCCAGGCACCTGATGACCCGTCAGGCATTTGAGAACGCCATTCGCGTGGTCATGGCGGTTGGGGGCTCCACCAATGCTGTGCTCCATCTGCTGGCTGCTGCCCACGCTGCCGCCATCCCCCTCACCCTGGAGGACTTTGAAATCCTGAGGGGAGAGACCCCTGTGCTCTGTGATCTCAAGCCCAGCGGCCGCTATGTGACGGTGGATCTGCATCGGGCCGGTGGCATCCCCCAGGTGATGAAAATGCTGTTGGCAGAGGGGTTGCTCCATGGGGATTGCCCCACCATCTCCGGTCAGACCATTGGGGAGACCCTCAAGGAGATTCCCGCCCACCCGGATCCGCGACAAGATGTGATCCGGCCCATCCATGCCCCCCTCTACTCAACCGGCCACCTGACCGTGTTGCGGGGCAATCTGGCTGAGGAAGGCGGTGTGGCCAAGATCAGCGGTGTCAAGCATCCCGTGATCACTGGCCCTGCCAAGGTCTATGACAGCGAAGAGGAATGTCTGGAAGCCATTCTCAGTGGTGCAATCCAGGCTGGAGACGTGGTGGTGATCCGCCATGAGGGTCCCAAGGGTGGCCCTGGAATGCGGGAAATGCTGGCGCCCACCTCCGCCATCATCGGTGCTGGCCTCGGCGACAAGGTGGGGCTCATCACGGACGGACGGTTTAGCGGGGGCACCTTCGGGATGGTGGTGGGTCACGTGGCTCCGGAAGCGGCCGTGGGCGGCGCCATCGCGCTGGTGGAAGCGGGGGACACCATCACCATTGATGCTCCCCAACGGCTATTGCAGTTGAACGTGTCCGATACGGAACTGGCTCAACGTCGGGCGCGGTGGAGTCCACCTGGACCCCGTTTCCGTCGGGGTGTTCTGGGCAAATACGCCCGCCTGGTGAGCAGCAGCAGTCGTGGGGCGGTCACTGATCTGGATCTGACTTGACCGCCTCAATGGCGTGCAGGGTGAAGCGCAAGGGACCAGCCTGAAAGCCCGGATTCTCCCCACCACTGTCATTGAAGCGGGAATGGAGCAGTTGGAGGCGGCTCACCCGCTGCGCATCAAAGCGGATGGGCATGGCCACCGGCTTGGCGCGGACCACCGGCCGCAGCGCCGTGAACGGCACCACCACCGCACTGGCGCCATTGGCAGTTGTGTCAAACTCACTCACCCACCGCAGTCCACCGGGAATCAGGGCGCTGGCGCGGCTCACCGGATCATTACAGGCCACTGCCAGCTTGTAGCGGCGTCCATCCCCGCTCATCACGAGACGTAGTGCAGAGAAGGGGCGCAGATCCAGGGGGGGCGTCAACTCGGGCGAACGACAACTGATAAAGCCGCCCCCCTGGCGCACCACCTGGGCCGTGAACTCCAGTCCCCAGCTTCCACAGTGGCAGTGGCCCTGGCTTTGGCCCCCCATGATGGTGTCATTGAGGGCCTGCCAACCCACGAAACCATCGCCACGGAACAGTGTTGTTGTGTGCATTGCGGGATGGTGCTGCTGTTCTCCATGCTGTCACCATCCACGCAGGGGTGCAGGAGAACCGCAGCGGTCGCAGGGCAGCTCCCCTTGCCGGGATAACCTGATAGACCTTCAGAAAAGTGATAGCGTTTGACCCAGACGTGCCGACTTTGAACACATCTACAGGATAGGGGCATCCCGTGACTGCTGTTCCTTCCGGCGCCAGGGTCATGAGATGGTCCCCCATCCACCAGGCCACGCACAAGAGAGCAAATGGCTACCTCTGTTCCACCCCACGGCCCTGGCCAATGGGTCCTACGGCTGTGGAGACAACAAGAATGCCCATGGCACTGGTACCTCCATGGGGTCAAGAGCATCCTAAATCTGGTCGGGAGTTGCGCCTTCGTGAGAAGTATGGACCTTGCGATGGAGATTCCCATGAACGCTGAGCTCCGTGGGGGATGTGCCGGTACGATTGATTGATCTAAAATCTGCAAGTCCATCTTCTGTGCCATGCTTCTCAAATCCTATATTCATTTTTTAAGTCTACGAGATCAGTCCTGGATTTATCCGCCATTCTTTTTGTGTAAATTCTAGTAATTAATCCGTTATTCTGACGTTGAATAAGTTTCTTTAAGTCGTTTTTCCGTGATCTCCAAGTCAGCCCATCTGTCAGCAATAGCAGACGGGCATCGGGGCGTTTTGCTCTGATGATTGCATCAATATCGCCAATAATATCGCTCATCTTTGAGCCAGTTGCACCATAGCCTTTAACTTCTATCAGGATACAAGGTCTTTCCTTGCCTGGAATCGCAAAGTCGCATTTTGCAGAGCCACTAATACCTTGAAATGTACAACGTACTTCATAGGAATTATGAAAAATGTTCTGGATGATATTCTCTGCAAAATCTTCCAATCCTCTACCTCTCTGCTGTCCTTGAATGGCACTACCTCTTCCAAAACGAAGTCGTTCCTTGAGAATATCGCTCCAGACCAGCTTTCTATTAATTGTCGCGGTCATTGCATCACAAAGACCCATGTCTTCCAGCACAGCAAGGAAGGCTTGGTGATCGGCCTTAAAGCGCTGAATCCCTGTCCCCCCAGTGCCAAGGCGTTCCTTCAACTCACTTTCGAATTTATCTTTTGACAGACCAAGAAACAAGCCAGCACAAAGCTTCGCAGCGTGAAAGTCGGATCTATTTTCTACGCTCATCAAAGCGTCAATATCGTCACCACGGTACTGTGGTTTGACTGGGATGATCTGTAGCCGCGCCACAATTGCTTCGGCGATATCGTCCATCCAATCCGCCTCCAGGGAGGAGAGGCTATTCATGATTTCGTCAAGCTGTTGAGTAACGATTTGCATCACTGCCCCACAATCAAATACTCTTCAACAGCGGCGCGCTTCACGTTGCAATGATTCCCAAAATGATAGGTATGGTCACGCTTGAAAACCTGAATATCTCTCTTTATTTTTGCCAGGATTTCAGTGAGCTGATGAAGGTCAGGGTAGCCATTTGAGCCGTATGATAGAACAATTTTACTGCTCTGAAAAATCTCGAAGAGGCGCTCGAAAGCATCGACAGCTTGTCGTCGATAGCTAAACGGAGTAAAGCGTTTGGGAATCTTCCGGACCTTTGTCGAGTAATCGATATCCAGACCTTGCCAGTAGCATGATAGCCCTTCAAGAAAGTGATAGCGTTTGACATAACAGTTGTCATCATGTCGAGGCACATAAGGAGGATCTAAATAGACGAGATCAACGTCGGATGCGCTGACTTTGAATACGTCTACGCACTCTGCCCTATTGTGGCGACCATTGGAGAAGACAGCTTCATTAAATATCCTGACTTGTTCAAAAAAGTGTTCTTCAATTGAAAGCTGGAGATCACGACGACCATCATCATACTTGGATAGGTTTCCAGAAATTGTAAAAACACCTCGTGGTTGACGTTTCGCACAGGAGCGTATCAGCACAGCCATGGCCAAAGCACGCTGGTGGGGGTTTTCCATCTGACGTATGTTCCATGACATGCGGTCAAGGAAACGTAAATCTTCAGGATTAAAGAACACTCCTTTGAATGTGTCCTCGATGAAACTGGTGGGGTTCCCTGGGGTGCGCAGTAAACATTGTATTGCTGGGCCATCAAGGTGCATGGCGTTGTTCTCGATGAGCGCTTTGCCCAGCGTGGCAGAGAGATTGAGAAAGTCACTGGAGACCGTTTGCCGACCCATTGCCTTCATGAGGTATGCGACCGCTCCACTGCCGCTAAACGGATCCAGAGCGGTTTCAAAATCCAGGCCTTCCAGAACGCCGTGGATCCAAGGCAGGAGACGTCTCTTGGAACCCATATAGCGAATCTCCGGGAACAGGTTGATCTGGTCAAGCGCAAAGGATCTGCTGATCCCTGCAATCCGGGATTTCAGTTCTGTACTTATTGTACTACTGTCAAGGTTGAGTTGATTCATAGTCTCCTTAAGTGTCGTCCCACATGAATCTTGTTTTCCGACACCATGGGTCTGCTGGCAGATGGAGTCTTGATCCAGAGTGGCTTGAGACCCATCTGTCGAGGCAGTCATTTTGCAAGTTTCGGACATTCCTGGGAAACAGGCTTCCCTCAACTTACCATCAACTCTGTTGACCAATCAACGGCATTCCCATATCTTGTCATTACTGCTACAGGATGCCCCACGCTAGCCTGCAAGGATTCAAAGTCACTCTGGTGGAACCCATAGTCGTGGGTCGGCAATGCTGGCAAGGGAACGCCTCCATCCGGTTTTACCGCTCTGGTGGACGGACGCTTCACCAAGGGGGTTGCACGGCGCCCTTGAAGCTGTCCCGTGCTGTTGCCCACGGCGGCGCCTGTGAATTGTCCCTCCTCCACACCGCAGGTGGGTTGGTGGGGGGTGACGTGCTGCACATCAACTGCCAGTTGGCGCCCCACAGCCGCGCTCTGCTCACCAGTGTGGCGGCGCAGAAGGTCTACGGCACCGTGGGACGCTCCCGCCTCCAGCCCCAGGGGACCTGGGCACGGCAACGGCTCGTCTGTCAGGTGGAGGATGGGGCATGGCTCAGTTGGTTTCCCCAGGAGACGGTGGTGTTTGCCCATGGTTTGCTGCAAGCAGGAGCAGCGGGTGGAGTTGAGGGGATCCGGCGCCTGGCTGGGGGTGGAGGTGGTGCGGCTGGGGCGCACAGCGGCGGATGAAACCATCGGGCGGGGCTGCTGGCGCTCCCGGCTGGAGCTGTGGCGTGGGCAGCGCCTGTAGCACCATCCGGGTTTTAGGTAAGCTGCTCGTCATACTCAAGACAGGCACAAAAAGCGTGGGTCAGTTGATTGACGTGGGCTTGCCCGTTGCCCTGGCATTCATCATGTTCACCCTGGGCCTGGGGCTCACCCTGGACGATTTCTTCCGTGTTGCGCGACAGCCGCGGGACTTTCTTGTGGGCATGGTCTCCCAGGTGGTTCTCCTGCCGATGATTAGCTTTGCGTTGGCCAGCACGTGGCCGCTGGCACCGGAGTTGGCTCTTGGGGTGATGCTCATTGCCGCAGCGCCTGGCGGTGTCACATCCAATGCCCTCACGGCTTTTGCAGGTGGTGATGTGGCCCTGTCCATTTCCCTGACGGCAGTCACCAGCATGGTGAGTGTGGCCACAGTTCCTTGGATTGTAGTGTTATCCCATCACCAATTGATGGGCAGCGACAGCCTGGGTGATTTTTCTGTGGCCAGCACAGCGCTCCAGTTGTTTGCGATTGTCACTCTTCCGGTGATTCTTGGCCTGCTCACCCACCATCTGGCCCGGTCTGCCGTGCGACGGCTGAGGCCACGGGCCAACGCCCTATCCATGCTGCTGTTTGTCCTGGTGCTTTTGGGGGCGGTGGCTGGGGAGCGGGACAATATTGTTCCCTACTTTGCGCAAGCAGGTCTGGTGACGCTGGTGTTGAATGGGGTGATGATGGTTGTGGCCTGGGCCATTGCCCGTGGTCTGGCGTCTGGGCCCAAGCAGCGCATTGCCATCACCATTGAATGCGGCCTTCAAAATGGCACTATGGCCATTGCGGTGGGCGTGCTTCTTTTCGGTGGCGGTCTGACCGTTGTGCCAGCGGCCACCTATAGCCTCACCATGTTTGCGACGGCCCTCCTGTACCTTGCGCTTTGCCGGGCAGGTCAGGTAGCCTGATTGCTCGGCAGCTTTCTTTCATCGCAGACGGAATTGGGATCGGGCCATGGCTGGTCGCTTTTTGGTGATGGAAGGCATTGACGGTTCAGGTAAGTCCAGCCAAGTGGAGCGCCTGCGCCACTGGTTACCCCGCTCTGGATTGATGCCCCCTGGTGCCAAGCTTCTGGTGACCCGGGAGCCTGGTGGGACACAGGTGGGTGAGCAAGTGTGCCCTATTCTGCTGAATCCCCGGTTGGCGGTCCACCGCCGCGCAGAACTGCTGCTGTTTGCAGCCGACAGGGCTCAACATGTGGAGGCTAAAATCTGTCCCGCCCTCAGGGAGGGGCACTGGGTGTTAAGTGATCGCTTTAGCGGCTCCACAGTGGCCTACCAGGGCTATGGTCAGGGTTGTGACTTGGAACTCATCCACACATTGGAGCAGGTGGCCACCGGTGGCCTGACACCGGATCTCACCCTCTGGTTTGATTTGCCCCCCCAACAAGCCCGTGCCCGGAAGCCCCCAGGCCGCCAAGACCGTTTTGAGGGCGCAGGGTTGGAATTTACCCAACGGGTGGCCCAGGGCTTTCAGAGGCTGGCAATGGAGCGGGGCTGGTGGCGGATTCCCGCTGGGGAGCCCAGGGGGGCTGTGGAAGCTGCCGTTCAGGCGGCCTGTCATAGCGCCTTTGCCACCTGAAGCGGGATGATCAGATCAGCCCGGGGGACTGTATTTGCCGACGTGATCGGCCAGGGGCAGGCTGTGGACCTTCTGCAGGCCAGCCTGGAGAAGCAGCGCCAGGCACCGGCCTACTTGTTTTGTGGTCCCCATGGAGTGGGTCGCCGCCGAACAGCCCTACGATTTCTGGAGGCCATTCTTTGTGGCCATGTGCAAGGGGATCCCCTCCAGCGGCGGCGGCTGGAGGAGGGCAATCACCCCGACCTGCTCTTTGTCGAACCCACCTACAGCAGCCAAGGTCGTCTGCTGACCCCTGCGGAGGTTGATGGTCAAGGCCTCAAAAAACGGGGTCTCCCCCAGTTGCGCTTGGAACAGGTGCGGGATGTGGGTCGTTTTCTGGCCCGCAATCCTCTGGAGGGACAACGCCCCTGCGTGCTGCTGGACGGGGCGGAACGTCTCAATGAGGCCGCAGCCAACGCTCTGCTGAAAACCCTGGAGGAACCTGGTGGTGGCTTGCTGGTGTTGCTGGCCCCTAGCCGGAATCATGTCCTTCCCACAATCCTGTCCCGGTGCCAGGTGGTCCACTTCCGCTCCCTCTCGTCAGCAGCGCTGCAGCAAGTGTTGGCGGCTCTAGGGAACATGGAGGAGGAAGACCCTCCGGAACTTTTGGCCTTGGCGGCCGGCAGCCCTGGGGAGCTGCTCCGCCATCGCCAGCAACTGCAGGCCCTGGATCCTGGTCAACGGGAACTGCTGGAACAGCCCCTGGAGACTCCTCATCAGGCCTTAACCTTGGCCAGAGAGATTACTGAGCGCTTAGGCATGGAGCAGCAGCTTTGGCTCATTGGCTGGTGGCAACAGCACCTGTGGAGACAGGGATGCGGGGAACCGTCCTTAATGCAGGCGAGGGTGTGGGCCCTTGAGCGCCTTCACCAGCAGCTCAGGGGCTATGTGCAGCCGCGCCTGGCCTGGGAAGTTACCCTCCTGGGCGCATTGGCGCAGTGCTGAAACCGGAGCTGGGCGGCGCCTTGTTGACGTCTTCTGTTGTTGCCTCTTGTGCCAGGGCGAGTTTGCTCCGATAGCGTTCCACTGCTGCAGAATCTCCGGGGAGTTCCAGGCAGTAGCCAGCCCCGTAAACGGTCTTGATGTAGGTGGGTTTGCGGGGATTGGGCTCCAGCTTGGTGCGCAGATGGCGGATATGGACGCGGATGGTCTCAATGTCATCATCCGGGTCATATCCCCACACATCCTTGAGAATCAAGGAGGGGGCCACCGTCTGGCCATGGCGTTGCAGGAGGCAGTGCAGTAGCTCGAACTCCAGGTGGGTCAGGCGCACGGGTTTGTCAAACCAAATGACCTCGAAGCGCTCCGGTATCAGGGTGAGTGGACCAAAACTCAGGATTTCCGTGTTCTTTGCCGAGAATGGCGAGTGGTCACTGCGCCGCAAAAGCACCTTGACCCGGGCCAGCAACTCGTCCAACTCAAAAGGCTTGGTAAGGTAGTCATCGGCGCCGGAGTTGAAGCCGCTCACCTTATCCTTGGTGTTGGCCAAAGCGGTGAGCATGAGGATGGGCACCTGGGAGGTGCGGCTGTCCCGTCTCAGGCGCTGGCAGAGGGTGAGACCATCCACCAGGGGCAACATCAGATCCAGGATGATCAAGTCAGGGATGCTTTGCATGGCCAGGGCCTGACCCTTGACACCATCCTCAGCGAGTTGCACCTCAAAGCCAGCATGCTTCAGGCTCCCGGCCACCAACTGGCGCATATCACGGTCATCTTCTATGAAGAGAATGCTGGACTTCATGGGCAGAGGCAAGAAAGTGGGAGGAGTCGACCAGGATTGGCAGACCAAGCTGTCAGAATTTTCCTCCCAGAAATCTTAGTAGTCTTGGTGGGGAAAGGCTGGCAATTTTTGCGATATCGGGTACTTGGGGTTTGCAAACACACAAATTGACCGTGCCCACAGCCTTGCTGTTGACAAGCTCCCGTGGAATCGCCCCCCACCGAACAATTCCCCAACAACCGGGAACGGGGGCGGGACAGTGGAGGATGTCCCCCAGGACCCAGGCCAGGTCCACCTTAGGTTCAGGACTCATCACCAGAACCGGAGCCATCCATTCCAGTCACGCAATACCGGGGTGGCCTCATGACCCCGCCATGCCTGGTCCACGCAATGTGAAAGACCGCTCGCACAGTGTTACGCAGATGTGCGACACCGTCATCTTCGTTGCTGTCGTTGCTGGTTTGGCAGGTCTCCTGTTCCTGCCCGGACTTGTGCTGAGCTGGATTCAAATGCACCTGTGACCCTGTGCCCCACCCGCAATAATGGGGCAATCACTAGGGTCAGGACTCATCACCAGAAGAGGACGGTAGCGGCCAGGAGGATGGCAGAACAGAAGACATGGGCGCAGCCGTCGTAGCGGGCTGCAATGCGCCGCCAGTCTTTCAGTCGGGAAAAAAGATTCTCGATTTTGTGAACCTTGCGACATAATCTCTTGCTGTAATGCACTGATTTCTTGCGGCAGCGACGGGGCGGAATGCAAGGCGTGGTGCCCTGCTGGGACAGCATCCTACGGATTTTGTCCCTGTCATACCCTTGATCCCCGATCACCGTTGCCACAGGCGGCAGGTCTTTGAGCACCACATCAGCACCGGTGAAGTCACTGCATTGCCCCTCACTCAGGTGGAGTCGCAGGGGACCACCTTTGCTGTCACAGACCCCATGGAGCTTGCTGGTCATGCCCCCCCTTGGCACCACCAATCAGGCGGGGGGCACCCCCCCTGTTGAGGCTGGACGCCGTGGGATGCGCTTTGATGTCAGTGGTGTCAATCATCAGCACCTCTGGCTCCGTGACTTCGGGTGGTTCTGCAGAGTCAGGTGGCTTTGCGGCATCGGATGCTGGCAACTCAGAAAAGATCAGCTCAAAAACACCCTTGTCTCACCAGCGGCGGCAAAGGTTGTAGAGGGTTTTGTGGGAACCATCGGCCGCCGGGGTATCCAGCCAGCACAGCCCCTTCTGAATGACATGGATGATGCCGCTCAACACTTTCCTGTCATCCACCCGCTTCCCACTCCGTTCCTTGGGAAACAAGGGGCGGATGCCATCAATCTGCTCTCCGCTGAGCCCAAACAACTGGGCCATCACCCATCCTCCTGGTGCTCTCTTGGGGCTCCCTCTCTGGTGAGAGGATCATTCCTCTATATGATGAGTCCTGACCCTAGGCACCACCAGGAGCGGCCAACCCCGGCATCAACTGAGGGCTGCACTGGAATGGAGCCTTTTCATTGGCTACCGCACCACTGGGTGAAGGAGATAGAATGATGTTGTACATTCCCCGCATTGAGCCGCGTGATCTTGTGCCAGCAAAAGCTGAGGCTATCTCTTGGCCATGCCCTGCCAGTGCTGGCCCTTATCCTTCTGACTGCCTGTGGTGATGGTGGTGGCGGAGGGGGGGCGGATCACTCTGTCTTGAGTCCCCCATCTGGCTCTGAGCCTCCGCCTACATCTGAGCTTCCGCCGGAACCAGAACCGGAACCAGAACCAGAGCCAGAGCCAGAGCCGGAACCAGAACCGGAACCGGAACCAGAACCGGAACCAGAACCGGAACCAGAACCGGAACCAGAACCGGAACCAGAACCGGAACCAGAACCGGAACCAGAACCAGAACCAGAACCAGAGCCGGAACCAGAACCGGAACCAGAACCAGAACCAGAACCAGAACCGAAATCAGAACCCGCACCTAGAACTGAGCCGTGCTTCAAAACGTTTGACGGTAACTGCTTAACCAATGCTGAACTTGGCGCAAAAGCTCAGGCGCTGGCTGATGACTTCAAGTTGGCCCATGAGAAAGCCGTGAGGAGTGACAACCCACTTGGCAATCCCAAACCTTTCAACTGGCCAATGGATCAGATTAACACTTACGACGCATTGGCCCATCTTCAGCTTACAAGAGGCTCTACCGCAGCCTCCCAACCTGGTCAAGGCGTAACCATTGGGTTCATCGATGACGGTATTAACCAGGACCATGATGCTTTTGAATCAACAGGGTCTATCACGGAAGAATTCTTGCTGGGTGCAGACCGTCAAGGTCCGGGCCGCCATGGAACTTCTGTTGCTAGTGTTGCCGCTGGCAAATATGGTGTTGCTCCTGGTTCTGATATTAAAATGTTTACAATTCCCATTAACAGTGGTGATGGTAGTAGCTCTTATACTTATACGCCCATAACACTCACTGATCCGCCGCCCCCTTATAGGTCCACAACACTCGATGAGCTTAAGGGAATTGATTCTCGTGACGCAGGGCTTTATAGCACAGTTCTCAGTAAGAATCTTGACATCTTGAATCTCTCTATTGCTTATCCCGGCAACATTGAGGACTACAGCGAGAAAGATCTGCGCGATAATCACGGTAAGGTTATTGCAGCTCTTGCTCAGGCTGGGAGAACAGAGAAGACGATTCTTGTTTGGGGTGGAGGCAATACAGGTGGCAAAAAGACAAAGGACGGAGAGAATGCTAACTATTCGTCACCTGAGCTTCTTGCCGGTCTTGCCGCTCGCATACCAGAGCTTCAAGGTCATTCCATAGCAGCCGTCAGCACCGGACCAGATGGTGACATTTCCGATTTCTCCAATCGCTGTGGAATCGCTGCAGATTTTTGTATTGCCGCGCCGGGAGAGACTGTGGGCATAGCCATAGGCCTACCACCACAGCAGTCTGGAAATGGCACATCCCCTTCTGTGCCAACAGATAGCTGGCGGTATGGAAACGGCACATCTTTTTCTGCGCCAATGGTGAGTGGAGGACTGGCGATCATGAAGCAGCTTTTCCGTGACCAGCTTTCCAACGAAGAGTTGGTGGCCCGTCTCTTCGCCACCGCCAACGATGACGGCATCTATGCTGATTCAGCGATTTACGGCCATGGCCTCATGGATCTGGGGGCAGCCACCAGTCCCTCGGGTACCCCTGGCTTCATGGGAACCAAGCCAGTGGCCAGTGGTGCTGGCACACCGGTGGCCTCTTCTTTGGTGAAGCTGGGGTCCCCATTGGGGGACAGTCTTGCTGAAGCATTGATATCCCAGGAAGTTGCTGCCTTCGATGCTCTGGGTGCCCCCTTCTGGTTCCAGGCCAGCGATTTCACTGTTCCTGCTCCCGGCACAACCGTTGCATCCCGCCTGCAACATTTCCTCCAGCCTGTTGGGCTCCGCCCCCTGCCCACTGCCTGGCAGTTCAATGTTCAAGACACTGCACCCGCCCTTGAGACGGGGCACCTTTCCCTGACGGATGGGGCCTCACGCTTCACCATGGAGGGTCCCCAAGGCATTGGCGCCATGGTGTTCCAGGAGCCAGGAGAATTGGAGGGGCTGAGTCTTGGCTGGACCCCGACAGGGTTCAGTGCCCTCACCCTGGCGGCCGGCTATCTGAAGGAGTGGGATTCCCTGTTGGGCAGTGAAGCCAGTGGCGCCTTTGGCCACCTCTCGGGGGAGACCTTCTTCCTCGGAGCTGGCCTGAACACTACTGCCTGGGGTTGGCAGTTGGGGGCAGAG
>JAJDUS010000049.1 GCA_022826535.1 Prochlorococcaceae cyanobacterium jk18x1bzbins.87
TGACCTTTACCACCTCCAATTGGAACACTGCGCAGACAGTGACGGTGACTGGCGTGGACAACAATGTGGACCAGGGCAAGGATTCCAGAGTGAGCATTCTGATCTATAATTCCTCAATCGATCCCAACTATGACGATCCCAACCCCATCATAGTTATCGCCACAGTGATGAGCGATGACACAGCGGGCGTCACCATCAACGAGTTCGGCGGCGCCACCTCCGTGACCGAAGCACCTGGTGCAGGCAGCACCGATACCTACACGGTGGTGCTGGACAGCGAGCCCGCCGCCGCAGTGACCATCGCAATAGAATCCGGCGATAGTGGAGCAGCGACGGTGAGCCCTGCCACCTTGACCTTCACCACCAGCAACTGGGGTACGACCCAGGCGGTGACAGTCACCGGGGTGGATGACGATGTGGACCAGAGCAGTGACCGTAGCGTGACCATCAGTCATGGGGCCACCTCCAGCGGTCCCGACTATAACGGCATCAGCATCAGTGATGTGACTGCCGTGGTGATGGATGATGATGTGCGTGGGGTGACAGTGTCTGCATCATCATCAGGTCTGAGCATCAGGGAGGCGGACGATGGTAGCACCGGGGATGCGGCAGAGCACGTGGGGAACTACACGGTGGTGCTGGACAGCGAGCCCACCGGTAATGTAACCATCACCGTGGAATCCAGTACGCCGTCAGCAGCGACGGTGAGCCCTGCCACCTTGACCTTCACCAGTGGCAATTGGAGCACTCCTCAGGCGGTGACGGTCACCGGAGTGGATGACGATCTGGATAACCCTGGGAATCAGCGGCAGGTCACCATCAGCCATGGCGTCAGTGCATCCGGCACCGACTATGAAGATGAGACTGCGGCTTCAGTGGTGGTGACCGTCGGTGATGATGATGGCACTGGCGTGACCATCAAGGAGCCGGATGGTTCCACTTCTGTGACAGAGAAGTCAGGAGATGATGATGTGCGTGGGGTGACAGTGTCTGCATCATCATCAGGTCTGAGCATCAGGGAGGCGGATGATGGTAGCACCGGGGATGCGGCAGAGCACGTGGGGAACTACACGGTGGTGCTGGACAGCGAGCCCACCGGTAATGTAACCATCACCGTGGAATCCGGTACGCCGTCAGCAGCGACGGTGAGCCCTGCCACCTTGACCTTCACCACCAGCAACTGGGGTACGGCCCAGACAGTGACGGTCACCGGAGTGGATGACGATCTGGATAACCCTGGGGATCAGCGGCAGGCCATGATCAGCCATGATGTCAGTGGTGCCGGCACCGACTATGAAGATGAGACAGCGGCTTCAGTGGTGGTGACCGTCACGGATGATGATGGCGCTGGTGTGACCATCAAGGAGTCGGATGGTTCCACTTCTGTGACAGAGAAGTCAGGAGACGGCCGCAGTGACACTTACACGGTGGTCCTGGACAGCGAGCCCACCGCCGAAGTGACCATCACCGTGGAATCCGGCGATAGTGGAGCAGCGACGGTGAGTCCTGCCACCTTGACCTTCACCACCACCAACTGGAACACTGCCCAGACGGTGACGGTCACCGGGGTGGATGACCAGGTGGACCAGAGCAGTGACCGTAGCGTGACCATCAGCCATAGCGCCACCTCCAGCGACACCACCTATGACCAGATCAACATTACCAATGTGACTGCTACGGTGATGGATGATGATGTGCGTGGGGTGACAGTGTCTGCATCATCATCAAGTCTGAGGATCAGTGAGGCGGACGATGGTGGCACTGACGAGGTGACAGAGCACGTGGGGAACTACACGGTGGTGCTGGACAGCGAGCCCACCGGCAATGTGGCCATCACCGTGGAGTCCGGTACGCCGTCAGCAGCGACGGTGAGCCCTGCTACCTTGACCTTCACCAGTAGCGATTGGAGCAGTGCCCAGACAGTGACGGTCACCGGGGTAGATGACGGCCTGGATAACCCTGGGGATCAGCGGCAGTCCATCATCAGCCATGATGTCAGTGGTGCCGGCACTGACTATGAGGAGGAGACAGCGGCTTCAGTGGTGGTGACCGTCACGGATGATGATGGCGCTGGTGTAACCATCAAGGAGTCGGATGGTTCCACTTCTGTGACAGAGAAGTCAGGAGGCGGCCGCAGTGATACCTACACGGTAGTGCTGGACAGCGAGCCCACCACCGAAGTGACCATCACCGTGGAATCCGGCGATAGTGGAGCAGCGACGGTGAGTCCTGCCACCTTGACCTTCACCACCATCAACTGGAACACTGCCCAGACGGTGACGGTCACCGGGGTGGATGACCAGGTGGACCAGAGCAGTGACCGTAGCGTGACCATCAGCCATAGGGCCACCTCCAGCGACACCACCTATGACCAGATCAACATTGCCAATGTGACTGCCACGGTGATGGATAACGACATGGTGGGGGTGACCATCACTGAGTCGGACGGCTTCACCTCCGTGACAGAGGCGTCTGGTGAGGGCCATACCGATACCTACATCATAGTGCTGGACAGCCAGCCAACGGCCAACGTGGGCATTGAAGCCGCCTCGGGCACAACGACAGCGGCCACGGTGAGCCCCGCCACATTGACCTTCACCACCACCAACTGGAACACTGCCCAGACGGTAACAGTCACCGGCGTGGACGATAAGGTGGACCAGAGCGGCAACCGCACCGCCACCATCAGCCATAGCGCCACCTCCAGCGATGCCCAGTACAACAACATCAGCATCTCCAGTGTGACGGCCACTGTGACGGCCACGGTAGTGGATGATGATCTGGGGTTGAAGTTGAAGGAGTGGCATCTGCGCTTTGGCCGTGCGGTCTCCCAACAGGTGGTGGATGCCCTGCAAGATCGCTTTTGCACCCACCCCGCAGGAGGGCTGCAACTGACTGTTGCTGGCGAGCCCATCACCAGCGTTACACCACTGGAATACAACCAGGGGATGTTTCCAAAGCCTTGGGCTTTGAGATCGTCACCACTGCAGGGCTAGGGGAGGGCTTATCCTTCAGCTTTGCGCCGGAAGCGTCAGAGGCAGAGGGAGAGGTGCCCCACCTGGCCTTCTGGGGGCAGGGCGCCCTCTCCTCCTTCACTGGACAAGAGGATGGATCGTCCCTTGATGGTGATGTGACCACCGCTCTGTTGGGTGCAGATTGGAGCACTGAGCGTTGGCAGGCTGGTGCTGCCCTTAGCCAGTCCTGGGGTCGTGGCTCCCATCAAGGAGACCGTGCTGATGGGGAGGTCAGCAGCACCTTGACGGGTCCCCTATGGCTGCCATGCCCTCACCCCACGGCTGGGGATCTGGGCCACGACGGACTATGGCTGGGGTGAACTCTCCTTCGAGCCCGATGGGGAGAATGAGTACACCCCCAGCACCACCATGGGCATGGTGGCTGTCGGACTGGATGGGGTGCTCCTGGATGGGGGTAGCGAAGGCATCACCCTCACCACCACCGCCGATGTGCTGACGGTGAGGACATCCTTGGAAGAAGTGGACGGTCTGGAGTCTTCAGAAGGCAGCCTCTCCCGCCGCCGGGTGGGGCTGGAAGCCATCAGACCTTTCCCCTTGTCCAATGGCGCCTCCCTCCTCCCCTCCATGGCGCTGGGCATCCGGCATGACAGTGGGGATGCAGAAACCGGCTACGGCCTGAATCTAGGCGCTGCCATCCGCTGGAAGCATCCAAAGCGGGGCATCAGCGGGGCATTGAAGGGCCACAGCCTTCTCACCCATACGACGGAAGAGAGCTTACAGGAACAGGGCCTGGCCCTCTCCTTCTCCTGGCAGCCCTACCCCTCCAATCGCGGTCCCTCCCTTTCCCTGAGCCACGCCATGGGTGCCACCCCATCGGGTGGTATGAATGCCCTGCTGAACCCCACCACCATGGAAGTGTTGGATGCTACCCCCAGCAGTGGGCAGCAGCAGTTTGAAGCAGAACTGGCCTATGGCTTTCCCGCCTACAACGACTACATCACCCTCACCCCTGCTCTGGCACTGGCATTCTCCCCCACCAGCAGAAACTACAGTCTCCTCTGGCCCTTGGCGCCCTACGCTGAACAACTCCAGGAGAAACCATGGGAACTCTCCCTGATGGGTGAACGGCAGGAGCAGAACAACCGCGCCCCGTCGCCGGTGGATCATTCCCTCAAGCTCACCTTCTCCACACTGTTCTGAGGGGGGGCATGGTGGAGAACGATGAGGAGTGATCCTCTCACCAGAGAGGGACACCTCCAAGAGAGCACCAGGAGGATGGATAATGGCCCAGTTGTTTTGGCTGAGGGAGGAGCAGGTTGCATGCATCCGCCCCTTCTTCCCCAAGGAGCAGGGTGGGAAGCAGGTGGATAACCGCAAGGTGTTGAGCGGCATCGTCCATGTGAGCTGGAGTGGCCTCGCTGGCTAGCTGCCCCGGCTGCCTATAGACCCCACAAAACCCTCTACAACCGTTTCCCGGCCCTGGTCAGGCAAGGGTGTCTTTGATCTGATCTTTTCCGAGTTGTCAGCATCTGGCCCCACAGAGCCACCCGATGCCACAAGAGGCAGAGGTGCTGATGATTGCACCACCGATCTCAAAGCCCATCCCACGGCGTCCAGGCTCAACAGGAGGGAAACCCCCCGCTTGATCGGTAGGACCAAGGGGCATGGCCAGTTGTCCACTCCATGGGGTCTGTGACAGCAAAGGTCGTCCCCTGCCGGCTGCACCTGAGCGAACCGCTACGCCCCCCGTGTCCACACCTTCTGCTCTGCCACCCCCTCGGGGCCGCTACTGTCTTCTTCTAGTGATGAGTCCCGACCCTAAATCTCTTGACTTTATCTGGAACTGGGGTTAATAAGACAGAGAAATTGATAATTGAGGCTCTCCCAAGGCCAGCAGTTCTCCAGGCGCTGGCGTCGAGCAGCTCCGGTGGAACAGCAACCAGCGGAATCCCCCCAGCCCAGCGGGATCCACCAGCCGCAGCAACACCTCCCGCTGGGTGAGCCGCTGGGCCAAAGGGGGACCACCAGCCTGGCCAAGACGGCTCAGGTGCTGGGCCAAGCCCAGGGCCAACAGACCTTGACCTTGGCTCACCTCGCCACACCATTCCCACCCTGCCTCCTCGGCCCAGTGGCGCAGCAGATCCGTGCAGATATGGGCGGTAAGATCCATCTGGCCAGGCTGGAGGAAGGGATTGCCCACGGCCTTCTGCTGAGTATAGGCCATCAACGTTCCGTCCAGCCGCTGGGGGTTGTAGTAACGCTGGGCGCTGTGGCCGTAATCCAGACACCAGAGCCAGCCCCGCTGCAACGCTGCCGCTGCCGACCCACACCAGGACCGTTGACTGAGGGCCAGTTCACTGCTCCACCCCACGGGGAAGGCATCGCCAGTGAGATGGATGCCCATGGTCTCCAGCAGCGCCAGACTCTCAGCAGGCAGGGGTGGTCCTGGACACCAGTCCAGATGCCCGTGGGGGCAGTGGACCCACTGCCAGCGCCACCCGTCCTCCCCCCGGGTAAAGCGCTCCACCGGCAAGGTGTCCAGCAATTCATTGACCAGGAGTACGCCGATGATGGGAGTGGCGGCCAGCTCGGTGGGATGGGCATGACGCCAACTCAGTGGCTGTTGCTGCAACCGCCCGGTCTGGCGCTGCCGGAGGGCAGGGCTGGCCTCCACCAGCACCAACTGCAACCGCTGGCGCCACTGGGGGCGCGCCTGGGCGAGGAGGATGCCCAGGTCATGGCTCAGGCCGCCATCTCCAGGTCCCCACTCCACCAGGCTGAGGGCATCGGTTGTGGTGGCCAGTGCATCGAGACACTGGAGCACCTGGGGCAGCAGCAGGGTGGCCAGGGTAGGCCCCATGCTGGCGGCCGTCACAAAATCCCCCCGTCTCCCAAATGCTGCCTGACCGGAACCGTAATAGCCGTGTTCCGGATCCTGGAGTACCCACTCCATATAGGTGGAGAAGGGCACAGCCCCGCCGGCAGCCTGAAGGCGTTGTTGCAGCCAGGGGGGGCAAGGGCGGTGGGGTAGATTGCTTTTATAAGCCAAAGAACGGCCTGCCCCTACTTTGCGGCGTTGATCAGCTCCTTGATCAGCATTTCCGTGATTCCAGCACGGTTGTGTGTCAGGGCAAGCTGCAATGCTGATTGCTGACATCCTCTTGTCTTGGCCGCCAAGTGCAATGGTGTCCAGCCATCCTGGTCTTTGGTATTAACGTCAGCTCCGCCTTGGATCAGTAGCTCAGTAATTTCCTGATACCGTTCCTTAGCCGCGACGTGCAATGGCGTCCGGCCATTCTCGTCTTTGGCATTAACATCGGCACCAGCCTGGATTAGCACTTCAGCGATTTTCTGACGCCCCCAGAACATTGCCAAATGCAGTGGCGTCCTGTTATCCTGCTGTTTGGCATCAAGATCAGCGCCAGCCCGGATCAGCGCTTCAGCGGCTTCTGCGCTACCCCCCTGAGCAGCGCGGTGTAGCTGAGTACGTTCATTCGTCATCATCAATAAGCTTCTTGGTGAGAAGAGCAGCGTTAAGCAACTCACTCTAGCACGGGAAACTGGGCGTCAATCACCGCAGGACCATGGCAGCGCTCGCCATTCCCGTTGATTCTGTAAGAGAATGATGTCCCCTGTCCACGGAACCTTGGCCCGCACCTTACCCTTATTTCTGATCCTGGTCATGGCCCTCTCCACCTGGGTCTCGCCAGCCTATGGCGCCAATAACCCTGAGCTGCTTCCGGATCAGCCCACCCCGGTGATTGACCTGGCCCGTGTGTTTACCCCCATTCAACGGGAAGCCCTGGTGGAGGAGTTAGACGCGGTGGAAGCCCAGGATGGGTGGAAGTTGCGGGTGCTCACCCAATACGACCGCACCCCCGGTTTGGCCGTGAAGGGTTTCTGGGGTGTGGACGAACGCAGCCTGGTGCTCATCGCTGATCCCCGGGGTGGGAACCTGCTGAATTTCAGTGTAGGGGATGACATGTTTGCCTTGATGCCCCGCAACTACTGGGTGGAACTCCAGACCCGCTTTGGGAACCAGTACTACGTGCGTGACCATGGGGAGGACGGGGCCATCCGGGATGCCCTGATGGCGGTGGAAACCTGTCTGGCCCGCGGCGGTTGCCGGGTGGTGCCAGGTCTTCCCCAGGAGCAGTGGGTGGTCACCTTGATTTTGTCCATGGTGGGGGGATTGGTGGCTGGCTTCGCCGCCCATCCCCGCCCTGGCAGCAGCCGTCCCATTGCCTGGACCTGGGTATTGCTGTTGGCGCCGCTTTGGGGGGTGATGTTCATCATCTTCGGCCTGGGACCTGTTCTGAGCCGCACCACGGATTGGCTCCCCATCACCCGTAATGTGTTGGGATTCCTGGGGACCGCCATCGGGGCCTATCTCACCCATCGGCTACGGGAACGGGAGACCCCAGCCCAGGGTTGAAGGGAAGAGGAATGATCCTCTCACCAGAGAGGGAGCCCCAAGCGAGCACCAGGAGGAGATGGGTGATGGCCCAGTTGCTGGGGCTCAGCGCAGAGCAGGTTGATGGCATCCGCCCTTTGTTTCCCAAGGAACGTGGTGGGAAGCAGGTGGATGACAGGCGGGAAGGTGTTGAGCGGCATCATCCATGTCATGCAGAAGGGTCTGCGCTGGGTGGATGCCCCGGCGGCCGATGGCCCCCACAAAAACCTCTACAACCGTTGCCGGCGCTGGTGAGACAAGGGTGTTTTTGAGCTGATCTTTGGTGTTTTTGAGCTGATCTTTTCTGAGTTGTCAGCATCCGATGCCCCAGAGTCACCCGACTCCGCAGAGCCACCTGATGCCCCAGAGCCAGCGGTCCTGATGATTGACGCCACTGACGTCAAAGCCCATCCCACGGTGTCCAGCCTCAATAAGGGTGCTCCCCCGCCTGATTGGTTGTACCAAGGGGTGCATGACCAGCAAGCTCCATAGGGTCTGTGACAGTAAAGGTGGTCCCCTGCGACTCCACCTGCGTGAGGGGCAATGCAGTGACTTCACCGGTGCTGATGTGTTGCGCAAAGACCTGCCGCCTGTGGCAACGGTGATCGGGGATCAAGGGTATGACAGGGACAAAATCCGTAAGATGCTGTCCCAGCAGGGCATCCCGCCTTGCATCCCGCCCCGTCATGCCGCAAGAAACCAGTCCACTACAGTAAGAGGCTGGATCGCAAGGGTCACAAAATCGAAACGCTCTTTTCCCGACAGAAGGACTGGCGGCGCATTGCAACCCGCTACGGCGGCTCCGCCCACGTCTTCCGTTCTGCCATCCCCCTGGCCGCCACTGTCCTCGTCTGGTGATGAGTCCTGACCCTAAGGCCGCTGCTGCTGCCCTTTGACCTCCTGCTCCATTGCTGCCGTGGGCAGGCCACCGGACTCTACTTTGTCGATAGCACCAAGCTGGCGGTCTGCCACAACGCCCGCATCAGTGGCAACAGGGTGTTCCGAAGGCTGGCCCAACGGGGCTGCACCACCATGGGTCAGTTCTTTGGCTTCAAGCTCCACCTGCCCATCAGCCACCAGGGCCAGGCCATGGCCTTCAAGATCACAGGGGACAATACTGATGACCGGCACCGTTGCAGCGCATCACCGCTGCTCTACGGGCCAAGGGAGTCGGCGATAAGGGATACATTTCCCAGTGCCCCATGAAACGCCTATGGCAGGGGGGTCTCCACCTGCTCACCGGCATTCGCCGCAATCGGAAGAACCACGTTCTGCCCCTATCCCCAGCCTCTCCTCACCTTATCCAGAATTGGGGTTAAACAGTTTGAGTCGGGCTGAAGGAATGGACACCAGACCAGAATGGCGGGATACCTGACGGCGTTGAGGGCGGCCCTGGTTCACCCAGGGACTTTCCTTGTCCTGACCAGTGTTGCCGGGGCGCTGGCCGGATTCAGTGTGGCGCCTTGGGGGGAGCCTCTGCTGCTGTGGTTCACCCTGGTCCCCCTCTGGGAGGCCGTGGGTCGCCGCTCGATTACCCAAGGGCTCATGCCGGCTGCTGGTTGGGGTGGGGCTGCCCTGCTCACGAGCCACATCTGGCTGCTTTGGCTTCATCCCCTGGACTGGGTGGGTGTTGCCAGCGCCCTGAGCCGTCCGCTTACCGTGCTGCTCTGGTTACTGGTGGGTGGGGGCGGGTCATTGGCCGTGGGCCTCTGGTGGTGGCTGGGGCGCTTCTACCCGTTGCCACGTTTTCATGGGGCACTGACCATGGTCTTGCTATGGGGATGCGGCGAAGTGCTGCTGGCCCGTGGTCCTTTGTTTTGGCTGGGACTGGGCACAGTGGCAGCGCCCCATGACCGTGTCCTGGCTGGCCTCGGCAGCTTGGCAGGACCAGGCTTACTGTCTGCTGTTCAGGTGTTGGCGGGCTGGTGGCTCTGGCGTTGCTGCAAGGCTGCCTCATGTCACCGCAGTCGCTGGTTGGCTGGAGGAGCCATGGTGGTCATCGCACTCCATGGCCTTGGCCTGATGTCCTTGGCGGATACCCAGGGGGCGCCGATTTCCATGGGGGTTCTGCAACCGGCCATTCCGACGCGGCAGAAATTCACATGGACTGCCATGGCGGCGCTGGAGCGGCGCCTCCTGCTGGCCATGAACCGTGCTGCCCAACAAGGAGTACCATGGCTGCTGCTTCCTGAGGGAGCCTTGGCCCTGGATCAATCTCCTCCCGTTGTGGACGGCGTTGGACTGGTGACCGGTGGTTTCCGTCGTCAGCAGCAGGGGCTACGCAGCAGCCTGTTGGTGTACCCGGCTGGCGCCCGTGATCCCGCCATGGCTCTGGATAAACACCGCCTGGTGCTGCTGGGAGAATGGCTTCCATGGGGTGGACTGCTGGGCAGTGCTGGTCTTTCCGCGGTTGGCGGTCTCCAACCAGGGCCAGCAGAGCGACTTTTGGCTGGTCAGCCCTTGCCTTGGCGGGCTGGGGTGGCCATCTGCTACGAAATCAGTCAGGCCCATGGGTTGGCAGAGGCCACCTCCGCCGGTGCTCAACTCCTGCTGGCTGTGGCCAATCTGGATCCCTACCCCAGGCTATTGCACCAGCAGTTTCTGGCCCTCGCCCAGCAACGGGCCATCGAAAATGGTCGTTGGCTGGTGGTTGCCAGCAACACGGGCCCCACAGCCCTCATCAACAGTCAAGGTCAGGTCACCGCCCAACTGGATCCCGCTGTGGTGACCTCTGCCGTCTGGGAAGTGCCCCTACACACAGAGCTCACCCTCTACAGCCGCACCGGGGATTGGCCCCTCATGGTCTCCGGACTGCTATTGGCGCTCATCAACTGCCAACCCATGGGCCACCCCACCAGGCCATGGTGAAGCACCACCACCAGCCACGGCAATCCAGGCTGGTGGTTAGTGGTGATCAATGGAGCCAAGGAGACTCGAACTCCTGACCCCCTGCATGCCATGCAGGTGCTCTACCAACTGAGCTATGGCCCCAGTGGGATTTTTGGGGAGGACTCCCCAGGTGATCCCGTAAGAGGAACATATAGCAGATCCTCGGCCAGATGCACAAGCCCTCCACAGCGCCCTGCCAGGGCCACAACCCTGGACTGCCTTGGTGCCTAAGATGACTCGTCCGGCCACCCCCCCCCCCCACAGGGCAGATCCGTTGCTGCTGCTCCGCCCCCCACACCACCAATCCCTTCCCCACCAGCCAAGGCGCTCCCCCATGAAGAGAGGAGGGCATGGAACCCCAGGCCGGCTGCGGGCCCATGGCGGAGTCTGGGGACTCGGCCGCGGGGCTGCTGCTTTACTGGCAACGCTCTGCACGCTGGCCTGTGCTGTCCCGGCGCAACCCTTCCATGCCGTTATTGTGTTTGGCGATCGCCTGAGCGACTCGGGCAATGCGGCAGATCTGCAGAACCAGCAGAACCGGGAAGCGCTGCCCCATCGTCCATATCCGGAAGGCACAAACTTCTCCACCCATCCTGATTGGGTATGGACCCAGCATGGTGAGCGG
>JAJDUS010000040.1 GCA_022826535.1 Prochlorococcaceae cyanobacterium jk18x1bzbins.87
GCCTGGTGACGGGTCAGCCAGTGCGGACTTATGCTTGACTTCCCCGCCCACAACGACCACATCACCCTCACCCCGGCAGTGGCGCTGGCCCTCTCCCCCACCAGCAGGAACTACGGCCTCCTCTGGTCGGTGGCACCCTACGCTGAACAACTTCAGGGGGAACCATGGGAACTCTCCCTGACGGGCCAGCGCCAGGAGCAGAACACCGCCACCTCTCCTGTGGACCATTCTCTCAAGCTGACCTTCTCCACCCTGTTCTGAGGGGAATGACGGGATCAAGGGACCTGGCCTGGTGACGGGTCAGCCGGTGCGGGCTTACGCTTGACTTCCCCGCCCACAGCGACCACATCACCCTCACCCCAGCCCTGGCGCTGGCACTCCCCCACCAGCAGAAACTACGGCCTCCTCTGGTCGGTGGCGCCCTACGCTGAACAGCTCCAGGGGGAACCATGGGAACCCTCCTAGGATCAGGACTCATCATATGAAGAATGACCCTCTCACCAGAAGAGAAGGGCAGCACCGCCTCCATCTCACAGAGGAACTTCTCCTTCCTGGTCTGCTTTCTCACGCGGCCACGCTACCAGTCGCTGAAGCCCAACTGCTG
The DNA here is from genome assembly GCA_022826535.1 of Prochlorococcaceae cyanobacterium jk18x1bzbins.87. Lineage (GTDB taxonomy): Bacteria > Cyanobacteriota > Cyanobacteriia > PCC-6307 > Cyanobiaceae > Synechococcus_B. The sequence goes on from JAJDUS010000040.1 coordinate 605, forward strand.
CTCCTTCACTCCCATCCTTTCCATCCCGGTTCACACTCAGTCTAACCACCCTCAGATCGCTGGAGGGGGGCAGGGGTCCCTTTGGGGGGTTTCCAGGCTTTCCCTAGGGAAACACTGGGAAACCCCTTTCCGGCTCAGTCCTGACTTTTCAAAAGCCTTGCTGTAAGAGGGGAGTAATAGTCTTCCATGAAAGCGCTTTAAAGTTTTCCAGGGCGGCCATAGGGGGAATGTGCTGAATACTGTCCACTGCAACTCTTGCTGATCTTCATAGGACTCTCTGACTGCAAAGCCTATGGTGAAGAGGATTGCAGTTGTCTCCAGAAGTCCCTGCCAGATCCACCCTCGTAGTCCTCACTGATCTTTACAGCAAGTTCTTCCTCCCTCAGCTCCCGGTTCTTCGAGGTTCGCTGAGATATATCACCAAAATCTAATTTTTAAGAAGGCAGAATTCTGGCACACTTGGACGTCGCAAGTCCTCTTTTCTAGATGGAAGCTTATTTCAAATCGCTTCAGCCGCCAAGTGTGAGGCCCACGGTGTTCAGCCAGGGCAACAGGAGTGACAGGAGTTGTCGATGTAGGGGTTCAGGGGTGAGCCAGACCACACCACCCGCAGTGGCCAGAAACGGCCCGAAAGGGAAAGGTTGTCGGGCTTTGAGGCGCCCGCCGAGTCGCGCCAGCAGGCCAAACAAGCCGCCACTGAGCACTGCCAGGGTCAGGGCAAGCAGGAGGCCTCGCCCCCCCAGCCAGGCCCCCAGCATGGCCCCCAGCTTGGCGTCCCCTCCCCCCAGTGCCGGCACCCCCAGCCACCATGTCCCCAGTACCCCCACCATGTCAAGACCCAACAGCCCCATGGCCGCCGCCAGGCTATGGTGCATCAAGGGTGTGAAGGGACCCATGCCCGTTGCCAAGGCCAGCAAGGCCGTTGTTGCCAGGCCAGCGATCAAACCCCAGCGACAGAGGGGCTCTGGTAACCAGAAGCCATCCAGATCCAGCAACAACAGCAACAGCAACCCACTGATGAAGAGCAGACCAGCCACCAGGCGCAGCATGCCTGCGCCACCACCGGCTTCAGGGGTGGTCAGCAGCGCCACAGCCACCCAGAGTCCGGCAGTGAGCCCTTCCACCAGCCAGTCCCGGAGGGGGATGGGGGCGCCACAGGTGCGGCAGCGGCCCTGTAACCACACCCAACCCAGCAGGGGGAGGTTTTCACGGCAGCTCAGGGTTTGACCGCAGGCCGGGCAATGGCTGGCTGGCCACATCAGGCTTTGGCCCCGTGGCAGACGCCAGGCCGCCAAGCTTAGGAAGCTGCCCACACATGCCCCCAGCAGGGCTGCCACCACAAACCCCATGGCCAACGTGGCACGTGGTTGAAGCTAGGCCAACATCTTTTTCTCCTCAATCATGCGGTGGATGATTGGGGTGAGAATCAACTCCATGGCAAACCCCATCTTGCCTCCATTCACCACCAGACTTGTGGGACTGGACATAAAGGAGTCTGGAATCATTTGAAGAAGGTAAGTGGGTTCAATGGAAAACTGCTCTTTTACGCCACGGCGGAAATGGATAATCACAAAGCTCTCGTCTGGTGTTGGAATATCACGGCGGATGAAGGGGTTAGACGTGTCTACGGTGGGTACCCGTTGAAAGTTGATGTGGGTTTCAGAAAACTGAGGGCAGATGTGATTGATGTAGTCTGGCATCCGACGCAGAATGGTCTCAACAATGGTCTGGGCCGAGTAGCCCCGCTCCGCGTTGTCCCGGTGAATCTTCTGAATCCATTCCAGGTTGACGATGGGCACCACACCAATCAGGAGATCCACCAAGTGGGCCACATTGTAATCGTCACCCTTGACACCCCCGTGCAACCCTTCGTAGAAGAGCAAATCCGTGTTGGCGGGGAAGGGTTCCCAGGGGGTGAACTCGCCCGGGTTCAACGTGGTGCCGAGACGCTGGTTCTGCTCATTTGCCTCTTCCGGACTGTGGAGGTAATAGCGACGCTCACCCATGCCCGTTTCTCCATAGGAGAGGAATGTCTCCTCCAGCTTTTTGAAGATATTGGCCTCTGGCCCGAAATGGGAGAAGGTGCGATTGGCAGCGGTGGCTTCCGCCATCTTGACCTTCATGGTCATGCGGTCAAAGCGGTGATAGCTGTCGCCTTCAATCACCGCAGGGTTAATCCCTTCACGGCGGAAGATGTGCTCAAACGCTCGTTTTACGGTGGAGGTTCCGGCGCCGGAAGAGCCGGTGACAGCCACAATGGGATGCTGCTTTGACATGGCAGGAAGGATAGGGGGGACAACACCGAGACCAGTGTGCAGCCCCAGGGCACCCCTTGGCTAGACCCGGTTGACGTCTCGCTGGGCATCCACGTCATGGCCGGAACCCTCCAGGGCCGCCAGCAGGTGCTCCCCCATGGCACGACAACCCACGGCAACACAGCCCTTGGCCATCATGTCCGGGGTGCGGAAGCCCGCCTGCAGCACCTGGTCAACCGCAGTTTCCAAGGCCGTGGCAGCCGCCTCCTGCCCCAGACCCAACCGCAGCATCATGGCCGCGGAGAGGGCCATGGCCAAGGGATTGGCCCGATCCTGGCCAGCAATATCGGGGGCGGAACCATGGACAGGTTCAAACAGTCCCGGTCCCCCCTCCCCCAAGGAAGCCGAGGGCAACACACCAATGCTACCGCTGAGCATGGCCGCCTCATCGCTGAGAATATCCCCGAACAGGTTTCCCGTCAGTAGCACGTCAAACCGTCGCGGCTGGCGGATGAGCTGCATGGCGGCATTGTCCACATACAGGTGCTCCACCGTGACGCCGGGATAGGCGGGTGCCATGCGCTCCACCCGCTCCCGCCACAACTGGGACACGTCCAGCACGTTGGCTTTGTCGACAGAGCAGAGACGATTGCGACGCCGGCTGGCCAGCGTAAACGCCATGGCGGCGATCCGATCCACCTCCATGGCGCCATAGGTCATGGTGTTGAAAGCCCGTTCCTCGGTGCCGCACCCGATACGCCCTTTGGGTTGGCCGAAGTAGATGCCACCGGTCAACTCCCGTACCACAAGGAGATCCACCCCGGACACCACCTCGGGCTTCAGGGAGCTGGCCCCCAGCAGGGAGGGGATGACCTTCACCGGCCGTAGATTGGCAAACAGCTTCAGGCCGGCCCGTAGCCCCAGCAATCCGCTCTCGGGCCGCTGCTGCCGCGGTAGCTGGTCGTAGCGGGGGTCGCCAATGGCAGCCAGCAGCACCGCATCCGCCTTGCGGCAGCGCCGCAGGGTTTCCTCGGGGAGGGGTTCGCCACAGGCGGCAATGGCTGCGCCCCCCATGGGAGCCTCCTCCAGGGTGAGACCCAGACCATGGCGGCTGCCCACAGCTTGTAGAAGATCCTTGGTCACCGCTGTGATCTCCGGGCCAATGCCATCGCCAGGCAGAAGGGTGATGTTCATGGCTGTCGGGAACGCTCCACCTGCTGCTGCAACCGTTTCAGGCTACGGCTGAACTCCGGCAGGCGGGCAAACAGGGCTGAAGCCCTGAGCCAGAGACGGTTGGGGATCACGGGAAAGCCGCTCACCACCTGCCCAGGTGCCACATCGGTATGCACCCCACTTTTGGAGCTGGCCACCACGCCATTCCCAATGCGAACCCGATTGGCAACACCCACCTGGCCCGCCAGGATGACCCCATCCCCCACCACAGCCCCACCGGCAATGCCCACCTGGGATGCAAAGGCACAGCTTTTGCCTGTGACCACCCCATGGCCAATCTGCACCAGATTGTCGATCTTGGTGCCAGCCCCCAGGCGGGTTGCTCCCACGGCAGGGCGGTCCACCGTGCTACAGCAGCCCACTTCCACCCCATCCTCCAGCACCACATGGCCTGTTTGGGGCATTTTGCGCCAACCATGGCCGGTGGGAACAAACCCGAAGCCTTCTCCACCGATCACCGCATTGGCCTGAATCACACAGTTGCGCCCCAGACGGCTGTGGGAATGAACCACAACATTGCCGTGGAGTTCACAGCCCTGCCCAAGCCAAACGTCGTCATAGAGCACCACGCCGGGATGAAGGACAACATCCTCCCCCACATGGCAGCGGGCACCCACCACTACCCCGGCAGCCAGGGACGCACTGGCCGCCACATGGGCATCCGGCGCAACAATCGCCCGGGGATGGCGGCCAGGGGTGGGACGTTGCCGGGGGTGTAAGCAGTCCAGCGCTTCGGCAAAGCTGAGGCGGGGATGGGCAGCGGCGGCCCAGGCAATGCCCTGCTGCTGGGCCAGTTCATGGAGGGGCTGGGCATCAGCAGGCAACAGCACCGCACTGGCGCCACAGTGGGCCAGGGCTGCCGCCATTGGGGTGTTCTGCTCCAGGAAGCCGAGTTGGCCCTTCCGGGCTGTGTCCAGAGGTGCGGCCCCCTCCAGAGGGGGGTCATCCGCCAGCCAGCGGGCGCCCTCCGGCTGGAGGCTATCCAGAGCAGCGAGGAGTTCACTGAAGCGCATCAGAGTGTGGCGTTGGGGTGCGGGTCAAGACAAGGGAATCACGGTGAACCACACAAGCGGCGCCGGGTTGTCCCAGCAAGGGGGTGACCTGGTTGCGGGAGAGGCCACGGATCCTGTCCACCACTTCACTGCTGTGGCGACTAATGCCCCGGGCAATTTCTTCCCCATCCGGCCCACAGAGGCAGACAGCCTCATGGGGGGCAAAGGAGCCTTCCACCGCCGTGATGCCAGCAGACAGGAGGGATGCGCCTTGCTCCTCAATGGCCTTCGCTGCCCCCGGGTCCAGATGCAAACTGCCCTGGGGCAACACACCGTGGGCCAGCCAGCGTTTCCGGAGGGGAATGGGGAGGGCATCGGCCTGGAAGCGGGTCCCTCCATTGCCCCCTTGTAACAATCCTTCCAATACGGCACTGGTGCGACCATCGGCCAGATCCACCGTGATGCCGTTGGCCGTGGCAATCCGGGCCGCGGCCAATTTGGTGGTCATGCCCCCTGTGCCCCACTGGCCACCCGGTTCCGCCGCCTGGGCCAGGCTGAGCAATTCTGCGCGGCTGCGCACCTCATGGATGGGGCTGGCTTGCAGGTCCCGCCTGGGATCAGCCGAATAAAGACGGTCCACGTCCGTGAGCAGGATGAGCCGCTCGGCGGCCACGGCCACGGCCACCCGGGCCGCAAGGGTGTCGTTGTCACCGCAGCGCAGCTCATCGGTTGCCAGGGCATCATTTTCATTGACAATGGGGAGCACACGGCGGGCCAACAGACCCTGGAGCGTGGCGGTGGCATTGCGGTAGCGGTGCCGGGACACGAAATCCCCACGGGTCATCAACACCTGGGCCACCAACTGACCATAGGCGCCAAAGGCCTTGTCATAGGAGGCCATGAGCAGGCCTTGTCCCACGGCTGCTGCCACCTGTTGCTGCTGCAACTCCCGTGGACGCTGGGTGTCCCCCAAGCGGCGACTGCCCAGTCCAACGGCACCACTGCTCACCAGCACCACAGGATGCCCCTGCTGACAGCAATGGCTGAGAACCCTCGCCAATTCAGCAATGACGGTGTCTGTGCCGCGCTGATCATCTCCCCGCAGAATGCTGGTGCCCACCTTGACCACGATGGGGGGGAGGGGGGCGCCGGAGTCAACCATGGTCGCCGTGGGGAGTTTGACAAAGCCTGACATATTTCATCACCCTCCACAAAGATGGGCAATCACGGTGGTTAAGTTGGCAATGCCATCCAGCTTTGCATCTTCGCGCCATGGCCATCACAAGGGGTCAGAAAGTTCGCATCAAGCGTCCTGAGTCGTATTGGTTCAACGAGGTGGGCACCGTGGCCTCCGTGGACACCAGCGGCATCATTTACCCCGTATCCGTGCGTTTTGATAGCCTCAACTACAACTCCTACAGTGGCGTAGAAGGTGGCCTGAACGTCAACAACTTTGCCGAGAGCGAGTTGGAGCCGGCCTGAGGGCACCACAGATCCACAGTAGGCTGGCCATCTAGGCCACCTGCTTGTTGATCCCCGTTTATTTGTGCCCGAGTTGCCTGAGGTGGAAGTGGTCCGTCGTGCTCTGCAGCATGGCGTTGGCTCTTTCCTGGTTCGCCATGTGGAGGTGCTGCTGGAGCGCACAGTGGCCTTCCCTGCTGGTGATGGTGCCGCCTTTGCTGCAGCCCTCACGGGGGTCCAACTGACCTGTTGGCATCGTCGCGGCAAATACCTGCTGAGCCAACTCTCCCGTCAAGGCCAGCTCGCTGCCGGCCAACTGGGCGTTCATCTGCGCATGACCGGCAGATTTCGCTGGCTCAACACGGATGAGTTTCCCGTCTGTCCCCACACCCGGGTGCGATTCCTCGGGGATGGGAAAGAGTTGCGCTTTGTGGACACCCGCAGCTTTGGACGCATGTGGTGGGTCCCCCCCGACACAGCGGCATCCCATGTGATCACAGGGCTGCAGCGGCTGGGTCCGGAACCCTTCGCCCCATCCTTTGACGGACCCTACCTGGAAAAGCGCCTGCGGGGATCCAGGCGGCCCATCAAAACAGCGCTTCTGGACCAGTCAGTGGTGGCCGGCATCGGCAACATTTATGCGGATGAGGGTCTCTTTCTGGCGGGCATCCCACCCCATGTTCCCAGTGGCAGCCTGAGCCAAGGACAGCTTCACCGGCTCTGTAGGCGGCTGGTACAGGTCTTGGTCAGGAGTGTGCAGCAAGGGGGGACAAGTTTCAGGGATTTTCATGACCTCCAAGGCGTCAATGGCAACTACGGGCAGGAGGCTTGGGTCTATGGACGGCCAGGGGCCCCCTGTCGCCGTTGTGGCGCCCCCATTCAGCGCCGGATGCTCAGTGGCCGCAGCAGCCATTGGTGCCCCCATTGCCAGCAGGGACAGCCATAGGGTCAGGGTTCCCCAGCCCGCCCCTGGGAACCCTCCCGCCCCAGCAGGGGCAGCGTCTGGAGGGCATGGCGAATGGCCGCTGCATGGTGGCAGTGGGAGCGCAACAGGGTGTCTGGCCGCACTTGCCTCCACCACGCCAGCAGTTCCGGTCTGGCATTGCTCACCATCACCCCCCACCAGGGACCACCCAGCATGGAGCGGTCATTGCCGGAATCACCGCAGCAGAGCACCTGATCTGGCCGCAGCCCCAGCTTCCGCTGCAGATAGCCGGTCACGGCACCCTTGCCCGCAGCCGGGGGCAGGAGATCCAGTTGGCAGCCACTGCTAAACACCACCTGGGCCTGGAGGTCGGCGTGCCGCAGCGTGGCCCGGAGACGTTGCTCAAACTGATGGGCCTCCGGGCCCATGCAGGGCTTGGCCAGCTCATAACTGAGCTTGTAGGGGGTTTGCTCGGATGCTGGCTGCAGGATCAGATCGCTCCAACTGGACAGCAGGGCGCTGAGGGCAGGACGGTCCCAATGGTGCTGCAACTGCCTGTCCCAGGCGAGATCCGGCTCGCCACACCAGAGCAAGGCGGAGCCCACCCCCGTGGCCCAACCCTCCGGCTCCAGGAGATCCTCCTCCTGCTGCAATTGACGGGCCCCCGCCAGGCTGCGGCCTGTGGCATAGACCAGATGGATCCGGGAGCGCAGTGTCCCCAGTGTTTGATTGAGACAGGCCAGGGCATGTCTGTCCCCCACAAGGGTATGGTCCAGATCGGTGACCAAGAGCAGGTTCTTCATTGCCCGTTACCTCCGCTGATGACTGGTCGCCGTAGCCATGTCTAAACCCATCATTCCACCCCACTCCCATAGCCGCGCCAGCCTGAAGGAAGAGAAGATCATCCAATCGGCGGAGGCCCATCTTGAGCGCACCCTCATTGCAGTGAGGGGGCAGCTCTCAGGCGCCGTGGCAGCCATTGATTACCCCAGCAAAGGCATGTCCCTCAACTACGGAGAAGTGTTTCTTCGGGACAATGTGCCGGTGATGATCCATCTGCTCTTGAAAGGGCGCCATGCTCTGGTGCGCCACTTTCTGGTGCTGTGCATGGACATGCAAAGCAGTGCCGTGCAAACCCGGGGTCTTTTTCCCACCAGCTTCATCGAGAAAGAGGGGGAGTTGGTGGCGGACTACGGCCAACGGTCCATTGGCCGGATCAGTTCAGTTGATGCCAGCCTCTGGTGGCCCATCCTCTGCTGGATCTACGTCTCCCATGTGCAGGACTGGCAGTTTGGCTGTGACCAGCGGGTGCAGCGGGCGGTCCAGCGGCTCCTGGATCTGGTGACACAGCCCTCCTTTGAAGGCACCCCGGTGTTGTTTGTGCCGGACTGCTCCTTCATGATTGACCGCCCCATGGACGTGTGGGGCGCGCCTCTGGAAATCGAAGTCCTGCTGTATGGCTGCTTGAAATGCTGTGTCCATCTCATGGAGCTGGCGCAACGCCACAATGCCACCCCCAGCAGGCTCCTCAGCCAGAGGATCCCCCTCACCCGGCAGTGGATCCACGATCTGCGCTCCTATTTGCTGAAGCATTACTGGGTCACCAGCAAAACCATCCAGGTGCTGCGGCGCCGCCCCACGGAGCAATACGGAGATGTGCAGCACCTGAATGAGTTCAATGTTCAGCCCACGTTCATCCCGGACTGGCTTCAGGATTGGCTGGACAACCGCGGGGGCTACCTCATTGGTAACGTGCGCACGGGGCGGCCGGACTACCGGTTTTTCACATTGGGCAACAGCCTGGCTTGCATCTTTGGCCTCCTGACGGCGCCCCAGCAACGGGCTCTGTTTCGCTTGGTGCTGCACAACAACAATCATCTGATGGCCCAGATGCCCATGCGCATCTGCCACCCTCCCATGGAAGGCCAGGAGTGGGCCATGAAAACGGGTTCCGATCCCAAAAACTGGCCCTGGAGCTACCACAACGGGGGGCATTGGCCCAGCTTGCTCTGGTACCTGGTGATGGCGGTGGCCCTACACGACAAGGATCACCCCAAGGCGGATGTGTTGCTCACCGGCCAAATGAAAACTTTGCTGGAGCGATCTTACCAACTCCACCTCAGCCAACTGCCCCGCCAGCAATGGGCGGAATACTTTGATGGGCCCACGGGAACATGGGTGGGCCAGCAGGCCAGAACCTACCAGACATGGACCATCGTGGGCTTCCTCCTCACCCGGGAATTGCTCCGCCACGGCTGCCGGCTCAACTTCTCCTTTGCGTTGAGCCAGGAGCCATCAGAAGAGGCCTAGGGTGAGGGATTGGTCGATGGGCAGGGCGGCGCCGATGCCCAGGTAAAGGGCCATGAGGGTACCAAACAGGAAAACGGTCATGGCGACAGGTCGCCGGAAAGGGTTCTGGAAGCGATTGAAGCTCTCGATAAAGGGAATCAGCATCAGCCCCAAAGGCACCATGCCCTGGAGGACAATGCCCAGCAGCTTGTTGGGCACAACCCGCAGGATCTGGAACACCGGATAGAGGTACCACTCCGGCAGAATCTCCAGGGGCGTGGCGAAGGGGTCGGCAGGCTCCCCCACCATGGCGGGATCCAGGACGGACAGCCCCACCACACAGGCGAGGGTCCCCAGAATGACCACCGGGAAAATGTAGAGGATGTCATTGGGCCAGGCGGGTTCACCGTAATAGTTGTGACCCATGCCTTTGGCCAGTTTGGCCCGAAGCTTTGGATCGCTCAGGTCAGGTTTCTTGAGGATTGACATCAGTCCAGTGGGTGGGAATTGCAGAAGGGGGAAGAAGCCTGGAGGGGACTTGGCCTTGAAGATGGGGGGTTAGAGGGGACCGGAAATTCCCTGCTTACGGATCATCAGGAAGTGCATCAACATGAACACTGCCAGAAGCCAGGGCAGCACGAAGGTGTGGAGGCTGTAAAAGCGGGTCAGCGTCGCTTGACCGACACTCTCGCCGCCCCGGAGAAGCTCCACCACCTGGTCCCCGACGACAGGGATTGCGGCGGGCACGCCGGAGACGATCTTGACAGCCCAGTACCCCACCTGATCCCAGGGTAAAGAGTAGCCAGTGACCCCAAAGCTGACAGTAATGACCGCCATGGTCACACCCACCACCCAGGTGAGTTCCCGGGGTCGCTTGAACCCCCCGGTCAAGTAGACCCGGAACACATGGAGGATCAGCATCAGCACCATCATTGAGGCGCTCCAGCGATGAACAGAGCGGATCAGCCAACCGAAACTGACCGAGTTCATCAGGTACTGAACGGAGTTGAAGGCCTCCGCCACCGTGGGCTGATAATAAAACGTCATGGCAAACCCCGTGGCAAACTGAATCAGAAAGCACACAAGGGTGATGCCGCCCAGGCAATAGAAGATATTCACGTGGGGCGGAACGTACTTGGTGGAGAAGTCGTCTGCGATCTCTTGGATCTCCAGGCGTTCTTGGAACCAGTCGTAAACCTTCGACATCGGGGCAAAGGAGCTCAGGGGCTCAGCAGGTGAAAGGGGCAGGGAAAATGGCTACCTGTCCAGCGCAGGGGGTGAGCCCTGCGCCATGGAAGCCGACTCTATAAAGCCCACAGGGAAGCGTGGGTGCTTTTGACATCCTCCTCCACCGTAAACGACGGGGCTTCCTTCTCCCCTGAAGGTCTAAGCATTTACGTCCGGGTGGGTTGCTGCTCCATGGCCCATGGCCACCGCAGTGGTCCTATGCAGGATCCACATCGGTTTCACTTCGCCGCCGCACCGGCAGCGAAGGTGCTGAGGGATTCACATCAATAAGGAATTCTAGCACAAGAAAAGCCGTTCTGGAGGACAGGTCTTGTATTGCAGCACAGCCCGTGGTCAGGGGTCATAATCATAAAACACTGTAAATAGCCTTCGGTCACGGAAAATCAGCAGGGGCAGTAGCCACGCCAAGATGGAGTTGTGGGCGCAATGTGGCGTGGGCAGGCTAAGGATTTGTCTTTTCATCCTGATTCTTGCTGGCTTCCTCTGGGGGGCGCCAGCAACTCAGGCCCTTTCCGAAGACCAGCAATTGGTTTTGGAGGCCTGGAGCTTGGTGAACCAGAGCTACGTGGATCCCGAATTCGAGGGGATCCCGTGGCGCCGCTTGCGACAAGAGGCCCTGGAGCAGCCGATCCCCTCCAGGGAGAGGGCTTATGAGGCCATTGAGACCATGCTGGTCCCCCTTGGTGATCCCTTCACGCGCTTCCTGCGCCCGGAGCAGTTCAAAGCCCTCACGGACAGCACGGCAGGCTCCATCAGCGGCGTGGGCCTCCAGCTTGGCATCAACGAAGGGGAAACGGTCGTGCGGGTTCTCTCCTCCCTGGAGGGTTCTCCGGCGGCAGCAGCCGGGATCCAGCCTGGCAGTGTTGTCCTGGCTGTGGAGGGCAACTCCGTGGAGGATCTGGGTTTAGAAGGGGTTTCCGCGGCGCTGCGGGGACCCTCCGGCACCATTGTGGACTTTGATCTGGAGGCGCCGGATGGTGGGCGCCAGTCCCTGTCCCTTAAGCGGCGCACTGTGGATTTACGCCCCGTGCGCAGTCGCCGCCTCCGGGAAGATGGGCACACCTACGGCCTGTTGCAGGTCAGACAGTTTACAACAAAGGCGCCGGAGTTAGTGGGCACGGCATTGACAGAGTTGCAAAACAAGTGCATCGAAGGACTGATTCTTGATCTACGCAACAATCCCGGTGGCCTGGTGAACAGTGGCTTGACCGTGGGAGATGCCCTGCTTGATGCCCAGCCCCTCGTAAGTATCCGGGACCGCAATGGCATTCTGGACACCATCACCACCAATGCCGGGACCCTCTACGATGGCCCCATGGTGGTACTGGTCAACAGCGGCACCGCCAGCGCCAGTGAAATTCTGGCCGGGGCCTTGCAGGACAATCAGAGGGCTGAGGTCATGGGACGTCCCACATTTGGGAAGGGGCTGATCCAGACCCTGATTCCCCTGAACGATGGCAGTGGGTTGGCCGTCACCGTGGCCCGTTATGTAACGCCAGGGGGCCAGGACATCCAAAGCACTGGTATCATGCCCAACCAGGTGCTGGCAGCCTCAACCCAGGAGATGCCCGAGGGGGACAGCCAGGATCCCTGGCTGGGGCGCGCCATGGTTGCGCTGCAGAACCAGCTCCATCGCCATGAAAAGCACATTGAGCGCACGGCTATGACCTGATGGCCGGTGGGGAAACCAGCCCCAACTGCGCCAGCAGCCTCACCACATCGTCAAAATCATGCCAGGGGTGAAAGGCCAGGCCACGCTCCGCCAGTAACCCGGCCAGAAGATCCCTGGCAAAGACCACATCCGCTGCCTGGGCCATGCGCAGGTCTGTAATGCCATCACCAATGACAATGGTGTGACCCTGGCCATACATGTCCATGACCAGCGCCTTGGCCACAAGTTCCTCTCTGGAGCTGTAGGGACTATGGATATGGTGCCGTGTGCCCTCCTGGTCTTGGGGAACAGGACAACCAGCAATGATGGCCCTGAAGCGGTGACGATGCTCCCGGAGTACTGCCTCCACAAGGGGGAGAAAACCGCCAGACACCACAACAACGGGGATGCCAGCCTGATCCATGGCATCGAGGAAGCGCAGGAAACCAGGTCGCGGGACAAACGTGGCCATCCGCTCTTCCATGGCCACCAGGTGGTGGGCCGTGAGCATGGGGCCCAGTTGATCCATGGCCTCCCGAAGCGTGAGACGAAAGCCCAGCAGGCCTGCCTTGAGTTGACGCCAACAGTCGCCATAGGTATCCTCCATCAATAAGTCAAAGGTGTCGACGGCGGTGATGGTGCCGTCGAAATCACAAAAGGCGGTGGCTGGAACCATGGTCTTGACCAACACCATCGGTGGCAAATTCAGAGACTAGGGTCAGGACTCGCCATCCCCATGGATCATGGTCACGGCCATGGGGGCCATGGTAAGGAAGCCGTCTCAGGGGATATTTTCAAGAAGGGCTTGTTGGGTGACCTGGTTCACGGCTGGTTTGCCTTGGGGAAACAAGCACTGTCTGTCAAGCCGGTGCCCCTCGATGGCGAGGGTTGGATGGACTGAAGTTACCACCTGTTGCTCTTGCTAGGGAAACCCTGGAAAACGTCGCAGTGCCTTGGGGAAGAGGTTAGAATGGTGAGGAATTGAAAGAGAGGCTATGTGGAGCAAGGAGGGTCAGCTGGATTTTGGCGATTATGAGCGCAGCTTTGTGAAGAAGCAGACCA
>JAJDUS010000136.1 GCA_022826535.1 Prochlorococcaceae cyanobacterium jk18x1bzbins.87
GAGCAACACATCAGCACCGGTGAAGCCACTGCACTGACCCTCACGCAGGTGGAGTCGCAGGGGACCACCTTTGCTGTGGCAGACCCCATGGAGCTTGTTGGTCATGCCCCCCTTGGTGTCACCAATCAGGCGAGGGGTACACCCCCCCTTGTTGAGGCTGGACGCCGTGGGATGGGCTTTGACGTCAGTGGCGTCAAGCATCAGCACCCCTGGCTCTGGGGCATCGGATGCTGACAACTCGGAAAAGATCAGATCAAAAACACCCTATGTCTCACCAGCGGCGGCAACGGTTGTAGAGCGTTTTGTGGGGACCATAGGCGCAGGGGCACCCACCCAGCGCAGCCCCTTCTGAATGACAGGGAGGATGCCGCTCAACACCTTCCTGTCATGCACCCTCTTCCTCACCCCGTTCCTTGGGAAACAAGGGGCGGATGCGGGCAACCTGCTCCGCGCTGAGCCCAAACAACTGGGCCATCACCCATCTCCTCCTGGTGCTCTCTTGGGGGTCCCTCTCTGGTGAGAGGATCATTCCTCGTATGATGAGTCCTGACCCCAGGGCAGCGGGGTCTGTACCTGCTCACCGGTAGTCGACGCACCATGAAGAACTCCCTTACGCCCCTGCTGGAGAGGCTGCTGCTGAGAAAACCATCCATCATTGAAACTCTCTTTGCCAAAGTTCAGGCATGGGGTTGGAGCACAGCCACCGCCGCTCCCCCATCAATGTCTTTGTGCCTATCCTCTCCTACCTGGCGGCCTACTCCTTGACTCAAAACAAGGGCAACATCGGCATCGTCCACATGTCTATTCTCTCCTCACTTTATCTAGGGAACTTCTGAACAAGTCCCCTTGAGACCCTGAGAGCTTTTGGGAAGCCCAGTAGAGACAGAGGAAGCAGGAGCCTGATGGCGGACGACTCTGGCTTGTTCAGAGGTTCCCTAGAACTGGGGTGTACGACAAGGAAGCCTACAAGGGCGCCATCTGATGGAGAATTTCTTTGCCAGGATCAAGGGGTACCGGGACACTGCCGCCCGTTCGAAAACGACAGCAACGATGCCGCGAACTGGAACCCGGTGGCCACCCTTCTCATCTCAAGGTGAATCCTTTTGTCCACTGGCCCAGCCAGGATCGAACGACTTTGTAGACTGAAGATTGGCGGGGCGGATGGGTCAATGGTTGTTCAGCGAGGCTCCATCTGAAGCCAGGGCATTCTGGCTGTGAAGACGACGCTTCTTAAGGAAATAGGGAATTTTAGCTCCATCCTCCTCATTAGGAGGAGATGTGGTGCCTTCTCCCATCACCAGGTTATTCTGTGACGTGACAGAGTGGATCGCCCGGTCTTTCCCATCGTCGGTGCTGCGCTCAAAGCCTGTTGCAATCACCGTAACGACAATCTCCCCTTCAATGGAATCATCCTGAACCGCGCCCACGATAATATTGGCGCCGGGGTCCACCATGTTTGTAATCACCTCTGAAGCCTCTGTCAGGTCATCCAGGGTCATGTCCTGCCCACCGGTGACGTTAATGATACAGCCCTTGGCTCCATGAATTTTCTTGCATTCCAGCAGATCGTTGTTAATAGCTGCCAGGGAGGCCTCTTTAGCGCGAGAACGGCCTGAGCCTTTGCCGATGCCCAGGAGTGCGGTGCCGGCGTCTTTCATCACTGAATAGACATCGGCAAAGTCCACATTGACCAGTCCTGGCTGGGTAATGATGTCGCTGATGCCCTTGACGCCATAATAGAGGATATCGTCGGCAGTGCTGAAGACATCTTGCAGCCGTTCACCGGGAGTATTAACACTGCGAAGCAGATCATTGGGAATAACAATCAGGCTGTCCGCATGGGCGGACAACTCCTTGATCCCTTGCTCCGCCTGTCCAGCACGGCGGCGACCCTCAAACTTGAATGGCTTCGTGACAATGGCCACCGTCAGGGCGCCAGATTCCTTGGCCAGCTCCGACACCACGGGAGCAGCGCCGGTTCCTGTGCCGCCCCCCATGCCAGCCGCGATAAAAACCAGATTGGCCTCCTCCATGATCTGCTGGATCTCTGAGCGGGACTCCTCAGCCGATTTCTTGCCAATGGAAGGATTGCCTCCCGCACCCAGACCTTTGGTTAGCCGTTGACCAAGCTGGAGACGATTCTCGGCTGATGAGCTGAGAAGAGCCTGGGCGTCCGTATTGAGAACCCAGTGGTCCACACCCTGCAAATCGCTGCTGATCATGCGGTTGACAGCGTTGCTGCCACCACCACCAACCCCAACAACACGGATGCGGGCATTTTGGGCAGGGACAATGTCGGGACTCAACTGCGTATGCTCATCATAGCCGTCTTTGCCTTTGCGCTCCATGGTTAGGCTAGTGATTAAGGCCTGCTGTCCAAGCTTAGCAGGAGAAGCTAAGCTTGAGCAATTCGTCAAGCCTCCTATAATAAGGAGAATGTTAAGATTGGGAGGGACGGTGGCGGTCCTTGGGCCTCGAGTCATCTTGCCGACAAGACCCCGGCTCTGGATAAGGTCAGGAGAGATTAGGGATGTGGACTGTGCCGATGTCGGCCTTATCCCTGGGGTCAGGCCTCATCACCAGAAGAGGAGGGTGGCAGAACGGAAGATGTGGGCGCAGCGGTCGTAGCGGGTTGCAATGCGCTGCCGCTGCCAGTCCTTCAGTCGGGACAAAGAGATTCTCGATTTCCTGACGCTTGCGATACACTCTCTTGCTGTAATGCACTGGTTTCTTGCGGTAGCAACGGGGCGGGATGCAAGGCGGGATGCCCTGCTGGGCCAGTATCTTGCGGATTTTGTCTCCATTCTACCCTTGATCCCCCATCACCGTTGCCGTAGGCGGCCGGTCTTTGAGTAACACATCAGCAGTCACTGCATTGCCCCTCACGCAGGTGGAGTCGCAGGCGACCACCTTTGCTGTGGCAGACCACAGGGAGCTGCTGGTCATGCACCCCTTGGTACGACCAATCAGACGGGGGGCCCCCCTTGTTGAGGCTGGATGCCGTGGGATGGGCTTTGATGTCAGTGGCGTCAATCATCAGGATCTCTGGCTCTGCGGAGTCGGGTGGCTCTGCGGCATCGGATGCTGACAACCCAGAAAAGATCAGCTCAAAAACACCCTTGTCTCACCAGCGGCGGCAGCGGTTGTAGAGGGTTTTGTGGGGGCCATCGGCCGCCAGGGCATCCACCCAGTGCAGCCCCTTCTGAAGGACATGGATGATACCGCCTCAACACCTTCCTGTCATCCACCCGCTTCCCACCCCGTTCCTTGGGGAACAAGGGGCGGATGCCATCACCCTGCTCCGCGCTGAGCCCAAACAACTGGGCCATCACCCGTCTCCCTCCTCCTGGTGCGCGCTTGGGGGTCCCTATCTGGTGAGAGGATCGTTCCTCATATTATGAGTCCTGACCCTAATCTCCCCTGGCCTTACGGCAGTTGAAGACCCGATCCGGGAATGATGTGGGGCCAACCGGAGCAGATCCCCTGGGCATTGTCCCGAATCCTGCTCAGGGGAAGGAGTTGGGGGGCCTACGAAGTGCCAATGCCCCATTTGGCTGCGCCATAGATGCGCACCCTGTGGGGTGCAGGAGGTACGGCGGGTTGAAGATGCTGGACGTCCTCCACCAAGGTGGACAGAGCTGTAGCGCGGCTGGAGGAATTGGGATGGGTGCTGAGGAATTCAGGTAGATTTGGTCCCTCGTGCCGGGTCATCTTTTCCCATAGGGTCACCGCTGCCTGGGGAGCGTAGCCGGCCTTGGTGGCAATCCACATGCCCAGCCTGTCCGCCTCCTCCTCGCTGGTGCGGCTGTTGGGGAGGGTGAGGGCAATGCTGGCCACCGCATTGGTGATCGGCGCTGCATAGGAACCTTCTTCCGTGTTCTGGCCCACCACGGAGACCACCAGATCCTGGGCCAGCACCATGGACATGCTTTCAGCCTGGTGGTTGGCAATGCTATGGGCAATTTCATGGCCCATGATGTGGGCGATCTCAGCATCGCTGAGACCCAAACGCTCCACCAGACCCCGATAAATGGCCATGCGCCCCCCGGCCATGGCCCAGGCATTGATGACGTCGGGATCATCCACCAGGGCCACGCTCCAGTCCCAACGGGCCGTGTGGGGATACTCCTGGACGGCCACGGCTGCCAGTCGGCCCGTGATCCGCATCATGCGCTCAGCCACCTGAGGGTTGTCCCACAGCTTCCCTTCCTGGCCAAACTGTCTCAAGGTGTCACTATAGGCGGATTGCGCCATGGAGATGGCAGCATCCGGGGACAACAACAGGAATTGCTGCCGGCCCGTGGGGCTGGTGGCGCAGCCCGCCAGCAGGGCAGTGATCAGAAGCCAACAGGCGCGACGCAAGAGTAACCCCAGGCCAGTGATGGAGTACTTAGGTATAGGCTTGAATGCGCTTCCCGTCAATCCTGACCATCCTGACCTGAATGGAACGATGGTCTGATGGCTGGGGGGAGCGTCAGTCTGTAGCCCCACGCAATTCGCCTTGGGGAACGGATCTTGCTGGCCCTGGCGTCTAGGCTGATGTCTAAACTAAGCTCTGGCGCCCTCGAAGCCAGCATCCCGCCCCGTTGACAGCGGGGATCAGCTCTTAACCATCTGCCATGCATGCGCTGTCCGCCGCCGGTTCTGGCTCCAGCCAGATGATGACCATCACCCTCCAGGACTTTTCCGGATCCTCCGTCCCCACCTCCGGCATTCGTCGCCTTGTGGTGCCCCTGGACCAGTTGCAGTCCACCTATGGTCGGCTGCTGCGCTCCGGGGTGAAAATCCTCGGGGTCTCCAATGGCCTGACCAGCACTGCAGCCACACCTGAACAGAGCCCTGCGGGCAGCAGCGCCCCAGCCTCCCCCCAGCCCGCCACAACCGCCAAGCCCGCCAGGAAGGCCCCAGCCAGGGCCGCCCATGGGGATGTGCCTGTCAACCTGTATAAGCCCAAGGCCCCCTTCATCGGCAAGGTGATCAGCAATGAAAGCCTGCTCAAGGAAGGGGCCATTGGCCGGGTCAACCACATCATCATGGACCTCTCCGGTGGTGATCTGCGCTATGTGGAGGGTCAGTCCATTGGCATCATCCCTGACGGTCTGGCGGATAACGGCAAGCCCCACAAAATACGCCTCTATTCCATTGCCAGCACCCGACATGGGGACAATCTGGCTGGCAACACGGTCTCCCTCTGCGTCCGCCAACTCCAATACGAGAAGGATGGGGAGCTGGTCAATGGCGTCTGCTCCACCTTCCTTTGCGACATTGCCCCTGACGCGCCGGTGAAGATTACTGGTCCCGTAGGTAAGGAAATGCTCTTGCCGGATGATGAAGAGGCCAATGTGATCATGCTGGCCACGGGCACCGGCATTGCCCCCATGCGGGCCTACCTGCGCCGCATGTTTGATCCCGGTGAGCGGGCCAGGAATCCCGGCTATGCCTTCCGCGGCAAGGCGTGGCTGTTCATGGGTGTCCCCACCACCCCCAACCTGCTCTATGAGGAGGAGTTCCAGAGCTACCTGAGGGCCTACCCGGACAACTTCCGCTACACCAAGGCCATCAGCCGGGAGCAGAACAATAGCGGGGGGGGGCGCATGTATATCCAGCATCAGGTGGCTGAATGCGCCGACGAGATCTTCAACCTGATCAACCTGGATTCCACCCACCTGTACATGTGTGGTCTGCGGGGCATGGAGCCGGGCATTGACGAGGCCATGGCCGCCGCCGCAACTGCCCGGGGTCTGGACTGGAAAACCCTGCGTCCCCAGATGAAAAAAGCTGGCCGCTGGCATGTGGAAACCTATTGAGCCACCCCAAATGCCGCCATTGTGGCTAAAGAAGGGCAGATAGACGGCTCCAACGTCTTTATGGCAGCCACCTTGACCAATCCCCTGCGGGTTGGCCTACGCCAAGAGCGGGTCATCCCTCCCCAGTGCCTGATCATCTTCGGTGCGTCCGGGGATTTGACGCACCGCAAGTTGATCCCGGCCATGTTTGCCCTGTTCCTCCAGCGGCGCCTGTCCAGTGAATTTGCGGTGTTGGGCTGTGCCCGTCGTCCCTGGAGCGATGAGGTATTCCGCCAGACCATGGCTGAGCGGCTCCAGCCCACCATTGCCACCCATCCCCATGCCTGGGAGCAGTTCAGCCAGGGGCTCTTCTATGAGCCCGTGGACCTGCAGCAGCCGGAGCACCTGGTGCGTCTGGCCCAGCGGTTGGAGCAGGTGGATCGCCAGCGGGCCACCCGGGGTGAGCGCACCTTTTATCTTTCCGTCTCCCCTGCATTTTACGGCTCTGGAGCCCGGGCCTTGGCGGGGGCGGGACTGTTGGCGGATCGGCAACGGAGCCGCCTGGTGATTGAGAAGCCCTTCGGCACAGACTATGCCAGCGCCCAGCAGCTCAACCGGGTGGTCAAAAGCTGCGGCCAGGAGAACCAGCTCTTTCGCATTGACCACTACCTGGGTAAGGAAACGGTTCAGAACATCATGGTGTTGCGTTTCGCCAATTCCATCTTTGAGCCCCTCTGGAACCGGAACCACATCAGCAGTGTGCAGATCACTGCCGCAGAAACAGTGGGTGTGGAGCAACGGGCCAGCTACTACGAACAGTCTGGCGCCCTGAAGGACATGGTGCAGAACCACCTGACCCAGATGCTGGCCCTGACCGCCATGGAACCACCAGGGCGCTTTGAACCCGAATCCATCCGTAACGAGAAGGCCAAGGTGCTGCAGGCGGCCCACCTGGCCCACCCGGAGCAACCCTGGACCTGTTGTGTGCGGGGGCAATACGGCAGTGGCGGGACAGCGAAAAATCCCCTGGCCAGCTACCGCCATGAACCTGGCGTGGCCCCCGACAGCACCACGGAAACCTATGTGGCCATCAAGCTGTTCATTGATAACTGGCGTTGGCAGGGGGTGCCCTTCTACCTGCGCACGGGCAAGCACCTGGCCAAACGCCTCAGTGAGGTGGCCCTCACCTTTCGGGATGCTCCGGTGCGTCTGTTTGATGCCGCCGCTGGTGGGGTGAGCGCCAACCAGTTTGTGATTCGTATCCAGCCCAACGAAGGGGCCATGTTCCGCTTTGAGGTGAAGGCACCGGGTTCTGGGATGCGCAGCCGTCCCATTTCCATGAATTTCTCCTATGACGAGTCTTTCGGGGAGCCCTCCGATGAGGGCTATGTGCGGCTTCTGGCAGACGCCATGCTTGGGGACCCCACCCTCTTCACCCGCAGTGACGAGGTGGAGGCCGCCTGGCGGCTCTACACCCCCATCCTGGAAGGGCTGAAGCAGTCCCCGGAGCGGTTTCCCGTCCACCCCTATGAGGCTGGTACCTGGGGACCAGCGGAATCGGATGAACTGCTGGCCCGTGACGGTTTGCTCTGGCGCCGCCCCTGATCCCCCCCAACCCTCTCCCCAGCCCCGCCATGGTTCCCCAATTCACCCTGCAAGCCCCCCTCAAGCTGCCGCCCCATGCGGTGACCGACCACCTGAAACAGCTTTGGGAGCAGCCAGAAGAGGGCTACAATGGTTCCGCCACCTTCACCCTGGTGGTCTGGGAACCGGCCTGGCTGGAGCAGCACCTGGCCCGCCTCGGGTTACTGCAGGATGCGGTCATGGGCATGCAACGCCCTTGCCTGGTGGATGCGGCCCGTCGCGCCATTGGCGCCTATGGCCTCCCCAGCGCCACCGCGCCCCTCTCCAGCACCCTGGCCCAGGTGCTGGCCACCCAACCTGGGGGGAACAGCTCCTACGACGATCTGCGGGGCCAGGCCGTTGACAACAGCATCAGCGAACTCCAGCCCCACCGCATGATCACCCTGGCCCCCACCATCAATGGGGATCAACCGCTGGATGCCCTGGTGGCGGCCTATTGCTCGCTCCCGGGGGACAGTCCAGGGGGGAGCGTCTGTGGGGATGTGCTGGTGCTCCGTGGGGGGGCAGCGTCCATTGCCACGGAGTTGGACATGCTGCCCCCGTTGATCCCCAGCCAGTTGCCCTGCTGGGTGCTCTGGGAAGGGGCCTTGGGGGAGCACACGGACATCTTTGAGCGGCTGGCGGCGCCGCCGCGACGGTTGATTGTGGATACAGCCCTGGGGGACACAGGGCCCTCCCTCAGGATTCTGGCCCGGCGCATTGCTGCCGGTCAGGCTGTCTCCGATTTGAACTGGTACCGCCTGGGGGGCTGGCGCGAATCCTTGGCCATGGCCTTTGATGCCCAGGACCGTCGTGCAGCCCTCGGCCATGTGGCGCAGGTGGACATTGATGTGGAGGGGGATCAACTGTGCCAAGGTCTGCTGCTGGCCGCCTGGATTGCCAGCCGCCTCCAGTGGTCTCTCCAGACAGGTCACCGGCAACAGGACAGCAGCGTCTACCACTTCCAACGGACTGATGGGGTCATGGTGGACCTGCGCCTGGCGTCGGTTCCCGTGGGCTTCCCCAAACCCCATGCCGGCTCCATTCTAGGTCTGCGCCTGCTGTGTAAGCCCCCCGGCAGCCGGGAGTTCTGCGTGGTGCTCTGTGGAGAAGCCAGTGGCTGCATGCGGCTGGAGGGGGGAGACATCTCCTCCCGGGATTTGGTGGAAGAAATCGTCCCGCTGATTCAGGGGTCCCTGGAGGCGCAAGAAACCCGTGTCCTTGCCGGTGGCCACGACACCACCAATCCCCTGCTGGCCACCACGGCCCAACTGGCGCACCAGATGCTGACGGCCATGGACGCCAGCAAAACCTGACAGGGGTGGTCGGTTGGGCCTCATCATCGCTGCACCCCAAAGCGGCTCCGGCAAAACTCTGCTGAGCCTCTGCCTGACGGCGGCCCTGCAACAGCAGGGGCTCAGCATCCAGACCTTCAAGGTGGGGCCAGACTACCTGGATCCCCAGTTGTTGGGGACCCTCAGCGGCCGCCCCTGTCGCAATCTGGATCCCCTCCTCTGTGGGGAGCCATGGCTACGGGCTGCGTTCCACCACTGGGGGCGCGCCACGGATGCCTGTCTGGTGGAGGGAGTCATGGGACTGTATGACGGCCTCGGCCCCAGCCAGGAGGGCAGCACCGCCCATGTGGCCCGTCTGCTGAATCTTCCCCTGTTGTTTGTTGTGGATGCTGCCCGGCAGGGACCATCCATCCGTGCCCTGGTGGCAGGTTTTCAAGGGCAGGCCCCTGGGCTGCGCTGGTGTGGCGTGGTGCTCAATGGCGTGGGCAGTTCACGGCACCGGCATTTGCTGACGGCGGCACTGGAGCCGACGGGCCTGCCGGTGCTGGGCAGCCTGCCCCGCTGCGGGACCATGGTGCTGCCCTCCCGCCATCTGGGCCTCCTGCCGCCAGCAGAGATCCACCACTTCCAGGCCCGCTGTGACCAGTTGGCGGCCATGGGGGAGCGTCACCTGGACCTGAACCGTCTCCTCCCCCATCTTCAAGCCAGCCGCGGTGCCCCTGGACCATCCCCCTTCCTGGTCGCCACCAGCGCCACGGCGCCACCACCAGCCCGGCCATCCGGTGGGCCTGGTCCCCTGGTGGCCATTGCCCAGGACCAGGCATTTTGCTTCCTCTATCCGGAGCAGCGGGAGTGGCTGGAGCATTGGGGGGCACAAACCCAGGCCTGGTCGCCATTGGCGGATCAGCCCCTGCCTGGGGGGACGGCAGCGTTGGTGCTGCCAGGGGGTTATCCGGAACTCCACGGCGCCATTCTTGCCCAGGCCAGTCGCAGCCTCAGGGCATTGCGGGCAGCCCATGGCCGTGGCCTGCCCATCTACGCTGAATGCGGCGGCATGCTTCTGTTGCTGCGCACCCTCCATGATCCGGACCACAGGCCATGGCCCATGGCGGGTATCCTCCCTGGTGCGGCCCGCCATGGGCCCCTGCAGTTGGGCTACCGCAGGGCGTTGACCTGTGGCACCAGCCCTGTGGCGCGCCCCCATGAGCAGACGGTGGGGCACGAGTTCCACCACTGGCAACTGGCGCCAGAGCCTACTGATGGCACCCAGGATGGCAATCCCCTGGTCCCCCTCTGGCAACTGAGCGGTTGGGGTGTCCCCACCCGCAGCGAAGGCATTGCTCACGGTAGCCTCCATGCCAGTTGGCTGCACCTGCACTGGAGTGGTCAGCCCCAGATGCCCCAAAGACTGGTGGCCGCAGCCCGTGGTGTGGAGGAGAGCCTACCCATGGGACAGTGGAGACCCCCCCTCAGAACAGACTGGAGAAGGTTAGCTTGAGGGAATG
>JAJDUS010000008.1 GCA_022826535.1 Prochlorococcaceae cyanobacterium jk18x1bzbins.87
CGCGCCATTTGGGCCAGGGGTTTTCAGACAAGCCTGGCGGCGGATGATGGTCTTGTGGGCAGTGGCTTTGATAGCACCAGTGAATCCCCCACGCCCTCATAACCCATGGGCAAGTTTGGGCGAATTGTTGATGGACCTTGATCTGGGCATGGGCTGGCTGCCCCCTGAATCACATGCCCTCATCATCCCCCAACAGGGCTTCAAAGACTCTGTATTGCTCCTGCTCACAGCTCATTCCATCCTGATTGGCGGTCTGCCCGTCAGCCCCCTCGCCCCGCTGCTGCTCCAAGCCCCGTAAGCGCTCCAGAAGGTGCTGGGGGACATGCCCATCCGGGCTGGCATTGATCAGCTCCGCGAAGAGTTTTTCAGGGTCCTGGGTTGTTTCCAGGGGATGCCGGCCCATGGGTTGGCCCTGGGCTGGTTTTGACTCCGGCAGGGACAGCTTTTGGGGCAATCGCCGCTTCAGTGCCGCGAGACGCTCAAGACTGGTGGGATCCATGGTAGTGTTCAAGTGCAACCGAGGGTGTCACGGGTTGGCTGGCCGGTGCTTGGGTTGGTCCCCTCAGCACGACGGCAGAGGGCACGGAGTTGATCCTTCCGCAGCATCACATTGGTGAAGTCCGCGCCAGCAATGTCCACGTCTTCAAACCGTGCATTGAAGGCAAAGCCGTCCTCCAGTCGGGCGTCCCGCAGGTCTGCCCGCCGCAAGATGGCGGAATCCAGGGTGGCGTCCCGCAGATCAGCGCCCCGCAGGTTGGCATCTTGAAGCTTGGCTCCAAACAGACTGGCCCCCCGCAGATCCGCGTTACTGAGATCCGCCTCCCGCAGATTGGTGAGATTAAAGGTGGTGCCCCGCAGATCCTGGCCCTGGAAATCAGCACCGATGAGAGACTGCTTGGCATAATCCATGGCGCCCCAGAGGGGCGGTGGCGCCGCCAGGCTCACCATGAAGGCAAGACCCACAACCAGTAGACCAGCCAGTAGCGTCCCCATCCCCCTTCCTCCGTCAATCGCTAAACCAGCCTAGCGGCCCGCCGGGGCTCTCTCAGCCGTTGTGATGCTGTGCAAAGCAGGGGCGTGTCCGGAAGTTGGTGGACATTGAAGGTGGCCTGATCTCCAGGCAAGGGAAACCACCCAACTGTCGGCTTTTTGGGACACCCTCGCGTCAACACCAAGGCGCCTCGGTGGCATGAAGATGGAGAAGGGCTTTGCCGGGCTTCCCGGCACCAGCAGGTTTGTGGCCCTGATGCCGCGGCTCCTGCTGCCCTTTTCCCTCCTGCTCCATTGTTACCGTGGCCAGGAAACCGGGATCTACTTTGTCGATAGCACCAAGCTGGCGGTCTGTCACAGCGCACGATCAGCTAGGACAAGGTGTTCCAAGAGCTGGCCCAGGGGGCTCCCATGTCTATGGGTTGGTTCTTTGGCTTCAGGCTCCCCCTACTGGACAAGCTGCTGTCGAGAAAACGATCCACCTTCCTGGCTCAGGCCAGGGTCAACATGGGCACCCCCATCCCTGATCCCCCTTTCAAAGAAGCAAGGAGAAGTGCAGCTTGAGGGAATGATCTACAGGAGAGGAGGGGGAGATCTGCTCCTGCCACTCCCCCTCCAGGGAGAATTCCCAAGCACCAGCTTGGGCCTGTGGAGAGTAGGGCGCCAGGGACCAGAGCAGGCTGCAGGTTCTGCTGGTGGAGGAGAAGGCCAATCCCACAGCAGGAGTAAAGGTGAGCTGGTCGTCATGGGCGGGGAAGCCATAGGCCAGCTCTGCTTCAAACCGTCGCCCGCTGCTGCTGGGGGCAGTATCCAGCCCCTCCATGGTGGCGGGTTCCAGCAGGGCATCCATGCCGCCCGATGGGGTAGCGCCCATGGTGTGGCCCATGGAGAGGGAGGGGCCGCGGTTGGATGAGTTGGGCTCCCAGGAGAAGGAGAGGGCCAGGCCCTGTTCCTGTAGGCTCTCTTCCGTATGGGTGAGAAGGGTGTGGCCCTTCAGTTCACCGCTGATGCCCTGTTTTGGAGCCTGCCAGAGAAGGCCAGCGCCTAGATCCAGGCCATAGCCGGCTTCAGCATCTCCACTGTCATGCCGGATGCCTAACGCCATGGAGGGGAGGAGGGAAGCGCCATTTGACAAGGGGAAAGGTCTGACGGCTTCCAGCCCCATCCGGCGGCGGGAGAGGCTGCCTTCTGAAGAGTCCAGCCCGTCCACTTCTGCTGAGGTGGTCTTCAAGGTGAGCACATCAGCGGTGGTGGTGAGGGTGATGCCCTCGCTGCCCCCATCCCGGAGCACCCCATCCAGTCCGACGGCAGCCATGCCTAGGGTGGTGTTGGGGGTGGCGTCATCACCGGGGCCATCGGGCTTGAGGGAAAGTTCACCCCATCCATAGCCGGTGATGGCCCAGAGGCCCAGCCGTGGGGTGAGGGCATAGCGGCCATAGGGGAATAGGCCTGTCACGGTGCTGGTGATCTCCCCATCAGCGCCGTTCTCTCCGTCATAGGAGCCGCTCCCCCAGGACTGGGAGAGTACAGCGCCAGCCTGCCACCGCTCAGTGTGCCAATCCGTCCCCAACAGGAGGGTGGTCACCTCCCCATCCAGGGAGAGGGTTTCCTGTTCTCCGCTGAAGGAGGAGAAGGCGCCCTGTCCCCAGAAGGCCAGACGGGGTGCTGCTCCCTCTGGCCCTGGCGCCAGGCTGAAGGAGGAGCCCTCCACCAGCTCTTGGGGGGTGACCGTCTCAAAACCCAGGGCTTTGGTGAGTAACCCTTCATGCTCCGCCAATGCTGTGGTGCTGGGGATGGGCTCCCCGGCAACAGTGAGTTGTAGCCCGGCGACGGGTGGGGCGCTCCAGCGTTCTTCCAGGGCATCCACCACTTGGTGGGCAAGGGTGCGGCCCAACCGCAAATGCCACGCCTTTGTCTCTTCGCTGGCGTGGGCAGCCACCACGTTGAGTGTCATGGTGGTGCTGACTTCTACATGGCCGCCGCCAGTGGCGGTATGGGTCAGGGTGATGGCGGTGCCAATCAGATCCCCCTCCTCCTCCACTGTGAGGGTGACAGGCTGCTCACGATCCCAGTTCGCTGGGGTGAAGATGAGCGTCGCGGGGTGGACACGGATGGATGTTTCCCCCTCCATGGTGTTGGCGTCACCCAATGGGCTGGTCCCCAGAGGGAAGAGATTGGGAGACGGGGCGGCGCCCCCTTCACCATTCACGCCGCCGACACGGATGGTCACGGTCACATCAGCCGTGGGCCGGTCATCCAGTGCCACCTGGTAGGAGGCGTTGCCCCCTGCGGCCACCCTCAGACGGGAGTGGGATAATCTCACCACCTCATCATCTGCCACCGTCACCGATGCCGAAGCGGTGGTGCCGTGGGGGGTGTAGCCACTTCCCCGTCGCACTGTGGCCGTGATGCGGCCGTCTTCTTCCTGGGTGGTGTCGTCTTCAGTGATGACGGTGAAGCTGGCGGTGCCGCTGGCATCGATGGTGATGGAGCGGGAGCCGGTCTGACCACTGCTGGCGAAGTCGTCACTGTCGCTGATCCTCACATTGACGCTGATGGTGGCCCCTGGTGGGGGCGCAGGTGTGGCGGTCACGGTGACGCTGGCCTCGTCGCCCTCGGTGACACCACCGCCACCGGTGATGCTCACCACCGGCAGCGTAGATGGTGGCGGGGTGGTGCCGTCGTAATCGGTGATGGTGATGGTGGCGCTCCCCTGGGTTCACACCGCATAGCCATTGGCGGCAATCAAGGTGAGGACAATGGTCTCACCGTCATCATCCATCTGATCCTGCAGGA
>JAJDUS010000085.1 GCA_022826535.1 Prochlorococcaceae cyanobacterium jk18x1bzbins.87
TGGTGCCCAAACGATTCATTATTGAAATCCTCTTTGACAAGGTTAAGTCCAGTATGGACCTGGCGCACACCCGACACCGATCCCCCAGCAACCCCCTCCTCCACATTCTCTCATCCCTGGCGGCTTACACCCTGGCACAACCCAAGGGCAACATTGGCAACATCGGCATCCCCAACACCATGCCCAGCATCACAACCTCCTCTTGATCTTATCCAGAATTGAGGTTTGGGTATGCCGGTCCTGCTGCTCAGGCTGGCAAAGTAGCAGCGCGCCACCCCATCCTCCTGGTTCATAGAGTGACCCCTGTCCTGTTTGGTAAAGAAAGGGTGAGGGTTGCAATTATTGGCGCAGGGCTGGCGGGGCTGGCGGCGGCTGTAGAATTGGTGGAGGCCGGGCGCCAAGTGGACCTTTATGAAGGGCGGTCCTTTGTGGGGGGCAAGGTGGGCAGTTGGGTGGATGGCCAGGGAAACCACATCGAGATGGGTCTCCACGTCTTCTTTTACAACTACGCCAACCTGTTTGCCCTCATGGCCAAGGTGGGCGCCTTGGAGAACCTGCTGCCCAAGGAGCACACCCACCTGTTTGTCAATGCCGGTGGCGATGTGCGTCAACTGGATTTTCGCTTTCCCTTGGGGGCGCCGTTCAATGGGCTCAAGGCGTTTTTCACCACGGGCCAGCTGGGTTGGGTGGATAAGCTGCGCAATGCCCTGGCCCTGGGCACTTCCCCCATTGTGCGGGGGTTGGTGGATCACCAGGGGGCCATGGGGGTAATTCGGTCCCTGGACCGCCTCAGCTTTGCGGAGTGGTTTCTCCGCCACGGGGGCAGCAGAGCCAGCTTGGAGCGCCTCTGGGATCCCATCGCCTATGCCCTGGGCTTTCTGGATTCCAGGACCATCTCGGCCCGTTGCATGTTGACCATCTTCATGATGTTTGCCGCCCGCACGGAGGCATCCAGATTGAACCTGCTGCAGGGGTCTCCCCACCGTTGGCTCCATGGCCCCCTGGTGCGGTACATCGAGGCCCATGGCGGCCGCATGCACCTGCGCCACCGGGTGCAGACCATCCACGAGCAGGAGCAGGCTGACGCCGTGCGGGTCACGGGTCTGTCCCTCACCACGCCCACGGGGGAGCAACGGGTGGAGGCTGACGCCTATCTGGCCGCCTGCGATGTGCCCGGCATTCAACGGCTGTTGCCGGAGCGTTGGAAACAGCGCCATGCCCAATTCGCCAACATGGACCAGCTCAGCACCGTCCCGGTGGCCACCGTGCAATTGCGCTACAATGGCTGGGTGACAGAACTCCAAAGGCCCCAGGCGATCATGGATCCGGCCCAGCCCACCGGCCTGGACAATCTGCTCTACACCGCGGATGCGGACTTCAGTTGCTTTGCCGATCTGGCCCTCGCCAGCCCCGCCGACTACCGCAAGCCTGGCTGTGGTTCCCTGTTGCAATGTGTGCTCACCCCAGGGGATCCCTGGATCAAGGCCAAAAACGACCACATCATTGCCCACACGGATGCCCAGGTGCGGCGCCTGTTCCCCTCCAGCAGCGGGTGTACCCTGCTGTGGGGCAATGTGGTGAAGCTGGCCCAGTCCCTTTACCGGGAAGCACCGGGCATGGAACCCTACCGCCCTGACCAGCGCACCCCCATCAGCAATTTTTTCCTGGCGGGCAGCTACACTCGTCAAGACTACATTGATTCCATGGAAGGGGCCACCATGAGTGGGCTGATGGCTGCTGCAGCCATCCTGAACCGGCCAGCCCGCCTGGCCAAGTCTGCTGCAGTGACCTGAGATGGCCCGTTGGCTGGAGCACAGTGTGGTGGTGGACGTGGCCGCCCC
Organism: Prochlorococcaceae cyanobacterium jk18x1bzbins.87; assembly: GCA_022826535.1. Taxonomy (GTDB): domain Bacteria; phylum Cyanobacteriota; class Cyanobacteriia; order PCC-6307; family Cyanobiaceae; genus Synechococcus_B. Next base: position 1,842 of record JAJDUS010000085.1, read on the forward strand.
CCTGGAGCAGGTGTGGGCCGTGTGGAGCGACCTGACCGCCATGCCCCGCTGGATGCGGTGGATTGAATCCGTGCGGCAACTGGAGGATCCCCTGTTGACGGAATGGACCCTGGTGGCCCAGGGGTTCCGATTCACCTGGCAGGCCCGCACCACCCGCAAGGTGGAACGGCAGCAACTCCACTGGGAATCCGTGGCCGGCCTGCCCACCAAGGGGGCTGTGCGGTTCTACGGCGCGGCCCCCAACGGCACCACGGTGAAACTGAGCATTGGCTATGCCCTGCCGGTGATGCTGGCGCCGCTGATGAAGGCCTCCCTGCTGCGGGGCGTGGTGGACAAGGAACTCCAAGCCAATCTGGAGCGTTTTAAGCAGTTGGTGGAGGATGGCGCTGGCAGCTCCAGCACCTGAGCAGCCGGAAGGAGGGAACCATCAGGCCAGTTGCTGATGCTGGAGGGGGACCATGGCGGCCCAAAAGAGGGGGAAGTGCTTGCTGCTGCTGTTGACTGGCCTCCTGCCCGTGCTGTCTGCTTGCCAGGGGGAGACCCCTGCCGTGGGCATCACCACCCAACAGCAGGATGTCCCGGTGGTGTGGTCATTGCCCAAGCCCAATCAGCCCGTTGACCTGTCCGGTCTCACCAGGCTCCCCGTTCCTGAAACCCTGCGGCAACGCCACACCACCAGCCGCCCCGATCCCTTTGCCCCTTTATCGACTGTGGTGGCTACGGAGGGGACGCCACCGGAAGAGCCCTTGCTCTGTCCCCTGGGGCTCACCGGCGTGGCCCTGCTCAATGGCCAGCCCCAGGCCTTTGTGGAGGGGGAGAGGGGAGCGGGCAGTCTCCAGCCAGGGGACGTGGGGGGCGTGTCGACGGATTTACTGGGGGCCGGGTTGCAGGTGGCGGCCATTGACGTGCCAGGGCGTCAGCTGATCTTGCGCCAGAGCGAATCCCAGGCCCTGGTGGCCTGTAGGCTCCATCCCTAAGGGGTCTGACCTGACGGGGTTGGCTGGAAGAGCCCCCCAGCAGCGTTCACCAAACCTTCCATCTGGTGGGGGCTGGCCTCAGCGTCCACTCGGCCCAGCACCGCCCGGCAGGTGTGGCTGGTTTCCGGACCAATGGAGACCACCTTGGGCTGCCCAAGACGGGACCACCAGTGCTCCCCGAAGTGGGCCACCAGCAGGGCGGCGGTATTGCGCACAATTTTGCTGCTGGTGAAGGTGATCACATCCACGGGCTCCTGGGCCAGGGCCGCCGCCGCTGCCGCCGGGATGGTGGCGGGACAACGGGATTCGTAGGCCGGCGCCTCCACCACCGTGGCCCCCTGGTGACGGAACTGCTCCGCCAGGAGGGGGCGGCCACCGCTTTGCACCCGGGGCAGCAACAACCGGCGCCCGTGGACGGGTTCAGGGAAGCAGGCCAGCAGGCTATCGGCCACGAAGTCCTGGGGCACAAAGGGCAGGGGCCAACCCTGACGTTGGATGGCCTGGGCTGTTTTCCGTCCCACCGCCGCCAACCGGGGCCAGGCCAGTGCCCCATCATCCCAGGGCAGATGCATGTGATCAAGCCGCTGGCGCACCGCCGCCACACCATTGGCACTGGAGAAAATCAGCCAGTGGAAGCGCGCCAGCGACCGCAACGCGCCATCCAGGGGACCCCAATCATCAGGGGGGCCAATCACCAGGGCCGGTAGCTCAATCACCAAGGCCCCGGCTGCGGTGAACAGGGTCCGGGAGACTGGGGAGGCATCAGCCGCACGGGTCAGCAGCACCCGGCGCCCTGCCAACGGCTGAGACGGGAGAGCGTCATGGGCCATGGGGAGTGTCCGTGGGAACGGTGGGGGCTGGATCCTGGTGGATGGTCTGGCGCTGTTGGAGTCGCCCATCCTTCTCCCGCACCATGGCCCGCAGACCATCCCGGTATTGGCGCAGTTGGGTGGTCAGGTAGGGGTCTGCCGTGGCCAGGATCTGCAAGGCCAGTAATCCCGCATTGGCCCCATTGCCAATGGCCACAGTGGCCACGGGGACACCGGCGGGCATCTGGGCAATGGAACAGAGGGAGTCTACCCCCGAGAGGGCCTTGCTCTTCACCGGCACTCCAATCACCGGCAGCACCGTCAGGGATGCCACCATACCAGGCAGATGGGCCGCTCCGCCAGCGCCTGCGACAATCACCTTCAAGCCCCGCTCCGCCGCAGTGCAGGCGTAGTCCACCATCTCCAGGGGTGTGCGATGGGCCGAGAGAATCCGCATCTCGCAACCAACCCCGAAGCGTTGCACCATGGCGGCCGCTGGTTCCATGGTGGGCAGATCCGAATCACTGCCCATCACGATGCCCACAGGGGGCGCATTGCTCCGGGCCGCAAGGTGGCTGTGTTCATCCATGGCGGGTCAGCAACACTCCAGACTCCTGGAGCAGGTTAGTGGTCCTCCTGATCTCCCCCTTGTATTGACGGCAAGGGTCTGGGTGGGGAACGCAAATCTGTACCCTGCCCCCAGCAGCACGTGCTTGCTGTGATGCAAGGGCAAGCAGGCAGGAAATCCAATCCTGAGGTGGAGGGTTGACCATGGGGAAAGCAAGCAAGGCCAAGGGTGCCGCTGCTGCAAGCGATGGCTTTTAGGGCTACCCCAACCCAGTGACATGACCACCATTAAAAGTCCTACAATCAGGACAGCAGGACAGCAGGACAGCAGGACAGCAGGACAGCAGGACAGCAGGACAGCAGGACAGCCTCACCTGCATCTTCATGGTGCCGCTGCCTAGGGTCAGGACTCAATAATATGAGGAATGGCCCTCTCACCAGAGAGAGGGAGCCTCAAGAGAGCACCAGGAGGAGATGGGTGATGGCCCAGTTGTTGGGGCTCAGCGCGGAGCAGGTTGATGGCATCCGCCCTTTGTTTTCCAAGGGACGTGGTGTGAAGCGGGTGGAGGACAGGAAGGTGTTGAGTGGTATCACCCCTGTCATTCAGAAGGGGCTACGCTGGGTGGATGCCCCGGCCGCCGATGGCCCCCACAAAACCCTCTACAACCGTTTTCGCCGCTGGTGAGATAAGGGTGTTTTTGATCTGATCTTTTCTGAGTTGTCAGCATCCGATGCCGCAGAGCCATCTGATGCCCCAGAGCCAGCGGTCCTGATGATTGACGCCACTGACGTCAAAGCCCATTGCACGGCGTGCAGCCTCAACAAAGGGGGGTGCCCCCCGCCTGATTGGTGGCACCAAGGGGGCATGACCAGCAAGCTCCATGGGGTCTGTGACAGCATAAGGTGGTCGCCTGCGACTCCACCTGCGTGAGGGGCAATGCAGTGACTTCACCGGTGCCGATGTGGTGCTCAAAGACCTGCTGCCTGCGGCCACGGTGATGGGGGATCAAGGGTATGACAGGGACAAAATCCGTAAGATGCTGTCCCAGCAGGGCATCACGCCTTGCATCCCGCCCCGTCGCTGCCGCAAGAAGCCAGTCCATTACAGCAAGAGATTGTATCGCAAGCGTCATAAAATCGAGAATCTTTCTTCCCGACTGAAAGACTGGCGGCCCATTACAACTCGCTACGACCGCTGCGCCCACGTCTTTCCGTTCTGCCATCCTCCTGGCCGCCACTGTCCTCTTCTGGTGATGAGTCCGACCCTAAGGTGCAAGACCCTCTACCCTGCTCCATCATGCCTGACCCAAGACCTGTCATCATCCTCAATCTTGACGATCCTCCCGCCGCAACTCTTAAAGAGCTGACCCCTCCGATTGACTGGGAGGCAAGGCAGGCACTGAGCAAGCGGCCGGATTTCTTCATGCAGGAAATGAGGGACAAATACGGCCTGCCTGACAACTGGGAGGAAGGCTCGGATACTCTTGACGAGGCAATACACAGACTTAAGACCTACTTGGTGAGAGAAAGCAATGATTAAACTCTCTTCCATCTCCTTACTTGTTGATGCGAATATACTTATTCGCAGTACTTTTAACCAGGGACCAAATCATTTTTTGAGACTTTTGGCGGGCAGGGGTGTGGACCTCTATTCAACTATGTCAATCTGGCAAGAAGCCGAAAACACTTACCAGAAATCAGCCAAAGTAGGAATGCAAGGATGTTGCAAGAGCGGTTACAAGAACACAAGAAATACATTGACCTGATTCAAGTCGTGGTCTACGATGAACAGAACCATCTTCGACTATCTGCCCAGGTCAGGCTGCTGAAGAGAGCTCCTCACAAGAAGCATTCCTCAAACGACTGGAAACTGATAGCTGTGTTACTAACCTCAATTCTGGATAAGATCAAGAGGAGGTTGTGATGCTGGACATGGTGTTGTGGATGCCGATGTTGCCAATGTTGACCTTGGGTTGTGCCAGGGTGTAAGCCGCCAGGGATGAGAGAATGTGGAGGAGGGGGTTGCTGGGGGATCGGTGTCGGGTGTGCGCCAGGCCCATGCTGGACTT
>JAJDUS010000087.1 GCA_022826535.1 Prochlorococcaceae cyanobacterium jk18x1bzbins.87
CATCCGGGATGTCCCCTGTCACAAGATCGCTTCCCGCAAAACGGCGGATGCAGGGAATATCAATCAAGTCATTCTCCATCGCCTCGTCACTGAGGGAATTCCAGTTCTGCATCAAGTGAATGCGCAACATCACCTCCAGCCGATACGGCGGCCTTCCTCCTTGGAGACCGACACGGGGATAGAAAGGCTCTATCATCCTGATCAGTTCCGAGAACGGCACTACTTCCTCCATCTCTGCCAGGAACCTCTCTCGCCTGGTCTGCTTCTTCGCAAAGCTGCGCTCATAATCGCCAAAATCCAGCTGACCCTCCTTGCTCCACATAGCCTCTCTTTCAATTCCTCACCATTCTAACCTCTTCCCCAAGGCACTGCGAGGTTTTCCAGTGTTTCCCTAGACATCATGCGGGACATGAACTCTGCCTGTGTGGACCTGATTTACCTGGACCCCCCTTTCAATTCCAATCGCCACTACGAAGCCCCCATCGGCAGCAAAGCTGCCGGAGCCGCATTCAAGGACGCCTGGACTCTGGATGACGTGGACGTGTGCGAACATGGCGAACTGGCTGACCGTAACCCTGCCGCCTACTCCGTCATTGAAGCTGCCCGCCAAGCTTACGGAAAGGGGATGCAATCCTACCTGATTTTCATGGCGGTGCGCCTGTTGGAGATGCAGCGCATTCTAAAGCCCACAGGCTCCATGTATCTACATTGTGACCCCACTGCCTCTCACTATCTCAAGCTCTTGATGGATGGGATTTTTGGACATAATAGCTTCAAAAATGAGATTGTGTGGTCCTATCGGCGATGGCCATCAAGAAGCCACAACTTTCAAACAATGCACGATGTGATTCTATTTTACACAGGAATTGCAAATCATACCTTCAACGTGAGCTATGAGCCACCCAGCGAAAGCTATCTGAAGCGGTTTAAGGGGAAGACACAGGTTTTGGACCCAGAAACACGAACACGGAAGATTGTGGTTGACAAACCAACCAAAGGGCTGCCCATGCGGGATGTGTGGGAGATTTCAATTCTTGCTGGATCATCCAAAGAACGCCTTGGCTATCCCACCCAGAAGCCCCTTGCCTTGCTGGATCGCATCATCAAAGCCAGCTCAGACGCTGGTGATATGGTGCTGGACCCCTTCTGTGGCTGTGCTACTGCCCTAGTGGCCGCTGATCGCCTAGGCCGTCAATGGGCAGGCATTGATCTCTCACCACTGGCCATCAAGCTGGTCAATGATCGCATTGCTGAAGATCGGGGCCTTTGGGGAGGCCCTACTGCTTTGAATGCCCCACCCAATCGCACCGACTTGGGCCATCTGCCCAGCTACCGGACCCACCGCCACCGCCTCTATGGCCAGCAGGAAGGCATCTGTGCGGGCTGTGACACCCATTTTCCCTTTCGCGTCATGGAAGTGGATCATATCCTCCCTCGCACACGGGGGGGCACAGTGATGGGTCCTGACCCTAGCCAAAGCCATTGGCTATCCTCCCTCGCACACGGGGGGGCACAGACCATCCCGATAACCTGCAACTGCTCTGCTCAGGTTGCAACCGTAGCAAGGGCGGCAAGACCATGGCTGAATGGAAGGCAGCACAGGCAACTGGTGGCCAATACGATAGTCTTAAAATGAGAGCGCTTTAAGATTCGCATGTCAAAACCTACTTGCTGCTTTGGCAAAGGCGCAAAAGGGGGACGCAGCATCAGGCCATTGGCCGATCCCGCGGCGGGCTGACCACAAAGGTCGTAGCATTGGTGGACGCCCTGGGTAATCTCATTCGCTTCCTCCTGCTCCCGGGACAGACCCACGACAGCAAGGGAGTAGCGCCCCTGATCAAGACTGTGCCTTTTGGCGCTCTCCTGGCGGACAAAGCATTTGACGACGGCTGGTTGCTCACCGAGTTGGATGCCCGTGGCGCAACGGCAGTCATTCCCCCAAGAGCCAGCTGCAACCACCAGAGGACCTACGATAAGGAGGCCTACAAGGGCGCCATCTAATGGAGAATTTCTTTGCCAGGATCAAGGAGTACCGGGACATCGCCGCCATCCATTATGACAAAACCGACAGTAGCTATGCCGCCAATTGGAACTTGGTGGCAGCCCTTCTTGCCTCAAGGTAAATCCTTTTGTCCACAGGCCCTAGCCGGCCACCTGCCCAGAGAGTGTCTTGCGGGGGCAGTGGCGGATCTACAGGAAACAGCACCGGAGCTTCACTACGCAATTACTGTATTGTGGTCATTTGCCGAGAGCTGGATAGCGCGGCACTGGGAGTTGCAACCGAGCGCAAACTTCCCTCATGTGGTCGATGCCCAATGAATTTTAACTTCCCCCAAGACAAGCAGGTGTATCGGACGCCCTGCGGTCTTCAGCTGTGCGGTGACAGCCTGGAACTGCTAGCGCACCTGCCGGATCAGTCTGTAGATTTGATCATGACCAGTCCTCCTTTCGCACTGCTACGACAAAAGATATACGGCAACAAGGAACAGGATCAGTATGTCAAATGGCTAGGAAAGTTTGGAGAAGCTGCATATCGTGTGCTAAAGAATAGTGGTAGCTTCGTTCTCGACCTCGGCGGGGCCTACAAGCGTGGCAAGCCAGTACGCTCGCTCTACAACTATCACGTCCTCCTGGATTTCTGCGACCGTCTCGGCTACGAATTGGCAGAAGAATTTTTCTGGTTCAATCCGTCGAAGCTGCCATCGCCTATTGAATGGGTCAACAAGCGCAAGATCCGAGCCAAGGACGCTGTGAATACTGTCTGGTGGTTTTCCCGATCAGACCAGCCGAAAGCAGATGTTACGCAAGTGTTGGTACCCTACTCGAAACGGATGAAGGCGTTGCTTGAGAACCCCGACAGGTTCTACCAACCCAAGGAGAGACCTTCGGGGCACGACATCGCAAAGACCTTCGCCAAAGACAACGGAGGTGCGATTCCATCGAACCTGCTGCAAATTCCCAATACGGAAAGCAACTCAAGCTATTTGCGGCTGTGCAACATGCTGGGCCGAAGGAGCCATCCTGCAAGGTTCCCAAGCGCACTGCCACAGTTCTTCATTCAATTCCTTACTGAGCCGGAAGACCTGGTCGTAGATATTTTCTCCGGGTCGAATACCACCGGTCAAGCGGCCGAGAAACTCGGCCGCCGTTGGCTCAGCATGGACCTCAGTCGTGAGTACGCTGCCCTCTCCGCTCTCCGCTTCATGGATGATTGGAGTGATGTGGAGGTCCAACAAACCATCACACGTCTTGACGCTGGTGAAGTCGTTGACATCTGTCTCCACCTATTGTTTCAGGCGTCCTTGTGGTCAAACTCAAAAAGATAGCTCCCTCCCCCAGCGGCAACCGCCAGAATACCGGGCCGCAACCAACGGCTCTGCACCCCCATGTGAGGGAAGCAGGGGATATGGAGGGGGGCTACGGCAACGGTTGGCTTGTTCTGCATGGCACTTTTATCCGGCATCGGAGCTCCCCCACGGGATTTTGAATTCCGCGAGGGCAGGCGTCAGGTTGCGGTGGTCATGGCCAGGGCAGGCAAGTTTGCACAGGGCAAAACGCTCCAGTTCACTCAGCCGCTGCCATTGGCCCTGGTTCAGGGTTTGCCCCATGGGGCGAAGCGCAGCGATCACGCCCGCAGGGGGGTCCCTTTCCCGCCAGGGGAGGGGCTGGGGGATGGGCAGCTCCCCAACGGGACCGTCCCCCATGGTGGCGGTGCGCCGTTTGAGGTGGAACGCAAAATCGCGGAGATCCTGGGGACCATCGGGCCAGTCCACCAATTGCTGGCGCTCCCCCTCGTCAAGGGCCAGCCAGTGGCGCAGTTTGAGCTTGATGCCGGCCAGGTCCAATTTGCGGCGCACACAGAGGGGGATGCAACGCCAACTACCCATGAAGTCTGCTTCAAAGGCAAAGCAGCGGCTCGCCTCACTTATGGACATGGTGCATGTTGGTGGGGGATTCCATGGTGCGCACCGCTTGGCGGAGGCGATCCCGGTTCTGCCGCACCTGACCACCGGCTAGCAACGCCGCCGCTTGCGCCAGGCAATCGGGCAAGGAACGCTCCCGGTTCAGGAACCAAAGGTAGGAGCCACTGTTCCAGATGACAGCCCGGTGCAGGGGGCCATGGCCCTCCAGGGCGGTTTCCGCCATCCGGGACCAGGCTTTCTCGTCCTGCCAGACCAGATCCGCCCCAAAATAACCGTAGTCCCGAGGATGGAAGATCTGGCGCTCCACCTTGCCGTCACGCACATGGGCGAGGATGCCGGCGCGGCTGGTGGGAATATCCGTGCTCCCCTCCAACCCCTTGACCGTCACAACGTTGGGCTCCCCAGACTCCACCAGGGCAGCCCAGGCACGGCTCTCCGTGGGGGGATGAACAAACCCGGACACCAGCAGATGGTCCCCCTTGTGAGGGGACCAGAGCAGTTCCAGGCTGGCCACCGGCGGCCGCTTGCCCAGCTCGTCGCGAATCTCCACCAGTGTCTCAGCCGCTGGAAAGTGCAGGGGCTGATGGGTCAGGGCCAGATTCTCCTGGTCAAGACAGCGCTGCACAGCAGCAAGGGTGAGCCCGGAAAAGTCAATGCCCAGACATTGAAACAACTCCATGGGGGTGATGCCGTATTTGATGGGCATTCGTCGCCCCCCATGGAGAATGACGGGATGCCCCGCTGCTGCCAACACCAGGGCTGTGAGGGGGAAAATCGGGGCGGTTCTTGTCCGGCCGTCGTAGGGCATCCCGAAGCAGATGGGCAGATGGGGACCTTGGCTGTGGAGGGATGGACCATGGGCATTGTAATGATCCAACATGCCCGCCAACTCTTGGGGCTCCGGGCGGCGGATGCGGTGGGCAATGAGAAAGGCCCCCATCTGGGCGGGGGTGGCGTCACCGTTGAGCATCAACGCCATGGCTTCCGCGGCTTCCTCTCGGGAAAGACTGCGGCTGGTGTGTTCTCCACTGCCAATTTTGCGCAGTAACTCACGGAAGCGTTGCCGACTATTCCGATTCACCATGAAGACCCTCCTGGGACCGTCCCGGCAATTCCCGCCGGTGAGATGCACCGCCCAACTTTCCCTCCAGCACTATGGGGCCAACTCCCAGGGCCACACCCATTAATCTTGAAGGCCGAAGTGTGTTGTTCTGGTCTCGTCACGGTAGCAACTTCCTGAGGCTCCATGTCTGTTGGACTCTCTTCTATCCTGCCGAATCCAATGGACTCATCAGGTATCCATTGCGACGGTTTTAGCCGTGCCCTTGGTGTTGGAGCCAGTGAAATCCCCCCAGGAGTCCACCAACCTGGTTCTTGTCCTTATGGTTCATCAATCTCTGTGTTGGACTGCTGTTGCCATGAATGCCTCCTGCCAGGTCACCAGTCCAGAACTTGCCCGGACCATTGCCAGTGTGGCCACCGCCTTCCGCCAGCGCTTCCCCGACGGCCGGGCCGATCTTTGCCCCTGGCGGGATGACTGGCGCACCCGCCGCTGGGAACAACCCAACTCCATCGATCTGGGCTTCCACTTCCCCGGCTGGAGCCCCCGCCTGGCCTGTCGCAGCGTGTTGGTGCAGTTGCAGTTCAAGACGCCGCCAGGGCAGCAGGGGGAACTGTTGGGCCTGGTTTTGCGGGGGATCAGCTTTCAAGGGGAGCAATGGCGTCTTGCAACCCTTGGCCCATGGCAGCCGGAGGGCAAGGACACCCCCACGGAAGATGTGAGTCAGGCACTGCAGCACTTTTGCCGTGATGTGTTCAAGCTGTTCAGTGCTGTCGCCAGTTGAGGCCATTGGCGGCGGCCTGGTCTCAGCATCGCCCTTCGCCGCTGGGGGGGTCCACCTTCACCGCCTGTGGCCTGTGGCGATACACCAGGCTCCCCTTGAGCAGGGCGGGCTCACGGTGGGCCCCCAGTGTTTCCATCAAGGCAATGGAACGGGTGTTATCCGGAGAGACATAGCTCACCAGGCGGGGCAACTCCAGTGACCTGAAGGCATAGTCTCGTGCCGCCTGGGCAGCCTCCAGGGCAAGGCCCTGACCTTCGGCTGCCTCGGTGAGAGCAATCCCCAGCTCCGGGTCCTGATCACCCGGCTCAAACCCCAGCACAACCACGCCCAACGGGGCGCCATCCGTCTTCCCCACAATGACCCACGCACCATGGCCACGCCAGAGCCAGGGACTGCACGTGCGTGCAAAATCATCCCAGGCCTGCTCCCGTGTCATGGGGCCTCCAATGAACCGGGCCCGCGGGGAGCAGGCGATCTGGGCATAGATCTGGAAATCCGTGATGAGGGGAGCCCGCAGCCGCAGGCGTGCTGTTTCCAGCACCGGAATCCGGGCGGCAATGCGCTGGGCCAGCGCCGCTGCGGGTCCCCTTGGGGGACGCTCATGGGGGGCGAGTCCTTCGCACATGTTCACAGCTCTCATAGCCCGGTAATACAATAGCCCCCATCCACGTAAAGAACCTGGCCGCTGATGCCGGAGGCCAGAGGGCTGGCCAGGAACGCGGCGGTGTTGCCCACCTCCTGCTGGGTCACCGTGCGGCGCAGGGGGGCCTTCTCCTCCACATGGTGGATCATGTCCAGAATGCCCCCAACGGCGGAACTGGCCAGAGTGCGGATGGGGCCAGCACTGATGGCGTTCACCCGCACCTGCTTCCCAGGCCCCAATTCAGCTGCCAGGTACCGCACGGACGCCTCCAGCGCCGCCTTGGCCAGCCCCATGACATTGTAGTTGGGAATGGCCCGCTCAGCCCCCAGATAGGTCAAGGTGATCACACTGGCCCCTTCCGAGAAAAGGGGTTTGGCCAGGTGGCAAAGGGACGTGAGGGAGTAGGCGCTGATTTCCATGGCCGTGCGGAACCCCTGGGCCGTGGTGGCGCTGAAGTCCCCCACCAGATCCGCTTTGTTGGCAAAGGCGAGGCAGTGAACGAGGATGTCCACTTGGCCCCACTGATGGTCCAGTTGTTGGAACACAGCCTGCATCTGGTCTGGATTCTGCACGTCCATGGGCAGAAAGAGGCCGGGCTTGAGGGGGACCGTCAATTCCCGCACCTTGGCCTCAAATCGCCCCTTCTCATCGGGAAGATAGGTGATGCCCAGTTCGGCACCGGCACGGTGGAGCTGTTGGGCAATGCCCCAGGCGATGGAGCGGTTGTTGGCGATGCCGGTGACCAGGGCCTTCTTGCCGCTGAGATCAAGGAGCATGACAGCAAAGGAGCATGTGTTCCCATTCTTCCTTAGCAGGTGCCCCAAGGGGTGGCCTGGGCCTGGGTTCCTCGGCTGGACTATCCCCTTGGAGGTGGGTAAAATCACTGAAGGTTGTCTTGAATGAACAGGCCTGATGTCCAGCAACGATAGAGGGGGGGACGTAGCTTCATTTCTTGGGCTCGTGCTGCTACTGATTTTTGGTATCCTTAGGTGGGGCAGCAGCTATTTCAGTGACCGTGGCGAGAGTCCAGTTAGGAATACATCTCAACCGATCAACCATAAAGTTGCTGAACAAGTCAGAGAAAATGATACTTCGGACGTTTGCACAGCATCACATCCTGTTCACGAGGAACGTTATCATCAATCCTATCCAGCGGCCACACCATCATCAATCTCCAAGCTCTCCAGCGACGAGTTGAATCAGTTGCGTTATCATGCGCTCCGGCTCATCAACAATGACAGGGCAGATCATGGGCTTCCCCCTGTTGTGCTTGGCGCCAATCCCGCCGCACAACTCCATGCTGAAGATATGCTTGTGCATGATTACTTTGGTCACTGGTGGGCGGATGGCCGCAAGCCCTATATGGTGTATACGCAGACTGGTGGCACAAGCTATGTTTCCGAGAATATAGCCACCAGCGGATGGTCTGATCGTGAATGGATCGGCAATGTGTGCAATTATGCCCGCTGCGCAGTCCCCACGCCAAAAGAGGAGATCACCAAACATCAATGGGACATGATGTATGACGATGCCCATGCAGATTGGGGCCACCGGGACAATATTCTGGGGGAGACCCATCGCGCCGTGAATATCGGCATCGGATTCAATGGGGCCCGTGTGACATTTGTTCAGCATTTTGAAGGTGGAGCCGTTCAGGCCATTGGGGGACCAGTCCTGAACCGGAATTGCGAACTGTTCCTTGCCCTCAATAAACGGGAGACAGGAATTGCTGTTGGGGCAGTGAGCATTGCCTACGATCCACCGCCCACACCCAAGACGCCGGCACAGATTGATGCACTGGGCAGGTACTGCACAGGTGGGGGATTTACAGTCTATTGTCCCAATTCCAGCGCAGCCAGGATCCTGGAGCCACCGCCCCAGGGTCGCTACTACACTAAGCTTGATGCGAACGAGGTGGTGGCCAACACATGGAGGGACTCCCCCAGCCAGTTTACGATGACAGCCAGCATGGGCTCTCTGCTCAAAACCCCTGGCGTGTATACCGTCATTGTCTGGCGTGACAATGGGGAAGCATGGCTTTCTGAGCAACTTGTTGCATTATCGTTATTTGTTAAGTGATCTAAAAGGGCCAATGAAGTTAATCAGTAAAATTAATATGCGATTTGTCTTTGACAATACAAGATGGTTTTTAGGGTGATCACCAGATTCCTGGAGCAACCCTTATATCGGCTTCCAGCTCCGTTTTGCTCAGCTGGTAGTTGTGGCGGATAGCCACCTCGCATAGGTCAAGCTGCCTCATGATGGCTTCCTCATTCAGTCACACGAATTGTGTGGTGAAGAACTTCATACGTGAAGTGGTCCCAGTGACTTCCATTTTTGGCAATCTCGTCTAGGGCATCTCTGAACAAGTCTCTACAAGTGGTAAGATAAAGGGATGGTTGGAGCTTCCCTGGCATGAAGAGCCTGGAGAAGAGCTTGGCTGACCTTGAGTAGGAGACCAAGAAGGGGAAGACGGGGCGGGAGCTGTTTCTGGAGGGGATGGATCGACTCATCCGCTGGGAGCGACTGGTGGAGCAGATTAGGCCGTACTACCCCAAAGCAGGCAAGGGGAGAGTTCCCTATCCGCTGGAGTCCATCTTGCGAGTGCATTGCGTCCAACTCTTCTACAACCTCAGTGATGCAGCCACCGAAGACATGCTCTATGAG
>JAJDUS010000125.1 GCA_022826535.1 Prochlorococcaceae cyanobacterium jk18x1bzbins.87
CCCTCCTCCACATTCTCTCATCCCTGGCGGCTTACACCCTGGCACAACCCAAGGTCAACATTGGCAACATCGGCATCCACAACACCATGTCCAGCATCACAACCTCCTCTTGATCTTATCCAGAATTGAGGTTAATGAAAGATTCTACCGTAGCGCCGTTTGCTGTCTTGATGCTTTTGCCCAACTCTTCAAGGACTGGCACCACCACCTGATCCCCTCAGACCGTCAGCGCCAGTGACCGGGCAAGCTCTCCCTCGGTGAGATGCACTTCATCCTGCTGCTCTTCCCTCTCTCCCTCGACAAGGACTTCAAGCATTTCTGTGACTATGGCCTGGCGCAGGAGTTCCGCCACTGCTTTGCTGAGCTTCCCAGCACCAGCAGGTTTGTGGACCTGATACTGCGGCTCCTGCTGCCCTTTGACCTCCTGCTCCATTGTTACCGTGGTCGGAAAACTGGGATCTACAGCGTCCCCAAGGCCCTGCCCGCAGCCTTCTTCGGGCTTGTCCTGTCAGAGAAGAACCGACTCTCCAACATCTCTTGAAGGAAGAGCGTCGATTGATTTGTATCTATTGCTGTTTAGCTCAGTCATCTACTACTCCCTCCATCCCTCGTCCTCTGCCGCATATTCCAGCCCACGCCCAGGAAGAACCAGGGTTCTCTGCGTGTTAGGGGGGTTGATTTCATAAGTTTTACAGCTAGTCTTCCAGGCTATCCCATAGTTCCTAAATCTAATCAAGTATTTGTGTTGGTTGCAGCATGAAACTGTAACAATTATGCCACTTACCAGCCTTGATCGAGGGACCCCCAAGAGAGCACCAGGAGGAGATGGGTGATGGCCCGGTTGTTTGGGCTGACGGAGGAGCAGGTGCCCGCATCCGCCCCTTGTCCTTAAGGAACGTGGTGCGAGGAGGGTGGATGACAGGAAGGTGCTGAGCGGCATGATCCATGTCATTTGGAAGGAGCTGTGCTGGGTGGATGCCCCCCGGCCGCCTATGGTCCCCACAAAACCCTCTACAACCGTGCCGCCGCTGGTCAGACAAGGGTGTTTTTGATCTGATCTTTTCCGGGTTGTCAGCATCCGATGCCGCAGAGTCACCCGATGCCACAGAGCCAGAGGTGCTGATGATTGACGCCACTGATCTCAAAGCTCATCCCACAGCGTCCAGCCTCAACAAGGGGGTGCCCCCGCCTGATTGGTGGCACCAAGGGGGGGCAATACAGTGACTTCACTGGCGCTGATGGGGTGCTCAAAGAGCCACCTGCTGCTGCGATGATTGGGAATCAAGGATATGACAGGGACAAAATCCAGCTGGTCCAGCAGGGCATCCCGCCCCGTCGCTGCCGCAAGCAGCCAGTCCATGACCACAAGAGGCTGGACGCGGGCGTCACAAAATCGAGACGCTCTTTTCCTGATTGAACAGACTGGCGGCGTCTTGCAACCCGCTACGACCGCTGCGCCCACCTCTTCCGCTCTGCCATCCTCCTGACCGCCACCGTCCTCTTCTGGTGATGAGTCCTGACCTTAGGCACTGTTTTTCCAGACTCCTAGCAGGTTCCGCACCTTCCCCATCTGTTGGGCCAACTCAGGGTCGTTGTCCAGGGTCTTGTTGACGCGACGAACCGCATAGAGAACTGTGGTGTGGTCCTTTCCCCCGAGGCATTGGCCAATTTTACTGAGGGACAGGCTGGTGTGCTGCCGTAGGAGAGACATGGCCAACTGGCGTGCCCGGCTCACCATCCGCTTGCGGCTACTTCCTCGCAGGTCGTCCACCTCCACTGCAAACACCTGGGCAACGCTTTCAATGACCCGTTTGGGGCTCACCTGCACTGGTTCAGGGGACAGGTTAAGAATGGGGGCCACCGTCTTGGTGTTCAGCGGCTGGCCCGTAATGGAGCAGTAGGCTACCGCACGGGTCAGTGCCCCTTCCAACTCGCGGATGTTGGAGGTAAAATTGCAGGCAATGTGGTGGATCAACTCTTCAGGCAGTTCCGCCTTGTCCTGGTCAGCCTTTTTATGGAGGATGGCCATGCGGGTTTCCAGGTCAGGGGATTGAATATCAGCCACCAGGCCCATTGAAAAGCGGGAGATGAGCCGCTTTTGAATCTGACGGATCTGGCTGGGAGGACGATCACTGGCCAGCACCACCTGGCTGCCCACCTCATGCAGCCAGTTGAAGGTGTGGAAAAACTCCTCCTGGGTGTATTCCTTCCCCTGAAGGAACTGGACGTCATCCACCAGGACCAGGTCAGCTTGCCGGTAGCCCTCACGGAAGCTCTGGGTCCTGTTCTTGCGGATCGCCGTGATCAGCTCATTGGTGAACTGCTCAGTGGTGACATAGAGAACCCGGTCTTTGGGTTTGGCCTGAAGCCGCTGGTGACCGATGGCCTGCATGAGGTGGGTTTTCCCCAGGCCAACGTTGCCGCAGAGAAACAGGGGATTGAAACGCTGGCTGGTGGACTCTGCCACCGCCAGGCAGGCCGCATGGGCCATATGACTGTTGCACCCAACCACAAACCGACTGAAGAGGTAGCGGGGATTGAGGCCCCTGCCATTGGTGGGTTGCTGACATGGTGCTGGGGAACTGGCCGCCACAGCCCCGTGGACAGCATCAGTCCTTGGGGAATCGGTGGCTGCTGCCTCAGCAAGGGTAGCCTTCCTGGAGGGGGGGAGGGGGGCAGCATCTTTAATGAGCACTTGTACAGGCTGCTCAGCGATGCCAGAGGCCAGTTGGCTAATCAGATCTTGATAGTTCTTCCGGAGCCAGTTGGCGGCAAAGGGGCTGGGGGCGAGAAGCTCCAGACGTGTCCCGTTGAACCTTGGCCCCCCAACGGGATGGATCCAGGTGGCATAGCTTGGTTTGCTCAGGTTCTTCTGAAGCTCATGGCAGACATCACGCCAGAGCTCAGCACCTGACTGATCCTTATCCAATGGAGCGCTTGCCCCTTGCGTGATTGGGTTTGAGGCCCCACTGTCTAGCAGGAAGTGACCTGCCAGGAAAGTGCCCCATGAGCCACACCAACAACTGCACGCCCTTGGTCTGATTGGTGGGTTTTCAGAGAGCATCCGCCTGGGCCATTGCCTGGCCACGGAAGAAAGACCTAGAATTGATCATCCCTATGGACCATGGGGTGAGCCGATTCCCTGGCTGCCAGCGCCACCATCCCGTGCAGTGCCCTCCACTGCCCATGTCCCCGATTCTCTTGCTGGGGCTGTGTTGTGTCCTTGTGGGCTGTGGTTCCCCCTTCCGTCGTGATCCCCCAGGGCGCTCCATTGCAGAGCTGGAGTCCCTGCCGGACAACTTTGTCGTTGCGGCCATGGACAAGGTGGGGCCCAGCGTGGTGCGCATCGACACCCTGCAAGTGCCGGACCCCTTCCCCTTCTTTCCAGGGGATGGTCCCTTTGACGACAATCCTCCTGAAGGTCAAGGCTCCGGCTTTATCACCCGCTCCGATGGCATTGTCCTGACCAACCACCACGTTGTGGAAGGAGCGGAAAGGGTGACGGTGACCTTACGCAGTGGACGCAGCTACCCAGGCCAGGTGTTGGGCTCGGACGTGGTCACGGACTTGGGCATCGTCAAGATTGATGGCGCCAAGGATTTGCCGGTTGCCACATTGGGCGACTCCGACCAGGTGCGTCCTGGAGAATGGGCCATTGCCATTGGCAACCCCCTCGGCCTCAACAACAGCGTGTCCCTAGGCATCGTCAGCGCCACAGGCCGCACAACCGGAGTTCCAGGGGGGTCGCGGGTCTCCTACATCCAGACGGACGCGGCCATCAATCCTGGCAACTCTGGTGGGCCCCTGATTAATGACCATGCGCAGGTGATCGGGATCAACACGTTCATTCGCACATCCCCAGGTGGTGGCATCAGCTTTGCCATCCCCATTAACAAGGCCCGGGAGATTGGGGAGCAGATCATTGCCAATGGGCGGGCCAGCCATCCGTTCATCGGGGTGAGCCTGCGGCGCATCACCCGGAACCTTGCTGCCGGGATCAACCAGGCAGGGGCCGGCTGCGCTTATCCGGAGACCAATGGCGTGGCTGTTGTGGAAGTGCTGCCGGGCCGCCCGGCGGCGCAGGCAGGCCTTCAACCCTGTGATGTGATTCGGAGCGTGGCGGGGGTCGATGTGAGCACACCTGCCCAGGTGCAGGTGCAGGTGGATCGGGGCCGTGTTGGTGAGCCGCTAAAGTTGGGCATTGAGCGGCAAGGGTTGACCAAAACCCTGATGGTGGTGCCCAAAGAGTTGGATCTGGAGCGGTTCTGAATGCCGTGGCAGCAGCCACAGCAGGCAGGACCGGTGTCGTTCCGGCGCCCACCCTGGCTGGTGGTGGTTTTGTCCCGCTGGCCTGCCCCTGGCCGTTGCAAGCGCCGCCTGGCCCACGCCATCCATCCGCTGGCTGCGGCAACCATTCAGTCTCGGCTTCTGGTTCATGTGCTCTCCCTGATCCAACCTCTGGTGCTGGAAGACCTGGTGCATCTCCATCTGGCGGTGACAGGGGCCGGCCCCAAAGCATGGCGCCGCTGGCTTGCGTTGCTGGGGTATTCCACCCAGGGAACAAGCCTCCATCAGCAAGGGGGGGGAAATTTGGGGTGCCGCATGGCCCGCCAGGTGCGGCGGGGTCTGGCCCAGCACTACCGTGGTGTGGTGCTCCTGGGCAGTGATTGCCTGGGGCTGGAAACTGAAGACCTGCGCCGGGCGCTCCAACTGCTCAATCTGGGGGAGAAGCCCCTCGTTCTGGGGCCAGCGCAGGACGGCGGCTATTGGCTGATGGGGCAGCGTTGCTTTGACGCCTGCCTCTTCAGTGGCTTGCCCTGGGGCACCAACAGGGTGGGAGCTCTGACAAAAACCCGTGCTTGCGCCTCCGGTTTTCAGGTGTATACCTTGTGCTCCCGCACTGATGTGGACCGATTGGAGGACCTGCGGCCCTGGTTGGCCTTGACGGGCAGCCGCACCCCCCATGTGGCCCCATCGGCCTCACTGCAACTTCCGACGTCGGAAGATGTACATCTGTAGGGGCCCCAGGCTGGTGATGTTGGTGAGCATCCAGCCTTTGCTGCCCATCTTGTTGAGGAAGCGGCCCAACTGCTCTGCCGGATGGGGGGAGGACTTGCGCTTGTATTGGTTGGGGAATTGCCGCTCAATGAAGTCCGGACTCATGGAACCCCCCAACTTCTCGCTGGCTGCTGTGGCAGAAGGCTGCTGTGACGTCTCCTCATTCACATGAATGACGCAATACTCCCAACGCTCATGGTCGGGGAGGACACTTCCCCCCAAGGCATCAAGGGGCTCAACAGAGCCAGGGCGGCTGCCCTCTGTCTTCTCCTCGTGCTGATGGGGTTCCTCTGGGGTATGGGTTGCCAATGGTTGTCTGGTGCTCCAAGACACCTTAGCCGTAGTAGTCCCGCTTGAGGATCCGGCTATCCTCCCCCAGGAACCGCCAGCGCAGCAGCAGGATCATGTTGTACAGGCTGGTGCGCAGTAGACCATGGCGACGCCAGCGACGTGCGCTGGTGCGAATGCTGTAGGGGAGCTGCCGCACCCCGCCCCAGGGACGCAGCCGCGAGACCAGATCCGCGTCCTCCATCAACGGGATGTCCTGAAAACCGCCACAGCGTTCATAAAGGTGGCGATCAAGCACCAGTCCCTGATCTCCATAGGGCAGCCCCAACACCATCGTGCGCATGGCCACCAGCCATTCCAGAACACGGAACCATGGATGGGGATCATCCACCTTCAGGTGAAAACAACAGGCCTGGCCAGGGGGCAACTGGCGAAGCTGGCGGCTCAATTCCGCGCCACCTGCAAGGCGAGAGTCGGCATGGATAAACACCAGGCGGTGTCCCTGAGCCAGGGTGGCTCCATGTCGCAACTGCCCCCCGCGGCTGGGGGGAGAAGACACCACGTGGGCCCCATGAAGCCGCGCCACCCTTGCAGTGGCGTCATGGCTCTCCCCATCCACAACAATCAGCTCATCCCCCTCTCCCAGCCCATCCTGCAAATCAGCCAGGAGCAGGGCCAATGTCTCGGCTTCCTGACGGGCAGGAATAATCCAGCTCAGGGTGATGGCCGGCTCAGCAGGCATACCAGAAACAGCAGCGCTGGTTCTTGGGTTCCACCTCCCAGCCTTGGTGTTGATAAAAACAGACGACACCAGGGTCTGCAAAGAGGGTGACGTGCTCCACGCCCATGACCTGCAGTTGCTTCACAACAAATGCCATGAGCCCCTGTCCCAGACCCACCCCTTGATAGGCGGGGTGGATCACAACATCCCACACAGTGGCATTGATCACCCCATCTCCGATGCAGCGGGCAAAGCCCACCAGCCGGGGAAGAAAGGGGTCATGACACCAAAGGCCCACCACCAGCAGGCTATGGCGCAGGGCGCGTCGCACCCTGCGCAGCGGCCGCGGCCGCCAACCCACTGCTGTGGTGATCCGCTCTAACTCCACGAGATCCACCTCCCGCTCCAGGCTGAGGAACAGCCGCAACTGGGGATTGGGGACCTGCAACTCCTGAAAACCAATGCCGTAGAGACGATGCAAGAGATCGTTCTCATCAGGCTGGCCCTGGGGAGCAGGCCCCTGCTGGGTTTCCCGCAACGGAGATGATGGCAGTCGGGGGCGCCAAGGCACCAAGACATACAGGGGATTGCTTCATCTCAGCTTAAGGTCTGGAGGCCATATCGGATGGTGCCCATGGGTCAATCCATGGGGCGTGGTGGAGTGCTCGCGCCGTTTCCCATGCCGTGGGGGTTAGATAACCCCCAGTTCCGGATTAAGGTGAGGAGAGATTGTGAACTGTGCCGATGTTGACCTTGGGTTGGGCCAGGGAGTAGGCCGCCAGGCAGGAGAGGATCTGGACAAAGGCATTGAGGGGAGAACGGTGGCGGCTGTGCTCCCATCCCACCCCATCCCTATCCTTGGGTTCAGTCTGGCCAAGAGGGTTTCGATGATGGATCGTTTTCTCGGCAGCTCGTCCAGCAGCAGGAGGAGGTGGTGATTCTTCATGTGCGGCGAATGCCAGTGAGCAGGTGGAGACCCCGCTGCCATCGGCGTTTCATGAGGGACTTGGTAATGGATCCCCTATCGCCGACTCCCTTGCCCCGTAGGGTGGGGAGACCAGCAAGACAGTAGCGGAACTCTTGCTCCACCCCAGATACTGCTTGAAGTCCTATAGGGGGAGAGGGGGAAGAACACCAGGATGAAGCCCGGTCGCTAGCGCTGAAGGTCTGAGGGGATGCAGTTCTCCTGTCCCCTGTCTCTGCTCCACGGGGGAACAGGCTGGCAAGTATGGATGCCTCAATTTCCCCTCAGAAGAGTGTGGAGAAGTGCAGCTTGAGGGAGTGATCCACCGGCGAGGTGGTGGTGTTCGGCTCTTGCCGCTCCCCCGCCAGGGAGAGTTCCCAAGGATCAGCTTGGGCTTGGTCAGGGTAGGGCGCCAAAGACCAGAGGAGGCTGTAGTTCCTGCTGGTGGGGGAGAGGGCCAACGCCACTGCCGGGGTGAGGGTAAGTTGGTCATTATGGGCAGGGAAGCCATAGGCCAGCTCCGCTTCAAAACGTTGCCCACTGCTGGGGTCAGCATCCAGCCCCTCAAAGGTGGTGGGGTTCAACAGGGCATCCATGCCGCCTGCTGCGGTGGCGCCCATGGCGTGGCTCAGGGAGAGGGAGGGGCCACGCTTGGAAGGGGTGGGCTCCCAGGAGAAGGAGAGGGCCAGGCCTTGTTCCTGGAGGTCTTCTTCCCCATGGGTGAGGAGGGTGTGTCCCTTCAACGCACCGCTGATGCCC
>JAJDUS010000056.1 GCA_022826535.1 Prochlorococcaceae cyanobacterium jk18x1bzbins.87
TCCATGTCATTCAGAAGGGGCTGCGCTGGGTGGATGCCCCTGCTGCCGATGGTCCCCACACAACCCTCTACAACCGTTGCCGCCGCTGGTGAGACAAGGGTGTTTTTGATCTGATCTTTTCCGAGTTGTCAGCATCCGATGGCCCCAGAGCCAGGGGTGCTGATGATTGACGCCACTGACATCAAAGCCCATCCCATGGCGTCCAGCCTCAACAAGGGGGGATTGCCCCCCGCCTGATTGGTGGCACCGAGGGGTGCATGACCAGCAAGCTCCATGGGGTCTGTGACAGCAAAGGTGGTCGCCTGCGTGAGGGGCAATGCAGTGACTTCACCGGTGCTGATGTGGGTGCGCAAAGACTGCCGCCTGCGGCCATAGTAACCTGCCTTGCATCCCGCCCCGTCGCTGCCGCAAGAAACCAGTCCATTACAGCAAGAGGCTGGATCGCAAGGGTCACAAAATCGAGACGCTCTTTTCCCGACAGAAGGACTGGCAGCGTCTTGCAACCTGCTACGACGGTTGCGCCCACGTCTTCCGTTCTGCCATCCTCCTGGCTGCCGCCGTCCTCTTCTGGTGATGAGTCCTGACCCTAAGGAAACACTGGGAAACCCCTTTCTGGCTCAGTCCTGGCTTTTGAAAAGCCTTGGTGTAAGAGAGGAGTGAGAGTCTTCTATGAAGAAAGCACTTTGGGATTTTCCAGTGTGTCCCTAAATGGATTGAGGTGGCTGGACAATGGGATTCAAGGTTGACCAATCAAGTGAGACTGATCTGAGACTGGGCTTCTTAATTTCTTTACTTGCGCCACTATCGTATGACAGGCCCACAAAAAGTCAAGCATGTCCCTCCTTGATTGGTTCGCCAGCCGCAAACGGGAAGCACCTGCTCTGCGCAGCCTTCAAGACAGTGACGGAAGTGATGGCCTCTGGAGCAAATGCCCCAGCTGCAGCGAGGTGAGCTACACCAAAGACCTGCTGGCCAATGCCAGTGTTTGCCTGAAATGTGGTCATCACTTCCGCATTGATAGTCAACAGCGGATTCGCTTATTGGCGGACGAGGGCAGTTTCCAGCCCCTTGATGAACAACTACGCCCCACGGACCCCCTTGGCTTCCAGGACCGCAAGGCCTATGTTGATCGTCTGCGGGACTACCAGAAATCCACAGGGTTGCGTGATGCGGTGGTCACGGGCATGGCCCGTCTCCACCACATGACCCTGGCCCTTGGGGTAATGGACTTCCGCTTCATGGGGGGGAGCATGGGGTCCGTGGTGGGGGAAAAGCTCACCCGTCTGGTGGAAACAGCTACCCGGTGCCGCTGTCCCGTGGTCATTGTTTGTGCTTCCGGCGGGGCGCGAATGCAGGAAGGGTTATTCAGCCTGATGCAGATGGCCAAGGTGGCTGGCGCATTGCATCGCCACCGCCAGGCCCGGTGCCTCTATATTCCCCTCTTGACGGATCCCACGACCGGTGGGGTCACGGCCAGCTTTGCCATGCTGGGGGATCTGAACTTGGCTGAGCCGAAGGCCATGGTCGGTTTTGCCGGTCGCCGGGTGATTGAGGAAACCCTGCGGGAAAAGCTTCCTGCTGATTTTCAGACGGCGGAATATCTGCAGGATCACGGTTTTGTGGACTGCATTGTGGAGCGGACTCGCCACCGCAGGGTCCTGGCCGATCTTTTCCGAATTCATGGGGTGCGGCCCGTCGCTGCTGACTCCGCCGCCTCCGAAAGCGATCAAGACGCAGAACCACTACCTGCTCCCTCCTGAGGCCGGGGAACAGGCCCAGCCCTGTTGGACCCCAGCCTGCGGGCTGGGTCCACCTCCCACTCCGGGGCAATGGTACTGTTGTGGGCAATGGCGTCCGCCAAGTGGGGCGCCAACACTGGTGCCAAGGCAAATCCTCCCCGAAAGCCCCCAAACAGCCAGAGGTTGTCAATTCCAGGACAGGGACCAACCCATGGTCGGCCATCTGGACTGTAGCTGACGGGGCAGTGCCGTACCCTTGCCTGTTGCCGCTGGGCCGCTGCCGCCAGCCCCGGAGCCCATTCAGCCAAGGCGCGACGAAGGCGAGCCTCCGCCATGGCCGGTTGCCAAGGTCCCGGCAGCGACATGGCGGTGGGGTTGTCCGGGGCGGCATCAGGAAGCCTGCTCTGGTGTTGAAAACTGGTGGCCTGGCCAAAGACTACGCCCCCATCCCATGGGGCCAGACCGGCATCCACAACCAGGTCTTCTCGTCCCTGGCACTCTATCCGCTCACGCCCCCCCAACAGGGGCTGCAGGATGACGTCAGGCCATGGCTGTGGTGGATGCAGAGGCAGCACACTGGCCCAGCTATAGGGGAACCACTGGAATGCCTCCGGCAGGGGCACCAGGCTGGCCATGGCAGCCCCAGTGGCCAGGACCACGCCATCAGACCTCAGCACGGCACCATCCGTGAGACGGACCCCGATACACTGTCCATGGCGTATCAGCAGTTGGGCCACCGTCCCGGGTAAGCATCTCACCCTCCGGGATAACAAAACTCTGGCCATGGCTTGCTGGTAATGGTGGGTGTTAATGTGTCCATAGGGAAGCTCCAGGGCGCCGGCACAGCTCAGCCCCAGGGCTTGGAAGTCCCCCCCACAGAGGGAATGACGCCCCCAGCGCTCTGGCGTGGCGCCCGCAGGGAGACTGGCCACGAGGGCCGCCACGGCAGACTCCACAGCACCCTTGTCATCCGCCGCAGACCAGTAGAGCAGCAGTGCGGCTGGCCGCAAACCCAGATCCCCATGGCACTCCTGCAGCTGTCGCCAGCAGGTCAGTCCCTGACCTGACAACTTCCTTCCCCCATCCCCAACTCCCATCCACCAGGGAATGCCCCCATAGCTGTAATGGGTGGCGGCAGGCACAGGCCGTGGGTGGGCTGATCCTCTTAGCAGAGTCACGCCAAGCCGACGCTGGCTGAGGGCCAGGGCCACCAAGGTGCCGCAAAGCCCACCACCAGCTACAAGGATGTCCATACCCCACTGTGGCGTACCCCCAATCTGGCCTATGGCGGGGGCTGTCCTGTCCCTTACCCCCAGTGGACCTCCTGACCACCAGCAACTGCTGTCAACAGTGTCAACGGCAACCCCGGTCCTGGATTAAGCCGGCCAGGCAGGAGAGGAGGTGGACAAAGGCATTAGCAACTTGTCCGGCAGGGGGAGGAGGAGGTTCTTCATGGTGCGGCCAGTGCCAGTGGGCAGGTGGAGAATCCGCCCCCATAGACGCTTCATGAGGAACTTGGCACCGTATTCTCCATCGCCGACCACCTTGTCCCGTAGAGGAGCGGTGACGGTTGGCGGGCATCCGTCGTGTTGCCCCCTGTGATCTTGACGGCCATGATCTGGCCATGGTGGTGGATGGACAGATGGAGCTTGAAGCCAAAAAACAGCCCACGGCGGTGCGGCCGCACCGTTGGACCAGCCCTTGGAACACCTTGTTCCGCCTGATCCGTGCGTTATGACAGACCACCAGCTTGGCGCTATCGACAACGTAGATCCCGGCTTTCTGGCCACAGTGGCAGTGGAGCAGGAGACAGAAGGGCAGCAGGAGCCGTGGCATCAGGACCATAAACCGGCCGGTGCTGGGGAGATCAGCAAAAAGCAGTGGCGGAACTCCTACTCCAGGCCATACGCCAGAAATGCTTGAAGCTCTTGGTAGGGGGAGAGAGGGAAGAGCGCCAGGATGAAGAGCATCTCACCAAGGGAGAGCTTGCCCGGTCACTGGCACTGACGATCTGAGGGGATCAGGTGGTGGTGCTGCCACTCCTGGAAGTGCTGGGCAAGGTCATCAAAGACAGCCAGAACAGCGCCACAACAGTAGAGCCCCTCATGAGGGGGCCTTCCGCCTGTGTGAACGACACGGATACTGAATGGGGCAATGGCCGATTTAGGAAGATGCCCCTCTTCCCGGTGGGGGCGCCTGGGGACACTGCCTTGTCCCAGGCCGAGAGCTTGCCGGGGCACAACAGCACCCTCCCATAGAGGCTTTCCCCCATGGAGGGGCTCACGCCGCAGCGGCCAACCCCTTCCCTGGTGGCCCCTTGATCCAGAACTGGAGTTAGCTCAAGGTTTTCTTCTCTTGGCAAAGGTCATCCATGAGCTGCTTCTCGAAATCCGGATCGGGCAACTCCCATGTGGACCACTCGCCATTGCCGCTGGTTTGATTGATGCGCTGGGCAGGGCAATTGATGGCCAGGTAGAGGGGTTGACCCGATTGATTCAGGCTTTGTGCGACCCAATGGCCTTCCATCATCCGCCAATCTTGCCAATTGACTTTGAGGGGACCGTAGGAACGCCAACCGGAATCCAATGTCACCCCACCGCCAGTGGCGGCTGAGGTGGTGGCTGAAGCTGCAGCGGCGTCTGGATTGGCAGCCAGCAGGCTATCGCATTTCGCGCCTCTGGGCAATTCCAACTGATCTCCCACGTAGAGGGTGTTGCCAGGGCGGGGATTCAGGGTCATCAGTGCTTTGGCATTGACCTGACACTTACGGGCGATACTGTAGAAGCCATCCCGGGGCTGCACCTCGTAATAGTTTCTTGTGCCGGCTGCAGCCTGGGCCGGTGTTGTGCTGGTGCCGGTGTTGGTTTGTGTGTTGGCGCTCTGGCGGGATGGGCTGGCACTGGCCACCGTGGTGGACTGGTCGGGGCAGCGGGCATGGCTGGGCAATGTCAACTGCTGACCAGGGCGCAGAACCGTGTCGCTCTCAGGATTGAGTTTGATCAGCTCTCTGGTGTCCACTTTGCATTTCTGGGCAATGCTAAAGAAGCCCTCCTGTGGCTGCACCTGGTAAGAGAATGTCCCTTCCATCGCCTGGGCCGGTGTTGTGCTGGCGCCGGTGCCGGCTACCGTGTCGCTGTGCTGATGGGCTGGGCTGGCGCTGGCTACGGTGGCGGCTTGGCTTGGGCAGCGGGCATGGCTGGGCAATGTCAACTGCTGGCCAGGTTGCAGGGTGGCTCCGCCTGCGGAATTGAGGTCCATCAGTTCTTTTGCATTCACCTGGCATTTGCGGGCAACGCTGTAGAAGCTATCCCGGGGCTGCACCTGGTAGGCTAAAGTCTGGGCAATTCTACCAGCAGAGCCCGTGCCACTCCCACACCGGGCATTGCCAGGGAGGCGCAGTTGCTCCCCCAGCTTGAGAGCATTATCCGGGCGGGGGTTCAAACGGATGAGTTCATGGACATCCACCTGGCATTTGCGGGCAACACTGTAGAAGCTATCCCGGGGCTGGGCCTGATAAGCTGAAGTCTGACCAGTTCCAACGGCGGAGCCTGTGCTGCCCCCACACCGGGCATTCTCAGGCAGGCGTAGCTGCTCCCCCAGCTTGAGAGCATTATCCGGGCGGGGGTTCAGGCGCATGAGTTCATAGACATCCACCTGGCACTGACGGGCAACGCTGTAGAAACTATCCCGGGGCTTCACCTGATAGCGCCCACCGGCCAAAGCAGGCATTGCCATCAAGCTCAGTAGGGGAACTGCGGCCAGCAACCGAAGAGAGCGAGCCATCACCAGGATTGGTCAAGGAACATGTCGCTTCCACCATGCCAAAGATCTTTCCCAAGTGCCAGCCCCCCAGGCTATGCCCCGGCCCCTTGGGCCATCAAGCTCGCCAGAGAGGGACCCCCACCCCAAGAGAGCACCAGGAGGAGATGGGTGATGGCCCAGTTGTTGGGGCTCAGCACGGAGCAGGTTGATGGCATCCGCCCCTTGTTCCCCAAGGAACGGGGTGGGAAGCGGGTCGATGGCAGGAAGGTGTTGAGCGGCATCATCCCTGTCATTCAGAAGGGCTGCGCTGGGTGGATGCCCTGGCTGCCTATGGCCCCCACAAAATCCTCTACAACCGTTTTCGCCGCTGGTGAGACAAGGGTGTTTTTGATCTGATCTTTTCCGAGTTGTCAGCATCCGACTCCGCAGAGCCACCTGATGCCCCGGAGCCAGAGGTGCTGATGATTGACGCCATTGACGTCAAAGCCCATCCCACGGCGTCCAGCCTCAACACGGGGGGTGCCCCCCGCCTGATTGGTGGCACCAAGGGGGGCATGACCAGCAAGCTCCATGGGGTCTGTGACAGCAAAGGTGGTCGCCTGCGTGAGGGGCAATGCAGTGACTTCACCGGTGCTGTGTGGGTGCGCAAAGACCTGCCGCCTGCGGCCACGGTGACAGGGTATGACAGGGACACAATCCGTAAGATGCTGGCCCAGCAGGGCATCCCGCTTTGCATCCCGCCCCGTCGCTGCCGCAAGAAACCAGTCCATTACAGCAAGAGGCTGGATGGCAAGGGTCACAAAATCGAGACGCTCTTTTCCCGACAGAAGGACTGGCGGTGCATTGCAACCCGCTGCGCCCGCATCTTCCGTGTCTTCCGCTCTGCCATCCTCCTGGCCGCCACTGCCCTCTTCTAGTTTATGAGTCCTGACCCTAGGCCATCAAGCGGAATCCATCCAGGATGACCCCATAGAGAAAGCCCACACGAAAGGCATCAGCCAGGTGGAGCCAAAGATGATTGCGCTGGCGCTGCAGGCGTGGGCGTTGTCGCACCAGCACCTCCGTCAGGGCCATGGCGACGATAGCCGCCATGGGATCCAGGACATTGAGTGCCCCGGAAATAGTGGTGATGCCATTCCCCAAGACAAACGCCGCTGTGAAAACCACAGCCAGCAAGGATCCCTGGCGCCAGGGATTGGCTGCCCAAAGGGCCAGGCCATGGAGGCTCTCCCCCGTGACCTGGCGTAAGCGGGTGTGCTGCATTGCCGCGGCGATGGATTCCAGGCCTACTCGGAGAAGGCGTAATCCCGGGTGAGCTTGGCGACCATGCCGGAGAGGAACACCAGGGCAATCAGGTTGGGAATGGCCATCAGGCCATTGAGGGTATCCGCTACACCCCAAACGATACCGCGATCACCAGCAACGGAACCAATGACCACCACCGCAACCCAGACCAGACGGAAGGGGGTGATGGCCTTAACGCCAAAGAGAAACTCGGTGCATTTCTCCCCGTAGAAACTCCAGCCCAGCACAGTGGTGAAGGCAAAAAACAAGAGGCTCACGGTCACAATCCAGCCACTGCCGCCCCAGGTTTCATTGAAGGCCGCAATGGACAGATCGGCACCTGAAAGTTCGCCGTTCATGGCGCCACTGGAGAGGATCACCAGAGCTGTCAAGGTGCAGATGACAATGGTATCGATAAAGGTGCCCAGCATGGCGATGGCGCCTTGGCGCACAGGCTGACTTGTTTTTGCGGCTGCGTGGGCGATGGGGGCACTGCCCAGCCCCGCTTCATTGGAGAAGATCCCCCGCTTGAAACCCTGGAGGATGACCGTGCCAAGGGCGCCGCCCGTTGCAGCCTGACCCGTGAAAGCATTGGAGAAAATGCTGCCAATGGCTCCGGGAACTGCGCCTGCATTAATCACCAGCAGCAGCAGGCAAACCACCACATAGCCGATGGCCATAAAAGGCACCACAGCAGTAGCTGCCTGGGCGATGCGCTTGACGCCGCCAATGATCACCATGAACACCAGTGCCCCCATCACCATAGCGGTTAGCAAACTGGGGATGCCAACCGTGCCCAGGGCCCTGGCCACTTCAAAAGATTGAACCCCATTGCCGATGCCAAACGCTGCCAACATGCCAAAGAGGGCAAACAGCACCCCGAGCCAACGCCAATTTGGCCCCAGGCCATTCTTGATGTAGTACATGGGCCCACCCACGTGGTTGCCCAAGGGGTCCACCTCTCGATAATGCACTGCCAGGACCGCCTCGGCATACTTTGTGGCAATGCCAAAGAAGGCCACGACCCACATCCAGAACACGGCCCCGGGTCCGCCCACGAAGATGGCTGCTGCCACGCCAGCAATATTGCCGGTGCCCACTGTGGCAGAGAGGGAGGTCATCAAGGCTTGGAAAGGGGTAATGTCCCCTTTTTTCTCTGCCGGGTCTGTGGGCTGTAGCAAGAGACGCAAGCCATAGCCAAGTCGTCGCACCGGCATAAAGCTGAGCCGTAGCATCAGGAGGATGCCCGTCGCAGCAATGAGCAGCACCGTGGGCCAACCCCAGGCAAAGCTATTGATGGGATCGTTGATAGACTTAATCAACCCCTCAACACCCGCCACAGCAGGCACTAAGGGAAATGGTGTCACCATGCTTGTGATTCCAATTCACGTCTAAGCTAGGGGTAAGATCCAAAGATTGTCAACCCTTGGCCTGAATTTTAAAGTGTTGCCATAACAACATTAAGAGCTTAGGAAGATATTTAAATTTAAGAAATTATAACATGACCTTTATGTGAAATCCACTGAACTTTCAATACATTAATACTAAGGAACCTCTGAACGAGTCCCGTGGGTCGTTAGGATTAAGTCATGGCTGGAGTTTTGGTGGCATGAAGAGCATGGAGAAGAGCTTTGGGGATCTTGAGTACGAGGGGAAGAAGCAGAAAACAGGGCGAGAGCAATTGCTGGAGCGGATGGATGTGCTGATTCCCTGGGGTGATCGGGTAGAGGAGATCAGGCCGTACTACCCCCAAGCTGGCAAGGGGGGAGTTACCTATCCGCTGGAGCCGATGCTGCGGGTGCATTGCGTCCAACTCTTCTACAAGCTTAACGATCCAGCCATGGAGGATATGCTCTATGGAGCGCAGAGCGTGCGTCGCTTCACCGGTATCCCATCAGGGAAACACTGGGAAACCCCTTTCCGGCTCAGTCCTGGCTTTTGAAAAGCCTTGCTGTAAGAGAGGAGTGAGAGTCTTCTGTGAAAGCGCTTGGGAGTTTTCCAGGCTTTCCCCAAATAAACTGGCCTCCATGAATTTACTTAACCTGAGTTCTGGAGAAGGGGGCTGTCAGAGAAGGGGGGGAGAGCACCCGCTGGGGTGTGAGTCTCCATGGGGGGAAAGCCCCTGCTGGAGAGTGCTGGGGCACAGCAGGTCCTCGGCCTGGCAGAAGGCAGCATCCCCAGGCACCCATTGGGGAGGGGAGATCTTCCCCAATCAGGCCATGCCCGATTCAGGATCCGGCCAGGGTCAGGACCCATGATGTGAGGGGTGATCCTCTCACCAGAGAAGGAGCCCCGAGAGCGCACCAGGAGGAGATGGGTGATGGCCCAGTTTTTTGGGCTCAGCGCAGAGCAGGTTGCCCACATCCGCCCCTTGATTTCCCAAGGAACGGGGTGTGAAGCGGGTAGATGACAGGAAGGTGTTGAGCGGCATCATCCATGTCACTCAGAAGGGTCTGCGCTGGCTGGCTGTCCCGGCGGCCGGCCGATGGTCCCCACACAACCCTCGACAACCGTTGCCGCCGCTGGTGAGACAAGGGTGTTTTTGATCTGATCTTTTCTGAGTTGTCAGCATCCGATGCCGTAGAGCCACCTGATGCCCCAGAGCCAGAGGTCCTGATGATTGATGCCACTGACGTCAAAGCCCATCCCACGGCGTCCAGCCTCAACAAAGGGGGGGTGCCCCCCGCCTGATTGGTGGCACCAAGGGGGCATGACCAGCAAGTTCCATGGGGTCTGCGACAGCAAGGATGGTCCCCTGCGGCTCCACCTGCGTGAGGGGCAATGCAGTGACTTCACTGGTGCTGATGGGGTGCGAAGGACCTGCCGCCTGCGGCAACAGTGATGGGGGATCAAGGGTATGACAGGGACAAAATCCGTAAGATGCTGTCCCAGCAGGGCATCCCACCTTGCATCCCGCCCCGTCACTGCCGCAAGAAATCAGTGTGTTACAGCAAGAGGCTGGATCGCAGGCGTCACAAAATCGAGACGCTCTTTTCCCGACTGAAGGGCTGGCAGTGTCTTGCAACCCGCTACGACCGCTGCGCCCACGTCTTCTGCTCTGCCATCCTCCTGGCCGCCATGTCCTCTTCTGGTGATGAGTCCTGACCCTAGCGACACACAAGGGGAAGGTGCCCTCCTCAAAAACTCTACCGTGGCCCTGTTTTCTGCTGTCCTGATGGCTTTGCCCAATGCTTCCACCAGTAGCAGCAGCACCTGATCCCTTCAGACCGTCAGCGCCAACGCGGGGGCATCCCTCGGCCAGATGCTCTCCATCATGGTGCTCTTCCATCTCTGGCCCGACAAGACCTGCAAGCAGTTCCGGCGCTACGGCATGGAGCAGGAGTTGGGCCGCTGCTTTGCTCAGCTTCCCCTCCAGCAGGTTTGTGGCCTCAATGCCGCGGCTGCTGCTGCCCTTTGACCTCCTGCTCCATTGTTACCGGTTCCAGGACACCGGACTCTACCTTGTGGAGAGCACAAAGCTGGCAGTCTGCCATAAGGCCCGCATCAGTGGCAACGGGGTGTTCCGAGGGCTGGCCCAAGGAGGGCGTACCTCCATGGGCTGGTTCTTTGGCTTCAAGCGCCACCTGCCCATCCACCATCAGGGTCAGACCGTGGCCTTCAAGATCACAGGAGGTAATACCGATGACCGTCAACCGCTGGAGCGCATCACCGCTGCTCTACGGGGCAAGGGATTCGGTGATAGGGATCCATTGCCAGTCCCCCATGAAACGCCGATGGCAACGGGGTCTGCACCTGCTCACCGGCATTGGCCGCACCATGAAGAACCTCCTCCTCCCCTTGCTGGGCAAACTGCTGCCGAGAAAACGATGCAGCATCGAAACCCTCTTTGCCAAGCTGAAGTCGGGCATGGGGTCGGAGCACAGGCGCCACCGCTCTCCCCGCCATGCCCTCGCCCATCTCCCCTCTTGCCTGGCGGCCTACTCCCTGGCCCCAACCAAGGGCAACATCAGCACAGTCCACATCCCTGGCCTCACCTTATCCACAACTGGGGTTACAGTAACTTCCTCTTCATTCCCGGCTCCCTATGGACACCCTGGAAAACTTCAAAGCGCTTTCACAGAAGACTCTCACTCCTCTCTTGCAGCAAGGCTTTTGAAAAGCCAGGACTGGGCCAGAAAGGGGTTTCCCAGGTTTCCCTATTTTTCGAGGTTCCCAGAAGCTGCTATTGGGAAAATCAGGCCAGGAGAGGGATTGCCTAGACCAGCAAGCTTTTCCATACAACTGCTCACCACCTTTCAGAGGAGAGAGGAGAAAGTGAGCTTGAAGGAGTGATCGATTGGAGTCGAGGGAGAGGAGAGTTCCTGTTCTGCTTCGATGGAGAGTTGCCAAGGATGAGCGTGTGGCTGTTCAGAGTATGGAGCCACTGACCAGAGGAGCCCATAGGTCCTGCTGGAGGGGGAGAGAGCCATTGCCACAGCAGGGCTGATGGTGATGCGGTCGTTGTAGGCGGGGAAGCCATAGGCCAACTCTGCTTCAAACCATTGCCCAGTGGTGGGTTCAGCATCCAGCCCTCCCATGGTGGTGGGATGTAGCAGGGCATCCATGCCCTCCGACGGGGCGGCGCCTATGGTGTGGCTGATGGAGAGGGAGGGGCCACGGTTGGAGGGGTTGGGTTCCCAGGAGAAGGAGAGGGCCAGGCCCTGGTCCTGGAACTCCTCTTCTGCATGGGTCAGGAGGGTGTGGCCCTTCAGTTCACCACTGATGCCATGCTCTGGAGCCTGCC
>JAJDUS010000086.1 GCA_022826535.1 Prochlorococcaceae cyanobacterium jk18x1bzbins.87
CTGTCCTCGCCAGCGCGCATCTCATCTTTCAGCTCGCCTCTGAGACTACGGAAAGCACCGATGAGCAGCCCTAGGCAAAACCTGGGCAATCCCCCTTTCTACTCCCATTCGGCTTTTTGAGAAGCCCTATGGCAAGAAGGACGTGGGACAATGCCTTGATGTAAAGCTCAGACCAACCGTCCATGTCAAATGCTGGCTGTCGAGACCATTGAATTTCGCCATGGGAACCAGGCCAACCATCAACCAGCCGCGCTCCAAAATGTGAGTTTTGTGGTGCAGGAGCCCCAGATTGTTGCGTTGCTGGGTCTGTCCGGGGCTGGGAAGTCCACACTGATTCGCTGTCTCAATGGGGCGCTGGTTCCCCAGCGGGGGCGGATTCTTTTTCAAGGGGTGAATCTCCATCGCTCCCCCCGTTGGCGGCGCCATTGTCAACACCGCATGGGCACCATCTATCAAAACCATGCCCTGGTGCAACGGCAGACGGTACGGCAAAATGTGTTGAAGGCCTTTGTCAGTACCCGACCATGGCTGACGTCATTCCTGCCGCCGGGATCCGGATTGCAGAAGCAGGCCTTGGCCATGTTGGGGTTGGTGGGATTACAGGAGCAGGCGGATCAACGGGTAGACCGTCTCAGTGGCGGCCAGCAACAACGGGTGGGCATTGCCCGCGCCCTGGCCAATCACCCCGCCCTGGTGCTGGCCGATGAGCCGGTGGCGTCCCTGGACCCTCAAACAGGGGAGGCGGTGCTGGAATTACTGCGCCGTTTGCAGCGGCGCCTGGGGCTGATGGCCATCATCAGCCTCCATCAACCGCACCAGGCCAGGGCCATTGCGGATCGTATCATCGGCATCCGTGCCGGCGCCGTGGTGTTTGATTCCCCCAGTCATGCTGTGGATCAAGGCTTGCTCAAGGCGCTCTACGCTTCATCACCAGCAAAGAATCAACAAGGATCAGGATGAAGCGGATTGCCAGGGTGGTCTGCTGTTGCGCGCTGGTGCTCACCACGGCTTGCGGCAGTGGCGGCTCCCAACCCCCCACTACCCATCAACCCGCTGCCGTCACCACCTTGGTGGTGGCCCTCCTGCCCGACGAGAACGCCGCCACTGTCATTCAGGACAACCAGGGCCTCAAGGCCCACCTGGAAGAGACCCTGGAGCTGCCCGTGAAGCTGGTGGTGAGCACGGATTACTCCACCATGGTGGAAGCAGCCAGGCGCAACAAGACCCACCTCAATTACTTCGGTCCCCTCTCCTACGTGATTGCCCGCAGCAGGACCCCCTTGGAGCCCTTTGCAGTGCGCCGCAAGGATGGCTCCACCACGTACCAGTCGGTGCTGATTGGCAACCGGGAGCGGGGGATTGACACCTTCGCCGCCATTGAAGGGGAGACCATGGCCCTGGGGGATCCGGCCTCCACCTCGTCCCGCCTGTTCCCCCAACTGCGCCTGGCGGAGGCCGGCCTTTATCCCGATGAGCATTACCAGCCCGTCTTTCTGGGGGGCCATGATGCCGTGGCCAAAGCTGTGGAGCAGGGTTTTGCCGCCGCGGGTGGGTTGAGCCGGCCCATCTACCGGAAGCTGGTGGCGCAAGGCACCATCAACCCGGACCGGCTTGTGGTGTTGGGCTACTCCCAACCCATTCCCCAATACCCCTGGACCATGGCCAGTGGGTTGCCCGAGGAGCTGCGCCACGCTATCAGGCAAAGCTTCTACAGGCTGAAGGATCCCGCGGTGCTCCAGCCCTTCCAGGCTGATGGTTTTGCCCCCATCCAGGACAGTGACTATGACGGCATTCGCCAGGCTGCCCGTGTTCTGGGGCTGTCCCTGGAGGCGCTGGTGATGGATTCCTAAAGGCCGGACCTGCCATGGCGCCCCCTTTGCTGCGGGTCCGGTTACTCCTCCTGGTCATGGGAGCGGTAGTGGTGGTGTCCTGCTGGCAGGTGGGGCTGTTTGACTTGCAACGCCTCTGGGAAGGGACCCAAGGACTGGGGGAGCTGCTGGGGGAGTTGTTCCCCCTCCGTCTGCAGCGGTGGCCCCATTGGCTGGTGCCCCTCTGGGAGACCCTGTGCATCAGCATCGCCAGCACGGCGCTGGCGGTGGTGTTTGGACTGCCCATGGCGTTTCTGGCCAACCGGCGCACGGCACCCCACCCCTTGATTCAACGGCTGGCCCGTGGCGTGCTCAATCTCCTGCGGGCCTTACCGGATCTGCTGCTGGCCCTGTTGCTGGTGGCCGCCGTGGGGTTTGGCCAGTTGGCCGGTGCCATGGCCCTGGCCATCCATTCCGTGGGCATGGTGGGCAAGTTCATGGCGGAAACCATGGAGCAGGCCGATCCGGATCCGGCGGAGGCGCTGTTCAGCACTGGCGCTGATCGGCTCCAGGTATTTGTCCATGTGCTGCTGCCCCAGTGCTTGCCCAGCATGTTGGATCTGGTGTTTTACCGCTGGGAGTTCAATATGCGCTCGGCCATTGTGCTGGGGGCTGTGGGGGCCGGAGGAATCGGGACAGAGTTGATCAGCGCCTTACGGCTCCTGGACTATGGACAGGTGATGGCCCTGTTGTTGGTCATTTTTGTGGCTGTTGCTCTGGTGGATCAACTCTCAAGCCGATGCCGGCGGCACCTCGCCAGATAAGCGTTGCAACATTCAGAAAGAATTCCGTGAATCTTCAAAGGATTTCCCCAGAAGCCAGGGCATGAAGGGCAACTGGAAAAAGCAGGCAATGGAATTGGAACGGATGTTTCATTGTCAAGTCCGTGATTGGCGCTATACGCTACGGGGGATGATGCTTCATCTGGAGACATAAGGTTCATGGCGAGAGGCGTTTCCAAGTACATTGGTACTCACACAACTGGCCAATTCCGTGGTGACTCCATTGGTTGGTATCTCAGCAGAATTGGCAAGGAGCCTCTTCTCAGTCCCCATGAGGAAATTGAGTTGGCCCATCAGGTGCAAGCCCTGAAGCTTCTTAAGGGGACAGTTCCTTCCACGCAGCAAACGGTTGAGCAGAGAAAGATTTTGCGAGCGGGGGAGCGGGCCCGGGGGCGCATGATTGCCGCCAATTTACGGCTTGTATTTAGTGTGGCCAAAAAATATCAGCATCAGGGCCTGGAGTTGCTGGATCTGATCCAGGAAGGCACTATCGGTTTAGAGCGGGCTGTCGACAGGTTCAACCCCAGCATGGGCTACAAGTTTTCCACCTATGCCTACTGGTGGATCCGCCAAAGCATGGTTCGCGCCATTGACAACACGTCCCGCACCATTCGCCTTCCCATCCATATTGGGGAGAGGCTCACCAAGTTGCGGCGCGTGACCCGGGACTTATCCCATCGTTTGGGGCGCCAACCCAACCGTCTGGAACTCTCCCACCGCATGGAAATGAGCCTGGATGAACTGGACGAACTGCTGACCCAAAGCCGGCCCTGTACATCCCTTGACGCCCATGCCCGTGGCGACGAAGACCGCAGCACCATTGGTGAGTTGACTGCGCAGCCCATGGACCATGAACCCCTGGACGAGATCGACCGCCGCTTGCAACAGGAGCACTTGGAGACCTGGATGGCCCAGTTGGATCAGCGGGAGCAAAAAGTTCTGCGGCAGCGCTATGGGCTTGAGGGGAGCACCCCCCAGACCCTCTCCGCCATTGGCGATGATCTGAAGGTGTCCCGGGAACGGGTGCGGCAGCTCCAGGAACGGGCCATCAAGAAGCTCAAGGCGTCGGCCGCACGGCAAAGGGCGGCCTGAGACAGTTTCCTGTGGAGCGTCTTCAAATTTTTGGTCTCGTTGCCATTGGGGGCTGGTTGGCTACGCTGGCGGCCATGGCCCATCTGCTGCGGCAATGGCGCCCGGACCAACCCGAGTGGAGTCGCAAGGTGGTGCATCTGGGCGCCGGGTTGGTTCTGCCCATGGCCTGGGCCACGGACATCAACCGCGCCATTGCCCTGGCCGCTGCTGTGCTGGCCACAATCCTGGCCGCCCTGAACCAGCACACCCGACTGCTGCCAGGCCTGGAATCGGTCAACCGCCACAGCTATGGCACCGTGGGCTACGGGTTATCCATTCTGCTGTTGCTCTGGTGGGGCTGGCCCCACCGGGCTGCCATCGTCGTGGCCGCCGGGCTGATGATGGCCCTGGGGGATGGGCTGGCAGGGGTGCTGGGGACCGCCTATCCTTCCCCCAGTTGGTCCGTTCTGGGGCAGCGGAAATCCCTTCTGGGCACCACCTGCGTGGCCTTGGTGGCCATGGGGCTGGGCTGGGCGCTGTTTGGGGAGCAACTGGACCCCGGGCAGTTGTTGGTGCTGGGAACCGCGGCCGCTGGGCTGGAGCAGATCAGTGTGTTGGGGGTGGATAATCTGCTGCTGCCCCTGGGGGCCGCCGTCCTCCTCAATCAGTGGCTTGGCCCTTAGGGAAGGCTGTCACGGTCTTGGGGGCGATGGCATCCTGCACGGCATCCGCCAGGATGTCCAGCAATCGGGAGGTGGTGTCCAGATTGATGCAGGCATCGGTGATGCTCTGGCCATAGGTGAGTTGGGAGAGATCCTCCGGGATCTTCTGGCTCCCCTCCACCAGGTGGCTTTCCAGCATCACCCCGAGGATGGGGGATGAACCATCCTGCACCTGTTGGGCCACAGACAGCAGAACCTCTTCCTGACGGTGGAAATCCTTACAGGAGTTCCCATGGCTGCAATCCACCATGAGGCGACGGCGGCAACCGGCCCGCTCCAAGGCAGCCACTGCGACAGCGATGTGCTCCTTGTGGTAGTTGGGACCGGCGGCGCCGCCCCGCAACACCAGGTGGGTGTCCGGGTTGCCGGTGGTGGAGACAATGGATGCCTGGCCCTGGGTGTTGATGCCCAGAAAATGGTGGGGCCGGGACGCGGAGACCATGGCATTGATGGCTGTGGTCACCGTGCCGTCGGTGCCGTTTTTGAAGCCGATGGGCATGGAGAGGCCTGAAGCCATCTCCCGATGGGTCTGGCTTTCCGTGGTGCGGGCCCCAATGGCCGTCCAACTGATCAGATCAGCGATGTATTGGGGCGCCACCGGATCCAGCAACTCCGTTGCGGCGGGGAGACCCAGATCGGCCAAGTGGAGCAGCAGGCCACGGGCCAGCCGCAGACCTGTGTTGACGTCATAGCTGTGGTCCAGGTGGGGATCATTGATTAGCCCCTTCCAACCCACCGTGGTGCGCGGCTTCTCGAAATACACCCGCATCACCACCTCCAGGCTCTGGCCATGGCGCTCGTGGAGTTGCTTCAATACAGCCGCCACCTCCCGGGCCGCCTGCACATCATGGACGGAGCAGGGGCCCACAATCACCAGCAGACGGGGATCCTCGCCGCTTAACAGGGCCTTGATGCGCTGCCGCGCCTTCAAGACCACCTGGGCAGCCTGGGGGGCCAGGGGAAGATCACCCAGCAGGACGGCAGGTGCAACAAGTGGCCGTGTCTCGACCACGTGGAGATTGGATGTACAAACCATGGCGCCTGGATGCCGTGCCCCAATGTAGGCAAAGATGGTCCCCAGCGCCTTAAAGAATCTCCACCATGCTTGCTGCCTACCGCCGGGCTGCCGCTGAACGGCACAGCCTGGGAATTCCCCCCCTCCCCCTCAATGCCCCCCAGACCCAGGCCCTCACCAC
This sequence comes from Prochlorococcaceae cyanobacterium jk18x1bzbins.87, assembly GCA_022826535.1. GTDB lineage: Bacteria > Cyanobacteriota > Cyanobacteriia > PCC-6307 > Cyanobiaceae > Synechococcus_B. Next base: position 5,640 of record JAJDUS010000086.1, read on the forward strand.
ATTGCTGCAGGAGTCACCCCCAGGGGAGGAGGAGGTGCTGTTGGAGTTGCTGCAGCAGCGGATTCCACCGGGTGTGGATGAAGCCGCCTATGTGAAGGCCACATGGCTGAGCGCCGTTGCCACAGGCACTGTCACCAGCCCCCTGGTATCCCCATTGGATGCAACCCGACTCCTGGGCACCATGGTGGGGGGCTATAATGTGGCGGCGCTGCTGGAACTCCTGGACAGCCCGGATGAGGCCATCGCCGCCTGTGCAGCCACCGGGCTGAGCCGCACCTTGCTGGTGTACGACGCCTACAATGACCTGCTGGAGCGGGCTGCTGTCAACCCCTTTGCACGCCGTGTGGTGGACGCCTGGGCAGCAGGGGAATGGTTCAGCAGCCAACCGCCGCTGCCGGAAGCACTCACCGTCACCGTGTTCAAGGTGCCTGGTGAAACCAACACCGACGACCTGTCCCCCGCCACCCACGCCACCACCCGGCCCGATATTCCCCTCCATGCCCTGGCAATGCTGGAGCGCCGCGCCCCCCAGGCCCAGGCCACCATCGCCCAACTGAAGGAGCGGGGGGACCATCCCGTGGCCTATGTGGGGGATGTGGTGGGCACCGGCAGCTCCCGCAAGTCCGCCATCAACTCTCTGCTGTGGCACATTGGCCAACCCATTCCCCATGTGCCCAATAAACACCGGGGCGGGGTCATCCTTGGCGGCAAAATCGCCCCCATCTTTTTCAATACCGCCGAGGACTCCGGAGCGCTGCCCCTGGAGTGTGACGTGAGCCAATTGAACACGGGGGACGTGATCACGATTCGCCCGGGGCAGGGAACCATCACCAATGCCGCCACCGGGATGGTGGTGAGTCGTTTTACATTGCAGCCCAGCACCATGGCCGACGAGATCCGCGCCGGTGGACGGATCCCCCTGCTTATTGGTCGGGCCCTCACCGATAAGGTGCGCCAGCGCCTGGGCCTCCCCCCGTCAGAATACTTCATCCGGCCGGGCCAGCCCGCAGATGACGGAACGGGCTTCACCTTGGCCCAGAAGGTGGTGGGTCGGGCCTGTGGGCTGCCAGGGGTGCGGCCGGGCGGCAGTTGCGAGCCCATGGTCACCACCGTGGGGAGCCAGGACACCACAGGCCCCATGACCCGGGACGAGATGAAAGAACTGGCCTGCCTGGGCTTCTCCGCAGATTTGGTGATGCAGAGCTTCTGCCACACCGCCGCCTATCCCAAGCCTGTGGACCTGCAGACCCAAAAGGAACTGCCGGATTTCTTCGCACAGCGGGGTGGGGTGGCCCTACGGCCAGGGGATGGCATCATCCACAGTTGGCTCAACCGCATGTTGCTGCCGGACACGGTGGGCACAGGCGGCGATAGCCACACCCGCTTCCCGCTGGGCATTTCCTTCCCCGGCGGCTCCGGCATCGTTGCCTTTGCCGCCGCCTTGGGGGTGATGCCCCTGGATCTGCCGGAATCAGTGCTGGTGCGGTTTTCCGGGGCATTGCAACCGGGCATCACCCTGCGGGACGTGGTGAATGCCATTCCCTATGTGGCCATCCAGCAGGGGCTGCTCACCGTGGCCAAGGCCAACAAGAAAAACATCTTCAATGGCCGGATCATGGAAATCGAGGGCCTGCCTGACCTAAAGCTGGAGCAGGCCTTTGAACTCACCGATGCCACTGCAGAGCGCTCCTGTGCCGGCTGCACCATCGCCCTGTCCATCGCCACGGTGGCGGAGTACCTGCGCAGCAATGTGGCCCTGCTGAACAACATGATTGCCCGGGGCTACCAGGATGCCCGCACCATTGGGCGCCGCATTGCCGCCATGGAGGACTGGCTCAAAAATCCCCAGTTGCTCAGGGCCGACGCCGATGCGGTCTATCGGGAAACCATTGCCATTGATCTGAACACCATCACGGAACCCCTCCTGGCCTGCCCCAATGATCCGGACAATATCAAGCCCCTCTCCGCTGTGGCCGGTGATCCCGTGCAGGAGGTGTTCATCGGCTCCTGTATGACCAACATTGGCCACTATCGGGCCGCGGCCAAGGTACTGGAGGGGATGGGCACGGTGAAGGCCCGTCTCTGGGTTTGCCCACCCACCCGCATGGATGAGGAGATCCTCAAACAGGAAGGACATTACGCCGCCATGGCCGCGGCAGGTTGTCGCATGGAGATGCCGGGTTGCTCCCTCTGCATGGGCAACCAGGCGCGGGTTGAGGACAACACCACGGTGGTGTCCACCAGCACCCGGAATTTCAATAACCGCCTGGGCAATGAGGCCCAGGTCTATCTGGGTAGCGCCGAGTTGGCGGCCGCCAGCGCTGTGCTGGGCCGGATCCCCACCGTGGCGGAATACCACCGGATTGTGAGCGCCAGGATCCAGCCCCTTGCCGCCCGGCTTTACCGCTACCTGAACTTTGACCGGATTCCCGGCTTTGCAGAGGGGACAGGAGCCAGCAGCAACGGTGCAGAAGCCGTGGCAGAAGTCGAGGCCTGAATGAGGAGCAGCACCACCATGTTTGGCACACCACTCAAAGCCTCCGCCGTTCGCAACCTGTTGCAGCAGCGCTCCCTGGCGGTGGCGGCCACGGTACTCCTCACCGGTCTGGGGGCAGCCTGGACCGCGGTGTTGTTGAAAAACGGCATCACCAGTGTGGTGGGTTGGCGGCTGGGGCTGGTGGAGCAGTTGGAGCCGGTGCTGGGTCGCGCCACCCCTTGGCTGGTGTTGCCCATCATCGCCGGCCTTGGCGGCCTCCTGGCGGGACTGGTGGTGAAACACCTGGCGCCCGCTGCCCATGGCTCCGGCATCACCCAGGTGATGAAATTCCTCCAGGGGCATCGGGTGCCCATGGGCATCCGGGTGGCGGTGGTGAAGCTGCTGGGGGGCATCCTGGCCATTGGCAGTGGCTTCCCCCTGGGGCCGGAGGGTCCCGCCGTGCAGATGGGCGCCTCCGTGGCATGCCAGATGGCCACAAATCTCAAGGCCCCCCGCTCCTTCCTGCGCCTGATTGTGGCCGCAGGGGGCGGTGCAGGCATTGCTGCAGTGTTTAACGCCCCCCTCGGCGGATTCATCTATGCCATCGAAGAGTTGCTCCACAACGCCAGGCCTGTGGTGCTGATGTTGGTGTTGTTCACCACCTTCCTGGCGGATACCTGGGGTGATGTGCTCAATTGGATTGGTTTTGGCAAAAACCAGGGCTTTACCCAGGCCTTAAGCCTGGAGGTGACCAAAACCTTTGATCTCGCGGATTTCACGTTTCAGCCCATTGATGTGCTGTATCTCATCCTTCTGGGCTTGGTGATTGCCGGGTTGAGCGAACTGTATAACCGCTATGTGATCACCATGCAGGGTCTGTGTGGTCGGCTGTTTGGCCCACGGCCAGTATTGCGCATGGCCCTGTGCGGTCTGTTGTTGGGCCTGATCTTTGCCCCCCTGCCCGCCGAATTTGCCGACGGCGCCGCCTTGAAAAAGCTCGTGGCCCTGGACCTTCGGGACGGCACCACGGATCTGGGGGCCAACCTGGCCATTTTTGTAGCCATGTTTTTTACCACAGGCCTGGCGGCGGCATCCGGGGCGCCAGGAGGCCTCTTTGCCCCCATGTTGATCCTGGGGGGTGCCGTGGGGCTGGTGGGTTCCGAATTGCTGCAAACCACCACCGGCTACGCCCCCAGCAGTTTTGTCTTTGCAGGGATGGCCAGCTTCGTGGCGGGCACATCCCAAACCCCCATCGCCGCCACCTTTATCACCTTTGCCCTCACCAAGCAGATTGTGCTGCTGAAGCCCATGCTGGTGGCCTCCCTCAGTTGCTATCTGCTGGCCCGGGCCATCAACCGCCACTCCATCTATGAACGCCAGTTGGAACTGGAAAAACGTCACTCCATCTGGGCGTCCCCCCTCATTGCCCCGGTGAGCCTGCGGTGATGGGCCGCCAGGCCGTAGGCTCGGAGTCCGGCCAGGAGAAACCAGCCCACCATATTGATTCGGGCATCATAGTAGGGCAAATCCGTGGCATGGATGCTGGCCAGCAACAGGAATGCCGCCAACCAGCCGCGATCCGTAGGGCTGGCGGTGGCCATGCCGTGGCGGGCCGCCACCACCACGGTCCAGATGGGCGCCGCCAGCAGCAGCAGCGCCACAGGTAGCCCGAAGCTCAGCCCCAGATCCAGGGGCAAATTGTGGGGATGCCCAGGGAAAAAGTTGCTGCGCTGGGCATAGAGCACCCCGAACACTCCTGCGCCCCACCCCAGCCAGGGGCGCTCCAGCGCCAGTTGGCTGGCGGCTGACCACTGGCTCAAGCGCGTGGTGGCCACAGGACGATCAAACCCCTGGTCCGTGAGACGCTGCCAGAGGGAATCAGGAACCACAAAGCGGGCCAAGTCCTGTAAACCAACAGGAACGCCGGGCAGCACCGCCAGCGCCACCGGCAACAAGGCCAACAGCAGCAGGGGGAGCAGCCAGACCCATGCCCCCGGTCCCAACAGCAGGGGGACCGCCAGCACCGCAGCGGCCCAGGCATTGCGTGATGCGGTGAGCCAAAGGCAAAGGCCATGGGCCACCACCACCAGTGCCAGCACCCGCCGCCGCCAACCCCATGGGGATTGCAGGACACAAGCCAGCAGCAGGGGCCAGGTCAAAGCCAGCCAGGCGGCGGTGATATTGGCGTAGTCAAAGAGTCCGGAGAGGCGGCCACCGGGATTGCCGCCGGGAGCCATGTGCCAGATCACCAGATCTCCCGCCATGGACCAGGGCCCCTGCCAACCCAACGCCATTTGCCCCAGCCCGGTGATCAGCACCGGAACCGTTCCCGCCACCAGCCAACCACTGCACCGCCGCCGTGCATCTGGCGTTGCCACATAGGCCTGCCATCCCCAGAAACCCCAGAAGAAGGGCAACCAGTTGAACAGGCCCCACCAGGCCAGATCCCCACTCACCGCCTGGGTGGCTCCAGTCAGCAACACCCCTGCCGCCACCAGCAACACCCGGTTCAGCCCATCCCGCCAATAGGACCCAACCCCCTGGCGCCATGGGAGCAACACCAGGCCAGCCACCAGCAGGATCCCCCCCAGTAAAGCGCTACTGGCCAGGAAAAACAGCCCCAACTGCACCGCCACCCAGCCCCAGCGGGGCGCAGCGGCGGGGCGGTGGTCTTGTAGCCAGGACAGAAAACCCATGGGCATGGGGCGTTGCGTCAATGCCACCAGCTTTGCTGCCCGTCTTCAAAGCACCAGGGCAGTGTGGTGGTTTTAGGGAAGCGGCCCCCTGCCAGAGCATGATGCTGACGGCCCCAGGCAACCCCAACCCCGTCCCGTTGCTGAATTTGCCTGGGGGGAACTCCCGCCTGCTAGCCTTGCGCCATTCCCTGCAGTGGCCATGGCATTCATCTCAAGGCTTTCCCGGGTGGTCCGCGCCAATGCCAACGCCCTGGTGAGCAGCACCGAGGATCCCGCCAAGATCCTGGATCAGGCATTGATAGACATGCAAAGCGAGCTGGTGAACCTCCGTCAGGCCGTGGCCATGGCAGAACTCAGCCAGAAACGCATGGAGACGCAACTCCAGGAAGCCCGCCACCAGGCTGACCGCTGGTATGACCGGGCCTACACGGTCCTACAGCAAGGAAACGAGCCGTTGGCCCGGGAAGCCCTGGTGCGGTGCAAGCCCTATGAAGAGACGGCCCAGGCGCTGGCCCGGCAGATGGAACCCCAAGCAGGTCAGTTGGAGGCCCTCAAGCGTAACCTGCTGACCCTGGAGGGCAGGATTGCCCAGGCCCAGGCCAAGAGGCACGCCCTCAAGGCCCGCATCCAGTCCGTTCAGGCCCGGAAACATCTGGGGTGGGACGGGGTGGCAGTGACATCAGCACCCGATTCCGCCATGGACGCGTTTGAGCGCATGGAAGAAAAGGTGGAGGCCATGGAGGCGGGAACCGCCACCGGGACCTATCCCTTCCCTGCCCTCTCCGGGGACTGGGAAAGCGTGGATCTGGAGGCCCGCTTTCAGGAATTGAAAGCCCGCTTGAACAGCGGCAAATAAGGGGGGGATCAATCGGAGCAGGGGGGAGCGCGTTCCGAGCTTTCCCCGGTCCGCCTCCTGCTGTCTTAATTGCTTGTCGATAGATTGGCCTTGGGGAGAGAAAGATGCTGTCCAGCTTCACGATTGAGAATTCCAAGAGCTACCGTCACGGCACCCTGCCCCTGGAGCCGCTGACCATCCTCATCGGCGCCAATGGCTCTGGCAAGAGAACCTGATTGAGGCCCTGTGGCTCTTCTCATGGATTGGGCAGGGCAACTCTCTGGGGGACTTCACCCACCGCCATGTCGTGCGGAGGCAAACCCGTGGAATCCGGAGAGCCGTGGGGGACCTGGTCTTCAAGGGCCGGAAAACTTTCTCCCTGGCCTGCCGCACAACCCATGACCCTTGGAATGAGTACAGCATCACCCTTGGGCAGCGGGAGGACCAACTCACCCTTACTGACGAAAAGCTGACGGGGACAAACCGGAAAGTCCCCCTGTTCGAGGTTGTGGGTGCTGATCAGGAAGAGGGCATTGTCCAGGTTGCCTATAACAACTTCACCCGTGGCAATCAGAAGCTGCAGGTGACTTGCAGTAACCAGATGGCAGTCCTGATCCAGTTGCAGATTCTAGCGCGTTTGGGGATGAGGAAGCTGACGCTGAAGGACTTTCCCCAAGCCTTGGAGCAATACCGTGGTTGGCTTCCACCATGACGTTTTTGGATCCGCAGACCCCTGCCATGCGGGACTACAGCTTCAAGAGTGATCGCATACTGGGTGGGGACGGCACCAATCTATCGGGGATTTTGTACAATCTCTGTTCCGACCCGGAGACAAAAGAGGCACTGCTCCAGTTCATCAAGGCCCTTCCGGAGCAGGACATCAAGGACATTACGTTCATCGAAACACCCCGGGCCGAAGTGATGGTGAGGCTGACGGAGACCTTTGGCAGCGTGGAACCCCCATGTGATGCATCCCTGTTATCCGACGGCACGCTTCGGGTCCTCGCCATTGCCGCTGCGATGCTGTCAGCACCATCAGAGAGCCTTGTCGTCATTGAAGAGGTTGATAACGGCATCCATCCCAGCCGCGCCGGGCAGTTGCTGGACCATATCCGTTGCACATCGCCCGCCAGCGCTGTCTCCGGGTGCTCCTCAGCAGCCATAACCCCACCCTGCTGGATGCCCTGCCAGGGGAGGTGTCCCATGTGACCTTCTGTTACCGCTTGGAAGACGGCTCCAGCGCTCTGGTTCGCCTCATGGACATGGAGAACTATCCAGGCCTGGTGGCCCAAGGCCCTGTCGGTCACCTGATGACCCAAGGAATCATCGACCGCTTCGCCAAGCACAGCTTGGGACCAGAAGAACGCAAACGCCAGGCCCATACCTGGCTGGCGGAGTTACGGGAACAGGTGGGATAGGGGGCTGGCCATGGGGGAGATCGTGACTGTGGATACCAGCATCCTGCTGAATGTGTTGAATGTGCCGGGCCGCAATGGGCAACGGGAAGTTGTGCTTACGGAACTCAAGCGGCACATCGACGATGGCGCCACCCTCCTGCTGCCCCTGGGGGCAGTCCTGGAGACTAGCAACCACACTGCCCAGCTCCCCAATGGCAATGGCGGAAGAGGACCGAGGTGTTTCAAGCCAGGATCAAGGGGGCCCTGGCAGGGGAAGCGCCGTGGAACCTGGTCCCGTTGCCGGACCGGGAGCAACTCAAGGGTTTGCTGGAGGAGTTCCCGGGATCTGCCGAGGGAAAAGTCAACCTGGTGGACCTGTCCATCATCAAAGCGTGGGAAGCGGCGTGCAGATGGCACCACTTGAGCCGTGTTCGCATTTGGTCCCTTGATCAGGATTTACAGGGCCGTGATTACAAACCTGGATGATGCCGTTGAAGCGATAAGCTTCCCGATCCAGACGACCTTGACTTCCCCAGCTCCATTGGCCACAATGACGGCAACATGTGGGCCGTGGCTTACCCTCTTTCCGGAACCCATGCTTGAGCGTGGGTTTCCGTGGCCTGGCCTGGGGCTGGAGGGGCTGGGGGCTTGAAGTCAGCAGCCCCACAAATACAGGGTCCACAAGACAAATCTGGTGAAGGGGAACCATGAATGCGGTGGAGATTAAAGAGGCGATATCGGCCCTGGCGGCCCAGCCGTTTGATGGTGAGGGGTTCCCCTATGGAAAGCCTGGAAAACTTCAAAGCGCTTTCACAGAAGACTCTCACTCCTCTCTTACAGCAAGGCTTTTCAAAAGCCAGAAGTGAGCCAGAAAGGAGTTTCCTAGTGGTTTCCCTAGCGCCAGTGGTGGGGCGATGGCAGCAGAGCTATTGCATGGAGAAGAGAAGGTGATCTACGGGGATGCCGGCTACCACGGCCTTGAGAAGCGAGAGGAGATGTGGACTGTCGTCGCCATGGGGCCAGGGAAGCCGCCGCCACCTGCCTGATGATGGAGAAGGGGCCGTACAACGGTGGATGGAGCGTGCCAAGGCTCATGTCAGAGCCAAGGTGGAGCACCACCCCTTCCGGGTGCTCCAGCAGCAGTTTGGGTTCTGGAAAACCAGGCGACGGGCCCTGGTCAAAAACCATGGCAAGGTGATGGTGTTAGGGAGCCTCTGAATTAGCCGACAAGGACGTGGCATTCAAGATCTTGGATTGTGATTCGTGACATATGCTCCTCAAAGCTGGCTAACAGGAGTCATAAGCCTTGTTGCATGGTCTGATTTGGCTGATTCACCTCAATCAGCACACCTATGCTATGAGCATCATGCCATACAGGATTCCCCAGGCAGTAAATTGGCGAATCCAAGAAGCAGGGCCAGCCGATTCTCGTTCTTCGGCAGGC
>JAJDUS010000011.1 GCA_022826535.1 Prochlorococcaceae cyanobacterium jk18x1bzbins.87
GAGGACTGGCAGGAGCAGGGCCTGGCCTTCTCCTTCTCCTGGGAGCCCTCCCCCTCCAATCGCGGCCCCTCCCTCTCCCTGAACCACACCATGGGCGCCACCCCATCACCCGGCATGGATGCGAGGAATCCCACCACCCACTCCAACAGTGGGCAGCAATTTGAGGCAGAGCTGGCCTATGGCCTCCCCGCCCACAGCGACCGCCTCTCTCTCACCCCGGCAGTGGCGCTGGCCCTCTCCCCCACCAGCAGGACCTACAGCCTCCTCTGGTCCCTGGTGCCCTATGCCCAGCAGGCCCACCCTGATCCTTGGCAACTCTCCCTGGCAGGGGAGCGGCAGGAGCCCAACACCGCCACCTCACCGATGGATCACTCCTTGAAACTCCGCTTCTCCACACTCTTTTGAGGGGAAGAAAGGACATATGTCCCCTCTCCAATTCTATTCCCAGTGCCATGGGTCCCCAGGCCCTGGGGTCAGGCCTCATCACCAGAAGAGGCCAATGGCAGCCTGGAGGATGGCAGAACGGAAGACGTAAGCACAACGGTGGTAGCCGGTTGCAAGACGCCGTCAGGTCTTCAGCCGGGAAAAGAGAGCCTCGATTGTGACGCCTGCGCTACAGCCTCTTGCTGTAATGGCCTGGTTTCTTGCGGCAGCGACGGGGCGAGATGCAAGGCATGATGCCCTGCCGGGACAGCATCTTGGGGATTTTGTTCCTCCCATACCCTTTATCTCCAATCACCGCGGTAGCAGGCGGCAAATCCTTCAGCACCCCATCAGTGCCAGTGAAGTCCCTGCATTATTGTCCCTCACGCAGGTGGAGCCGTAGGGGACCACCTTTGCTGTGGCAGACCCCATTTGCTGGTCATGCCCTCCTTGGTGCGAGCAATCAGCCGGGGGGGAGCACCCCCCTTGTTGAGGCTGGACGCCGTGGGATGGGCTTTGTGTCAGTGGCGTCAATCATCAGCACCTCTGGCTCTGGGGCATGAGGCGGCTCTGCGGAGTCGGGTGGCTCTGCAGCATCGGATGCTGACAACTCGGAAAAGATCAGATCAAAACCACCCTTGTCTCACCAGCGACGGCAACGGTTGTCGAGGATTTTGTGGGGACCATCGGCCGGCGGGGCATCCACCCAGCACAGACCGCTCCGGGTCACAGGGATGATGCCGCTCAACACCCTGCGGCCATCAACCTGCTTCACACCACGTTCCTTGGGAAAAAGGGGCGGATGCGATCAACCTGCTCTCCGCTGAGCCCAAACAACTGGGCCATCACCCATCCTCCTGTTGCTCTCTTGGGGGCCTCTCTCTGGTGAGAGGGTCATTCCTCATATTTTGCGGAAGACGTGGCCACAAGGGTGCTAGCCGGTTGCAAGACGCCGCCAGGTCTTCAGCCGGGAAAAGAGAGTCTCGATTCTGAGCGGTCAAGCGGGGGTCTCCCCCCCTTGTCGAGGCTGGACGCCGTGGGATGCGCTTTGAAATCGGTGGCGTCACTGCATCAATGCCTCCCCAAGTCCCCCATGAAACGCCGATGGCAGCGGGGGCTCTACCTGCTCACCGACGTTCGCCGCAACGTGAAGAACCATCTCCTCCCCCTGTTGGACAAGCTGCTGCCAAGAAAACGATCCACGATCAAAACCCTCTTTGCCACGCTGAGGCGGGGGATGGGCCACCCTGCCACCACTCTTCCATCAGCGCCTTTCTCCATCTCCTCTTCTGCCCGGCGGCCTGCTCCCTGGCCCAACAATTCAACTGCAGCAGGGACACAGTCCCCATCCCCAATCTCTCTTCAACCTTATCCGGAATTGGGGTTACATCAAGTCTCCTATGCACCTTGCCACAAGGGCAGGGAAGGCGGGAAGATGCCAAGATCCGAACCCGCCCCTAGCCGTGGAGAGTGACAGCTACCGGAACACCATCAACCTCCCGAAGACCGGCTTCAGGATGCGGGCCAATGCCGTGGAGCGGGAGCCCCAACTCCAGCAATTCTGGGCTGAGCACAAGGTGTATGAGCGGCTGAGCCAGAGTAATCCTGGCGAGCCCTTCGTGCTCCATGACGGCCCCCCCTATGCCAATGGCGCCCTGCATATGGGCCATGCCCTCAACAAGGTGCTCAAGGACATCATCAACAAATACAAGCTGTTAAAGGGCCGCAAGGTGCGCTTCGTGCCGGGTTGGGACTGCCATGGTCTGCCCATTGAGTTGAAGGTTTTACAGCAACTGACACCAGAGCAGCGGCAGCAGCTCACCCCCATCAAGCTACGCAAAAAAGCAGCAGCCTATGCCCGCAAGCAAATGGAGGTTCAGCGACAGGGCTTTCGTCGTTGGGGCATCTGGGGTGACTGGGACAACCCCTATCTCACCCTTCAAAAAGAGTATGAAGCCGCCCAGATCGGTGTCTTTGGCCGCATGGTGTTGGCTGGCCACATCTACCGCGGCCTGAAACCAGTGCATTGGAGTCCCAGCTCTCGCACAGCCTTGGCGGAGGCGGAGTTGGAGTATCCCGAGGGTCACACCAGCTCCAGCGTCTATGGGGCCTTCCCCGTGCAAACAGTGCCTGATGCCCTGGCCCCTCACCTGGATGGGGCAGCCCAGGGTCTGCACCTGGCCATCTGGACCACCACCCCCTGGACCTTGCCAGCCAATGTGGCGGTGGCGGTGAATCCCCGGATGGACTATGCCGTTGTGACCACAGCAGATGGGCGGCGCCTGGTGGTGGCCTGTGGGCGGCGGGCAGCCCTCAGCCAAGTGCTGGGTCAGCCCCTGCCGGTTCTCCAGACCATGCCAGGAACTGCGCTGGAGGGGATTGGCTATCACCATCCCCTGTTGGCGCGCCGGGGTCGTGTGGTGTTGGGGGGGGATGTGGTCACCGCTGATTCAGGCACCGGTCTGGTGCATATTGCCCCAGGGCATGGGGCCGAAGACTTTGTGATTGGCCAGCGCTACAATCTGCCTACCCTCTGCCCCGTGGATGGGACGGGGCAATTCACCGCCGAGGCTGGTCCCTTCGCCGGTCTCAATGTGCTGGAGGATGCCAACCCGGCCATCATCGCTGCCCTCAAGGACCGTGGTGCCCTGCTGGCCTGTGTCCCCTATGCCCACCGCTATCCCTATGACTGGCGCACCAAAAAGCCCACCATCTTCCGTGCCACAGAACAATGGTTTGCCTCATTGAAGGGGTTCCGGGAGGCGGCACTGGCGGCCATTCGCCAGGTCACATGGCTGCCCAGCTCCGGCCAGAACCGCATTGAAGCCATGGTGGGGGAACGGGGGGACTGGTGCATTTCCCGGCAACGGGTCTGGGGTGTTCCCATTCCGGTGTTTTATGCCCGTCACGGAGATGAGGTGCTGCTCAATGAAGACACCATTGCCCATGTGCAGCAACTCTTTGCCGCCCACGGCAGCGACGCCTGGTGGACAATGGACGAGGCGGAACTTTTGCCACCCGCCTATGCCCCGGAGGCGGAGCGCTGGCGCAAGGGCGCCGACACCATGGACGTGTGGTTTGATTCCGGCTCCAGTTGGGCGGCGGTGGCGGCTGGCCGTGGGGATCTCACCTATCCTGCCCACATCTACCTGGAGGGTTCGGATCAGCATCGGGGTTGGTTTCAATCGTCCCTGCTCACCTCTGTTGCAGTCCATGGCCATGCCCCCTACCGTGCTGTGCTCACCCATGGCTTCACCCTGGATGAACAGGGCCGCAAGATGAGTAAATCCCTCGGTAACGTTATGGACCCTACAGTGATCATTGCGGGTGGTAAGAACAAGAAAAAGGAGCCGGCCTATGGGGCTGATGTGCTGCGGCTCTGGGTGAGTTCCGTGGACTACTCCTCTGATGTGCCCATCGGCTCCGGTATCCTGGGGCAACTGGGGGATGTGTATCGCAAAGTGCGCAACACCTGCCGTTATATGCTGGGTAATCTTTATGACTTCCAGCCCGATGAAGACGGGGTTCCCTTGGGGAAGCTGGCGTGGCTGGACCGCTGGCTTCTTCATCGCAGCGGAGAGATTCTCCAGGAGGCAACCAAGGCATTCGAAGAGTATGAATTTTACCGCTTCTTCCAGATCCTTCAAAACTTCTGTGTGGTTGATCTTTCTAATTTTTATTTGGACATTGCCAAGGACAGGCTATACATCAACGCTCCCCAGGATGAGTCCCGGCGCCAGTGCCAGACAGTGCTGGCCATTGTGGTGGAGCAACTGGCGGGCATGATGGCCCCTGTGCTCTGCCACATGGCTGAGGACATCTGGCAGAGCCTCCCCTACTCCGTCCAGGAGACCTCTGTTTTTGAGCGGGGTTGGCCCCGGCCTTCCCCTGATTGGCGCCATGACCAGTTGGCAGCGGTGGTGGGGCAACTGCGCCGCCTGCGCGCCAGCGTCAACCGCCAGTTGCAGGCCAGCCAAGCCGCTGGCCACATGGGCGCCTCCCTGGAGGCGCAGATCCGTCTGGACATTCGAAATCCGGGCATGCAAGGGGCCATCGCCTGGCTCCAGGACCACGACACCAACGTGGAGGATCTGCTGAAAGATTGGCTCCTGGTCTCCCAGTTGCGCCTTGGTGGCAATCCTTTGCCTCGACCCCTGGCGGAATCCCGGGAGGATGGTCTCCACATCCAGTTGGCCAAGGCGGATGGCTGGAAGTGTTGCCGTTGCTGGCACTACACCACGGATCAGGTGCAATCCTCAGAGGACGCTTCCCCCATCTGTGGTCGCTGCGTGGGCGTTCTCAAGCGTTCTGCAACGGTTGCTTGACCGTCGGCTGCCCTGGACATGGCCCTGACCAGGAGCCATGAGCTGCATGTTAAGGAGGGACAGCAGTTCAAGAGGCGTGGCGGTGCCCAGTCCATCCGCTTGACATCCCACGTGTTCCGCACTGGAGAAGAAGCACTCACCCTCAGCAAGATTGGCCCAGTGCCGATCAAATGGAGCAGGCCCCTGCCCTCGGAACCCAGTAGCGTCACCATGATCAGGGAATGGTCAAGTCACTGGTATTGACCGGGGCTTGACATCCCTCGCCATTGCTTCTGATGGGATAGAATTTGTCCCCCAAAGTTCCTGCGCTCTGCATGACGCCTCAACGCCCATCATCGGTGAAAACCCAACGGTGGTGGTGGAAGACTTGAACACGGCAGGGAGGGTGAAGAACAGACAACCAGCCCGATCCATCCCTGATGCAGGCTGGAGAATGTTCCAGATGTTGTTGGAATCCAGGGGGAAGCAAGATGACCGGAAGGTGATGGTCCTCAACAGGTGGTCTCCCTCTGGCCTGATCTGTTGGGCCTGTGGGCATCAGGAGGGTGGGGAGGAATTGTCCATCAGGGAGTGGCGTGCTCCAGTGGCGATTCAGTCCACGACCGCGACGTCCATGGGGACCAGGACGATCCTCACCGCTGGACGGGCGGCGAGTCAAAATGCATGTGGAGCCACGCCTAAGACCGCCCCTATGGTGGCGGCAGGCTGTGAAGCACCCCCCTTGATCGCTGAGCAGCCGTGCTCAGCATGGAAGGAATGCTCCCACCCTCCCGGGGCGGGGACGAAGTCAACAGCCCACCCACCTTGAGCCCATGAGCCTGATCACCCAGCCTGAGCGTTTTAGCGAAGAGGCCTGGGAGTTGCTATTGGCCGGCCAGGCCCAGGCCCAGGCCTGGCAGCATAGGCAAATGGATGTGGAGCATCTGCTGTTGGCGTTGCTGGACACCCCTGCCGGAGAGACCTGGCGGCGGCGGCTTCGGCTGAATCCAGCCCACCTGTTACCCCAGTTGGATGAGTTCTGTGGGGATCAACCCACGGAAGAGAGTGACGCCCTCTATCTGGGACCTGATCTGGATCAACTTCTCAACGATGCGGACCGCCTGGCCCAACGCTGGGGGTCCAGCAGCATTGATATGGCCCATCTGCTATTGGCCTTGGCGGAGGACGAACGGATTGGCGCAGCGCTGCTGGCGGATCATCAATTGGGCCCGGCTGAGATCATGGGGCGGTTGCGTCTACAGCCCGCCCCCCCCGTCCCGACAAACTGGCAGTCAACGGCTGGTGGTCGTCAGCCCCCCGGGAGGAGCCACAACGCCCTGCCCCCCCGTTCCTCTGGCGGCGCCCCCCCACCGGAGCAGTCCAACCGCCCCCCCAGCGCCAGCCTGGACACCGTGGAACCCCCAGCCCAGCCCCAGCGGCGCCCCCCCTCTTCCCAGGGGAATGGGTCCATGGCCATCGCCAAGGCAGTCCCTCCGCTCCCCCCTGACGGCCAGCCAGTGGAGGGCCACTCCGCCACACCGTTATCACCGCCAGAGCCATCGGCTCTGGAGCGCTATACCCAGGATCTCACCGCCTTGGCCCAGGAGGGGCAACTGGATCCAGTGGTGGGCCGTGATCGGGAAATTCGCCAGGTGGTGCAGGTGCTCTCGCGGCGCACAAAGAACAACCCGGTGCTGGTTGGCGCCGCCGGGGTGGGCAAAACGGCCTTGATTGAAGGCCTGGCTCAACGCATCGTGGCTGGCAAGGTGGCGGATTCCCTCCTGGGAAGGCGTCTTCTGGCCCTCGAACCCGGCAGTCTTATTGCCGGCGCAAAATACCGTGGTCAGTTTGAGGAACGCCTGCGGGCGGTGCTGGAGGAGGTGGCCGTTGCCGATGGTCAAGTGGTGCTGTTCATTGATGAGCTCCACACCTTGGTGAACAGCAGCCGCTCCAGCAGTGACGTGGGCAGCTTGCTGAAGCCTGCCCTGGCCCGTGGCGAGTTGCGCTGCATTGCGGCCGCCACCACGGAGGAGTACCGGCGCAGTGTGGAGAAAGATCCGGCCCTGGAGCGACAGTTTCAGCAGGTGCTGGTTCGTGAGCCCTCACCCCAGGACTGCCTGGCCATTCTTCAAGGCCTGCGGGAGCGCTATGAGCGCCACCACGGTGTCACCATTGCCGATCAAGCCCTGGAGGCCGCCATCCGTCTGGGGGACCGCTACATCAATGACCGCTGCTTGCCGGATAAGGCCATTGACCTGATGGACGAGGCTGCTGCCCAACTCAGGCTGGACGCCACCTCCAAGCCGGCCCTGGTGGAGGCGGCGGAGCAGGAGTTGCGCCGTCTGGAGTTGGCCTTGGCGGCGGCGGAGCAGGCGGCGGACCCGGAGCGGCGACACCTGGAGCAGCAGCAGGCCGAGGCGGCAGCCACCTGCCAGGACCTGTGCCGGCGCTGGGAGCAGGACCGCAAGCACTTGAGCCAGCTCAGCCAATGGCGGCAGCAGGAGGAAGATCTCCGCCAGCAGGTGACCAAGGCTGAGGGGGAGGGGGATCTGGAGAGGGCGGCGCGGTTACGCTACGGGGAGTTGCGGTGCCTGGAGCAGCGACGTCAGGCCTTGGAAGCCCAGCGGCGGGAGGCCCGGCGTCGGGGGGAAACCCTGCTGCGGGACCAGGTGGAGGATCAGGATATTGCTGAAGTTGTGGGCCACCGGACGGGCATTCCCCTGCAACGGCTCATGGCGGGGGAGCGGCAGAAGCTACTGAAGCTGGACCAGCAGTTGTCCCGGCGGGTCCTGGGACAGGGGGACGCGGTGGAGGCAGTCACCTCCGCCATCCGTCGCGCCCGCGCTGGAATGAAGGATGTGCGGCGCCCCGTGGGCTCTTTTCTCTTCCTGGGTCCCACTGGCGTGGGTAAGACGGAGTTGGCCCGGGCCCTGGCGGCGGCCCTGTTTGACCAGGAGGATGCCCTGGTGCGGATGGACATGTCGGAGTACATGGAGCGCAATGCAGTGGCACGGCTGTTGGGGGCGCCGCCAGGGTATGTGGGCTATGAGGAGGGAGGGCAACTCACGGAAGCCATTCGCCTGCGTCCCTATGCCGTTGTCCTGCTTGATGAGGTGGAAAAGGCCCATCCCGACGTCTTCAACTTGTTGCTCCAGGTGCTGGACGATGGCCGCTTGACGGACTCCCAGGGCCGCACCATTGATTTTCGTCACACGATCCTGGTGATGACCAGCAACATTGCCAGCCGCCAAATCCTCGCCGCCAGCGGTGAGTCAGAGGGGGAACAGGCACTGGAGGCAGCCATTGACCAGGCCCTCAAGGCCAAATTCCGCCCGGAATTCCTCAACCGGATTGATGAAGTGATCCGCTTCCATCCCCTCGGACCGGAACAGATCCTCCCCATTGTGGAACTCCAGCTCCAGGAGTTGGGGAAACGGCTGGCGGAGCAGAATCTCCATTTGGAGGTGGATGCAGAGGTGGTGAAGGCCCTGGCTCAGGATGGGTATGATCCGGAGTTCGGAGCGCGCCCTTTGCGCCGTGTGCTGCGGCGGCGCCTGGAAAATCCCCTTGCCATGGAAGTTCTGGGGGAGCGCTTCACGGAAGGGCGGGGGATGCGCGTGCAACTCTGTCCTGATGGAACACTGGCGTTCGTTGCCCTGCGCTGAGACGTCCGTCCGCTAGGGTGAGTTCCACGCTGATTCCTGCATCTTGTCTGCCCAGTCAAAGTCCAGCGCTGCCCCCTCTCCAGAGGTTGGCCTTGTGGCGGAAGCGCCGGCGGTTCGTCAGCCATTCTTTTCCCAGATCCTGGCGGAGTTGGGGCGGGTGGTGTGGCCCAGCCGTCAGCAACTGTTCAGTGAGTCCGTCTCCGTCATTCTGATGGTGGCCATGTCGGCGGCGGTGGTGGCGGCCTCCAACCGCTTGTTCTCCTGGATCTCCAACCGGGTCTTCCTCGGTTGAGATCTTCCCTCTCCAAATCCATCGATGGTGTCTGAACCCTCCCCCTCTGCGGACAGGCTGGAGTCTCTCCAGTCCCAGCAGCGCTCAGATCTGGACAAGGCAGCCCGTTGGTACGGGGTGCAGGTGGCCTCCAGTTGCGAGAAAAACGTCAAGGCCACCCTTGAGCAGCGGGCCATCACCCTGGGGGTGGAAAATCGCATCCTGGAAATCGCCATTCCCCAAACACCCGCCATCAAAGTGAAAAAGGATGGCAACCGCCAGGTCATTGAGGAGAAGGTGTTTCCCGGTTATGTGCTGGTGCGGATGGTGCTTGATGACGAAACCCAGTCGGCGGTGCGCACCACACCCAATGTGATCAACTTCGTTGGCGCTGAGGAGCGGCGGGCCACCGGCAGGGGGCGTGGCCATGTGAAACCCATGCCGCTGACCCAAAAGGAGGTGAATCGCATCTTCCGCCGCACCCAGGAAAGAAAGCCCACGGTGAAAGTTGATCTCACCGAGGGGGATCAGATCCGGGTGGTTGATGGTCCCTTCAAGGACTTCGAAGGCGAGGTGATTGAGGTGTCCGGAGAGCGCAACAGGCTCAAGGCCCTGCTCTCCATCTTTGGCCGGGACACCCCTGTGGAGTTGGAATTCTCCCAGGTGGCCAAGCAGGAGTAGGCCTTTCTTATTTTAGTCTTCCCCTTCTCTCTCATCGGTCCATGTTATGGCCAAGAAAGTCACGGCGCTGATCAAGCTGGCTCTCAACGCAGGCAAAGCCAATCCAGCGCCCCCTGTGGGTCCAGCCCTGGGTCAGCATGGGGTGAACATCATGGCGTTCTGCAAGGAGTACAACGCCAAAACAATGGACAAGGTGGGGATGGTCATCCCTGTGGAGATCTCCGTCTATGAGGACCGGAGCTTCTCCCTGGTGCTCAAAACACCCCCGGCCTCTGTGCTCATCAGCAAGGCAGCCAACATTGAAAAGGGCTCCGGCCATTCCTCCAAGGGGCAGGCTGGCAGCATCACCACTGCCCAGCTTGAGGAGATCGCCAAGACCAAGCTCCCCGACCTCAACTGCCACACCGTGGAATCCGCCATGCGGATCATTGCGGGCACAGCCCGCAACATGGGCGTGACCGTGCAGGACTGAAGCGCAGCACTGGAATCAGTGTCTTGCCCCTGGCTTTGCTCCTAAAGTGATCCATTCACCCCTGTGGGGAGAACTGACGCAGACCAGTTCGTTTGCACCCCGATCCAAGACCATGCCAAAACCATCCAAACGCCTCGTCGCTGCTGCCGCCAAGGTGGAGCAGCCGGTCTATGAACCCCGGGCCGCCTTGGCCCTGGCAAAGGAAAACGCCACGGCCAAGTTTGATGAAACCATGGAGGCCCATGCCCGTCTGGGCATCAACCCCAAATATGCCGACCAACAACTGCGCACCACGGTGGTCCTGCCCAAGGGTACGGGTCAAAAGGTGCGGGTGGCTGTGATCACCCGGGGCGAGCAGTTGGCAGTGGCCAAGGCTGCCGGCGCTGATCTGGTGGGGGAAGAGGATCTGATCAACACCATTGCTGGTGGGACGATGGCGTTTGATCTGCTGCTGGCAACACCGGACATGATGCCCAAGGTGGCCCGCCTGGGTCGGGTCCTGGGCCCCCGGGGACTGATGCCCAATCCCAAAACCGGGACCGTCACCAGCAACCTGCAGTCCTCCATCAAGGAGTTTCAGGGGGGCAAGCTGGAGATGCGCGCCGACAAGACCGGCATTGTGCATGTGCGTTTTGGCAAGGCCAGCTTTTCATCCGAGCATCTGCTGGTGAACCTGAAAGCTGTGCAAGAAACCGTGGACCGCAACAAACCCGGCGGAGCCAAGGGCCGCTATTGGAAAAGTCTCTACATCAGTTCCAGCATGGGACCTTCCGTGGAGATTGATGTGCCAGCGCTCCAGGATCTTGTGGTGGAGGAAGCGGACTGAGGCCGTTGGCAGGCTCCTGTGTACACTATTGCCCTCTGGTGTAATCGCCAGAGCCAGGGCGCCCACCCTGGGTAGCGTCTGAGCCGCCACCTTTGGTGACTCCGGTGCAAACCGAAGACAGCAGGCTACATCCCCAAAAGGATGACGTAACTCCTGCCCAGGTCTGCGCAACTGTAGAGCCGGTGCCCCTAAGGGCGTTCAGGTGCCATCAGACTTCGTTGACCTTGGATTCGGGACGGGCGCCTGTTGTTGTCCCGCCACTACCAGATCATGGGTCGCACATTAGAGAGCAAGCAACAGGTGGTTGCCCAGCTTCGCCAGCTTCTGGATGAAGCGGAACTGGCCCTGGTGCTGGATTACAAGGGTCTCTCCGTCAAGGAGATGGGCAATCTCCGCACCCGGTTGCGGGAGCATTCCAGCACCTGCAAGGTGGCCAAAAACAGCTTGATGCGCCAGGCCATTGGCACGGATCCCGCCTGGACAGGTTTGGATCCCCTACTCACCGGCACGAACGCCTTCGTTCTCGTGAAGGACGATGTGGGGGGCGCCGTCAAGGCGATTCAAGCCTTTCAGCAGGAGACCAAAAAGTCGGACATCAAGGGTGGCTTGCTGGAGGGTCGTCTCTTGTCTGACGAGGATCTCAAGGCGGTGGGCAACCTTCCCTCCCGGGAAGCGCTCATGGCCCAGATTGCTGGCTCCCTCAATGGTCTTGCCACCAAGGTGGCGGTGGCCATCAAGGAGGTGCCTGCTGGCCTTGCTCGCGCCCTGCAGCAGCACGCCGATGGTGATGAGGCCTCCCCTCCACCGGCGGGCTGAATTCCGGGCGCCCCCTTTCCCTTGTTTCTGCACTTCAATCTACTGAGTTTCAACTATGTCTACCAAAACCGACCAGATTCTCGAATCTCTCAAGTCTTTGTCACTGCTGGAAGCTGCCGAGCTGGTCAAGCAAATTGAAGATGCCTTTGGCGTGTCTGCCGCCGCATCAGCCGGTGTGGTGATGGCCGCCCCAGGCGCTCCCGCCGGCACTGAGGCCGAGCCCGCTGAGGAGCAAACCGAATTTGCCGTTCACCTGGACAGCTTTGAAGCCTCCGCCAAGATCAAGGTGCTCAAGGCAGTTCGGGAGACCACAGGCCTGGGTCTGGCGGAAGCCAAGGCCCTGGTGGAGAAGGCCCCCACCCTGGTGAAGGAAGGTCTGCCCAAGGAGGCCGCCGAAGACCTCAAGAAGAAGATCGAAGCCGTTGGCGGTCAGGTCACGGTCAAGTAGTCCCCAATGCCAAGCCTGGGACCGTGACAGTTAAAAAAGCCCCCCGCCAATGGCAGGGGGCTTGAGGCGAGTCAGGCTTGAGGAGTCTGTCCTTCGTTTCGACCCTTAGCCTGACCACACTCCTCACACAACTAGACTTTACACGGGCTTGATCCCCCTGTCCAGCCCCCTGCCAGAAATTCCTTCTGAGCCAGCAAATCCCTTGCCATGACCAGGCCCTCCTTGATCACTGCTGCCTGTGACGGATCCTGCAGCGGCAATCCCGGCCCTGGGGGCTGGGCCTACCTCCTGCGCTTTGATGACGGTGGCATGGACCAGGGGGGTGGCTCCTCCGCGGATACCACCAACAACCGCATGGAGTTGCAGGCCGGCCTGGCCCTGCTGGAGCGCATTGCCCAAGAGCCGCGCCAGCCTGGCTTCACCATCCGCACCGATAGCAAATATCTGATTCAGGGATTCAGCCAGTGGATGAAGCGCTGGAAGCAGAAGGGCTGGAAAACATCCAAAGGGCAACCCGTTCTCAACCGTGATCTCTGGGAGGCCCTGGACCAGGCGCGCCTGCCGGGGGTGGCGTTTACCCATGTCAAGGGCCACAGCGGTGATCCTGATAACGAACTGGTGGATGCCCTCGCCGTTGACTACAGGGACGGGAAGTGCCCCTCCCTCCGCTCAGTATCCCGCCAGCCGGATGCCGGTCAACCCATGGATCCGGCCCCACCGCAGTTGAATCGGTTGCTGACCCGCCTGGAGCTGGCGGATCGTTGGGCAGCAGGGGGTTATGAAGTCACCATGGCGGAGTTGGCCCAACTGGTGGACATTCCCGGCGGGGAGCTGAGCCAACGGCAGCAGCCCTGGACCTGGCGGAACTGGCAGGTGCTCCCCTGCGGGGACGGGTGCTGGCGGCTGCGGCGCAAATAGCCGGGTACAACAAAGGTCGGGAGGAAACATCCCCATGGTTGTGGACGATCCCTACCAGCACTTCATTGGCCCCATCCTGGCCAAGGACGATGGACCGGATCCCGAGTTCATGAGTCAGCTGAGCCTGCAGGCCCTGGGCTGGGCAGCGCGGGGGCGCCATTGGCCCCCATGGCGGGGCATGTTGGCCAGTACCGCAGCCATCCTTCAACGGCAGGATCCGCGCCTGCAACGGCAGTGCTTGGGGCTCACGTTCCCCAATCCCCTGGGGCTGGCGGCAGGATTCGACAAGAACGGTGTAGCGGCAGCCATCTGGCACTGCTTTGGCTTTGGATTCGCCGAGTTGGGCACCATGACGGCCCTGCCCCAGCGGGGTAATCCCCGCCCGCGCCTCTTTCGTCTGGCGGCGGAGCAGGCAGCCCTCAATCGCATGGGCTTCAATAACCATGGTTCCCTGCGGGCAGCCACTGGACTGACAAAGCAGCAGTTGCCGCCGCCAGGGCTGCGGCCAGCATTATTGGGGCTCAATATCGGCAAATCCCGAGCCACAACCATGGCAGCGGCGACAGAGGACTATGCCGTCAGCTATGGGCGCTTGGCGCCCCTCGCCGACTACATGGCGATCAATGTGTCCTCCCCCAATACCCCCGGTCTCCGGGATTTGCAGAGCCCAGAGGCCTTGCGCCAACTGATTGGCCGTCTCCGGGCCACGCCACTGCCCACACCGCACCCCCCCTTATTGGTAAAAATCGCCCCTGATTTGACCGATGGCCAGTTGCTGGAACTGGCGGAGTTGGCCCTTGATCTACACGAGCAGGGTGAATTGGCGGGAATTATTGCGAATAACACCAGCCTGGATCGCCAGGGCCTGGAGGCACGCCGCCTGATCACAGGTCGTACCTTGGCGGAAGAGTCCGGTGGCCTCAGCGGAGCGCCGATCCGGGCCTGTTCCTTGGCCCTGCTGCGCCGGTTGTGGAGCCATCTTCAGGGCCGTGTACCCCTTATTGGCGTGGGGGGCATTGACTCTCCAAAAGCCGCATGGGAACGGCTGACCGCTGGCGCCAGTCTGCTGCAGGTGTATACCGGCTGGATTTATCAGGGCCCCCAATTGGTGCCAGCGGTGCTGGAGGGGCTGCTCAAGCAGTTGGATGCCCACGGCCTTAACGCTGTGGCCGATGGGGTGGGAACAGAATTGCCATGGCTGCCGTAACGGGGGAACCCTTGTGGGTGGGTAACCCGGCCACTCAACCATGGTTTTGGATCAACTTGCTGACAGTCTTCAGCGCGCCCGCCGCTGGTTAACGGCCACCACGGTGGCCATGGAGGTGAGCGATCAGGGGGTGGTTGCGCTGCGAATGGTCCCTTCAAGGAAGGGACAACCTCCACAGATCACGGACTGCGCTGTGGCCGCCCTGCCCGAGGGGTTCATCACAGCAGGGGTTCCCCAGCAATCCCAGGCCTTGGGCCACTTCATCCGTGACCTGCTGGACGAAGGAGACATTCCAGTGCGAGACGTGGTTCTGGATCTACCCTCCATCTGCTGCCAAGCACGGCTCCTGCAGCTGCCGGACAGTATCCCGGCCGCGGCGTTGCCCCAGTTGGTGCGCCAGTTGGGCGCAGACGAGCATTTTGCCCTGGCCTCGCCCCAGGCTCAAATCGCCACACTCCCCTTCTCCCCCCAGGCCGCTACGGGGTTACAACCTGTTCTGGTGATCTGCTGTGAACGGGCCACGGTGGCGGCCTGGATCCGGACCATGGCGGCGGCTGGGCTGACGCTACGGCGGCTGGGCTGGGCGCAAACCACCCTTCTGCGGGCATTGCAGGGGCTGCAACCCCTATTTGGCAACTTGGAACTGGTGGGCCTGTTGGACCTTCAACCCCGGACAAGCTGGCTCACCTTGGTGCTGGATGGTGTGCCCTACGCCATCACCCCTCTCCCCAGCCTGCCGGATTCCGGCTTTCATCAACGCCTCCAGCAACAACTGGATGGAGAGGAACCGAGTCCGGATGGGAACCTGCTCCCCCTCAATCTCCAGGCGTCCCATGCCTTGGTGTGGGCCTTGATCAACGCGGTGGAAACAGCGCAACAGCGCCATGGACAAGGACATATGTCACAACTCTACCTGGTGGGGCCTGGCAGTGCCTATCCCCACATTGCTGAGCAGATTGCGGACCAGTCGGGCTGGCCCACAGCTCCCCTGGATCCCATGGCGCTGCTGCAAGTGCGCCATCCTCTCCCCCCGGAGGCGGTGGTGGGCTCCGCCATCGCCCAGTTGGTGACCACCGCCATGGAGACGATCTAAACCATGGCCAAGGCGTCAACCCGCTGGTCCGGGATGGACCTTCTGGAGGAACAGCGTCAAGCACTGGGAATCGGCCCACCACAACGGCCAGCAGCCTCTCTGGTGTTGCTGCGGGGTACAGCAGTCGGGCTGGTGCTGATGGTCGTTGTGGCGGCGCTGGGGATGGTGGTCACCCGGGAGCGGCTGGCCTGGACCCGGCAGGTGGAGGCCCTGGCGCCAGAAGCACGGAAGCACGATCAACTCCAGGCCCAGTTGCAGCAGAGCCAGCATCATCTGGCCCAGTTGCGGCAGAGCAATGGGGCGCTGGTTCAGGCCCTCACCGCCCACCGCCCCCATTCCCTTCTGTTGATGGAGTTGGCAGCCCGAACCCCACCTGGTGTGCAACTGCTGGAGCTCAATGGTGCGCCGGACGGCATCACCCTCAAGGGTCAAGCAGAGAGCTGGCCCCTGGTGAACCTGTTGCAACTCCAGTTGCAGGCATCACCCTTGTTCCAACAGGGCGCTGGGGTGCAGGTGAAAGGGCTCCGCCAAACCGGGGCCACAGGAGCGCCAGACTGGATGAAATTCCAACTCACAGCCCGCTTCCAGCCCCAATCCTTGCCCCAACTGCGGCGCCAACTTCAACAGTGGGGGGCCCGTGGCCTGGCGCAGCGACTCCATCTATTGGAGGTCCATGGGCTTTTGCCCCCTGTGCAACCTCACACCACCGCCGATGACCAACTTCAATAACCCTTCTTCGTCCAGGCAGCAGCTCAGTCAGGAACAGGTCCTGCTGGCCTTCCCCGTGGTGGTGGCAACTCTGGTGGCCATCGGGCTCCTTCTGGTGTGGGTGTTGCCCCAGTGGCGGCAGCAACAAGTTCTCATCCAGCATCGGGAGGACATCTTGCAAAAACAGCGGCAACTGGATCAGCAGCGCCAAGCTCTTGCCACGGCGCAACAGGAGGTGCAGCAGGAGGTGAACCGTCAGGCCCAGATTCTGGCGCTCATCGCCCCTACGCACCAACTGGATACCCTGCTCACCGCCTTGGCTGAAGCCGCCCAGGTCCAGGGCGTCCATCTTGTGCGCTACGACCCCCGCCAGCCCGTTGGGGTCGCCGCCCCATCGGCGGCCCCTGCCGAAGCCGGGGAGGACGCATCAGGGAACACCGGAGGGGAGCAAGGGGCCAATCCATCACCAGGGGATCCCTTACTGGCCACAGGCCTGAAAAAACAGGAGATTTTGCTCACCTTTGAAGGGGGCTATGGCAACATCCTGGCGGTCCTGCAACATCTGGAGCTGTTGCAACCCCTGGTGATCGCCCATGACCTGAAACTGGAAAGCCGTTCTCCTTCAACGGACCAAGCCCAGCCAACCCAGGCCATGACCACCCAAATGAACCTGAGGCTGACTGTCTATAGGCAGGCACAAAAAGTCTGAGGCCTGATGCCGCAGCAACCGCGGCATCAAGGCCACAAACCTCCCCTGGCTGGGAAGCTGGGCAAAGCAGTGGCGGAGCTCCTGCTCCACCCCATAGCGCCAGAAATGTTTGAAGTCCCTGTAGGCTGAGAGGTGGAACAGCACCATGATGAAGAGCATCTCGCCAAGGCAGAGCTTGCCCGCTCGCTGGCGCTGGCTACTGGAGGGGATCCAACGGTGCTGCTGCCAGTCGTTGCAGATCTTGGCAAAGTCATCAAGACAGCAGAACAGAGCCACGGTAGAGTCTTTCATGAGGGGGATTTCCGCTTGTCTGGTTACACGGATACTGAATCGGGTCCTGCCCGATTTGGGAACTCCCCCTCTCTCCTATGGGCGCCTGGGGACAATCTTTCTCTCAGGCTGAGCAACCGCTGGAGCACCACAGCACTCTTCATGGAGCGGCTCTCAACCGAGGGGTTCTCACCCCTTCTCTCAGATCCCCTTATCCGGAACTGGGGTTGATGGATAGCAACGCCATCCGCGGCGTTGCCGGAATTGATCTTGCCAAAGACAACATCCCGGATGCCACCATCATCTTGGCATTCCACCATTTTATGGAACGGCACCAGTGGGCAGAGCAGTACTTGAGAGAGAAGGGCCTGCCGCTGCAGGAGGGGACGGTGGTGGATGCCACCATCATTCATGCCTCCACCTCCACAAGGAATGAGAAGAGGGAGGGAAGCACGCTACCCACGCCAACCCCATTGCTGCCTCCCCCGGAAGCCATGCTTGCGTGGGAATGAGGAGAAGGGGCAGATGGTTGCCAACGGGCTGCCCATGGGCTAGGGTACTGCCCAAGAGTTCGATTGTTTCCCCCGCCCATGTACGACGTAACACGTGTACGGCGTCACCCGTGCGAACGCCAGCCGTCTATGGGGTTCAGGTGTGAGGTGGCAGTTGGGGACAATGATTTAGAGATATATCAAAAAGAGCATCCTACGGGAAATTTGCGTCAAATCATGTTAGGGTGGCCGGGTGGCCGGGTGGCCGGGTGGCCGGGTGGCCGGGTGGCCGGGTGGCCGGGTGGCCGGGTGGCCGGGCCATGAGTGTGTGTATAGCCCAGGGCGGGGGCTGGCTCTGCGTTCCGACCTCTCCGCCTGAGCCTTCCGCCTCCATCGTCAACAGTTTCAGGTCTTCTGCCGCCTGCATCGGGGCGGAGGGAAAGGGCAGGCGCAGGGCATCACAGGGGTCACGACAGGTAGTAGCCGCCAACGGTTCCCCTGAACGATCAGGGGCAATGGGGCTCCCCATGGGTAAGGGGGGATCATGAGCAGACCCACCATGACCCATCGGAACCCAATCCCCCCAAAAGGCTTGTGGGGGCGGCTTCCCTCCTGGATGGGCCTGACAGCACCGCCGTCTCTGTTTGCCCTGTTGCTGCTGGCGGAGTTATCTCGTATCCCGGATGCCAGCGCACAATCTGATCCAGGTGTCTGCGAAGGTCAGACAAATGAGGTTACTCTACCTGTAGTATCTGATGGTGAGAAGATTGCTACATCTAACAATCTCGGGTTTACCAACACTTCTTTTAATGCTAGCCAAATCTATTTCGTGGACTCAGACGGCACGAGTCTCGGACAGAGTATCCCGATTTCAAGTCTAGTTCCTCAAACCCCATCGGACGATGCTACTTTCACTGTACGAATTAACGTTGCTGAAAATTTGATATCGGCCACGGACAGTCTCACAATATGGGATGCTAATTACTGGGAGCTTACTTTATTGATCTGGGACTCCACGCATGCCAACTGCGCCACCTCCTCCTCCGATGGCGTAACGATCTCCCCAACATCCCTGGCCCTGACCGAACTCGGCGCATCGAGTGCCATGGAGAAGACCTACACGGTGGTGCTGGATACCAACCCCACAGCGGATGTGACCGTTACGGTAGCCAACGGCGACGCCACCGCCGTTGCAGTGGACACCGATTCCGGCACCAGCGGTGACCAGTCCACCCTGACCTTCACAGCGGGCGGGGACGGCTCCGGCTCAGGACAGGGCAACGGCGACTGGGCAACGGCTCAGACGGTGACAGTGCGGGCGCTGAACGACCCTGACGGGGCAAACGAGTCTTTCAACCTGACCCACAGCGCCACTGCCACGGGCAGCACGGCCCCGTACCACGGCATCGCCATTGATCCAGTGGCAATCAGCACCACAGACGCTGGCCATGGGGTAGTGGTATCGGAGTCCAGCCTGTCCGTAGCGGAGAACAACGAGACCACCACCTACACGGTGGTGTTGAAGAGCCAGCCCAGCGGCAACGTCGTGATCAGCGCCACGTCGGGCGCGACGGCAACCGCGACGGTCTTACCCGGCACGCTCGCCTTCGACACTTCCAACTGGAACACGCCGAAGACGCTCACGGTGACCGGCAAGGGCGCGGGCTCCACCTCCATCAGCCACGCCGTGAGCGCCGGCACGACGGAGTACCCCAGATCGACAACGATTCCGCCGGTGGCGGTGACGGTGACCGCCGTAGTGCCGCAGGTGTTGGATCTTTCGTGGGGGAGGAGCTCCAGGAACAGCGAAATCCTCGGGAGCAGCCTCAAAATCACCGCCACCGGCGGCTCCGGTACCCTGGTGGTGACGGGCGGCACCTCGCTGCTGACCTTCTCGGGCGAAGGCATCACGCCTTCGGACTATTCACTCAGTCCGCAGCTCGTTTTTGTCATGGGAGGAGGTCCACCTCCTTCCGCGCATGTCAGCATCAGTTTCAACGACAACGTCGACGAGCCGAACGAGGTGATAACCGTCGGTTTGCAGAACCTGCCGAGCGGCTACAGTGCGGGCACGACCGCCTCGTTCACGATCGTGGATGACGACCCCACCACGGTGACGCTGGCGGGCGGCGGCACGGTGGCCGAGGACGGCAGCAATTCAGCGGACGTCACGGTGACGCTGAGCCGTAACCTGGTGGCCGGGGAGACGGTAACCGTGCCGCTGGCGATCACGGGCACCGGCATTGCAGGGAGTGATTACACCATCGTACGGGCGCCGGGATCAAGCCTCAACAGTGGCGTAACGCTGAACACCAATAGCCCCCACAGCGCAGCGCAGCCGGCGGTGGTGTTCACAGGCCACGGCACCAACACGGTGCAGGTGGCGACGCTACGGGTGACGGCGGTGCAGGACGCCACGGACGAGGGGGCGTCGGAAGTGCTCACCGTGGGCTTCGACACCAGCAACAACCGTGCGGTGATAAGCAACCTGGACCAAGTGGACCCGTCGGGCATCGGCCCGGGCGCCACCACCCCTGAGGGCACAGCGACGGTGACCATTACCGACGACGATGGCGCTGGCCTGGCCATTACCGAGACGGCCAACGACACCACCGTGAGCGAGGACGGCGCCACCACCACAGACACCTACACGGTGGCGCTGAACACCGAGCCCACCCATGACGTGACGGTGACGGCCACCGCCAGCGCGGGTGTGCAGGTAGCGGCGCCTGGAGGCACAGCGGGCGGCACCGCTACCCTCACCTTTACCACCAGCAACTACAGCACGGCCCAGACGGTGACAGTCACCGGTGTGGACGACAACGTGGACAATCCCGGTGGCGGTCGCGATGTGAGCATCACCCATGCCGCCAGCTCCACAGACTCCAACTACACCATCGCCAGCGCCGGCAGTGTGGAGGCGACGGTAACCGATGACGACCCCACCACGGTGACGCTGGCCGGCGGCGGTACGGTGGCCGAGGACGGCAGCGATTCAGCGGACGTCACGGTAACGCTGAGCCGTAACCTGGTGGCTGGGGAGACGGTGACCGTGCCGCTGGCGATCGCGGGTACAGGCATCGCGCCAGGCGACTACACCATCGTGCGGGCGCCGGGATCAAGCCTCAACAGGGGCGTGACGCTGAACACCAACAGCCCCCACAGCGCGGCGCAGCCGGCGGCGGTGTTCACGGGCCACGGCACCAACACGGTGCAGGTGGCGACGCTACGGGTGACGGCGGTGCAGGACAACACGGACGAGGGAGCGTCGGAAACGCTCACCGTGGGCTTCGGCAGCGGCAACCGGGCGGTGACGAGTAACCTGGACCGGGTATCGGGAACCGGCACGGGCGGCACCACGACGGCGGGCACAGCGACGGTGACCATCACCGACGACGACATTCCTCCTGTCATCACCATATCCGGCGGCTCGGCAGTGACGGAGGGCACAGGGGCCAGCTTCACGGTGAACGCCAACCCGGCCCCCGCCGCTAACCTGGACGTGACCGTGGCAGTCGCCCAGAGCGGCGACTTTGTCACCAGCAGTAACCGTGGCGCGAAGACAGTGAGGATCCCGGCCAGCCAGGCCTCGGCCACCTACACCGTCGCTACGGACAACGACGAGAGAGACGAGGCCAACGGTAGCGTGACGGTAACGGTGAATAGCGGTCAAGGCTACACGGTGGGTAGCGCCGCAGCAGCGACGGTGACGGTGAACGACGACGATACGGCGGCTGTCACCATCGTCGAATCCGGTAGCTCCACCTCAGTGAGCGAAGCATCAGGCGCAGGCCGCACCGATACCTACACGGTGGCGTTGGCCACCCAGCCCACCCATGACGTCACCGTCACCCCCGCCTCCGACAATACGGCAGCAGCGACGGTGAGTTCTGCACTGACCTTCACCACCAGCAACTGGAACACGCCCCAACTGGTGACGGTCACCGGGGTGGATGACAACGTGGACAATCCCGGTGGTGGTCGGGAGGTGACCATCAGCCACGCGGCCAGTTCCACAGACCCCAACTACACCATCGCCAGCACCGGCAGTGTGAGTGTGACGGTGACCGACGACGATCCCACCACGGTGACGCTGGCCGCCGCGGCGGGGAACATGGAGGAGGGAGAGACGAAGGAGCTCACCATCACCCTGGGCCGCGGCCTGGTGAACGGCGAAACCCTGACTGTCCCACTCACCTTTGCCGGCACGGCGACAAGAGGCACGGACTACACCATGACCAGCACATCCGCCACCGGAGTGCAATACAACAATCTGGACAGCGGCAACGCCACCGTGGTGTTCACCGGCCCGGAATCCGGCGCCACGGCCACCAGGGCCACCATCACCCTGAGCGCTACAGCGGACAGTGTTGTGGAAAGCACGGCGGAGACGGTGGTGATCGGTCTTGGCAGCATCACCAACACCGGCCTGACCGGCGCAGGGGGCGTGAGCGAGACCGACAGCCTGGGGGATTTCAGTATTTCAGATGCACCCCCGACTGGCCTGGCTATCACCGAGACGGACGACGACACCACCGTGAGCGAGGACGGCACCACCACAGACACCTACACGGTGGCGCTGAAGACCGAGCCCACCCATGGCGTGACGGTGACAGCCACCTCCGGCGATACAGCGGCAGCTACGGTGAATCCTGGAACCCTCACCTTCACCACCAGCAACTACAGCACAG
>JAJDUS010000078.1 GCA_022826535.1 Prochlorococcaceae cyanobacterium jk18x1bzbins.87
GTCCTCAACCAGCCTGGCACAATCATCGAGACAGCAGAACAAGGCAATGGTAGAATCCGTCATGACGGGGCCTTCCGTTTGTGTGGTACAGATGGATACTGAATCAGGTCATGCCTGATTTGGGAACCTCCCCCTCACCCCCACCCAAGAGCTGGACAGCCTGAAAGCAGGTCGCAACAGGGTCGCCTCTCCCCCCCCCTTCCCTCTTCCCATCAGGCTTGCCACAGCACTCAACCAAGGCAAGAGGATCTTCCCTCCAATCCCCTTATACAGAACTCGGGTTAGATAGCAATGTCGCTGGAGTCTGGCCGGCGCCGCGCCAAGGTGACAAACAGCAGCCGGAATCTACTGCCAGGGCTGACGCCCGCAGGGATGAGCTCCCACACTTAGGGAACGGTGTAGGAGCCGTCCCGATTGGGGCTGCTGCACTCCACCTGCGCCTGGGCCACGGTTCCGAAGTGCCAGCAAAGGCAGGGAAAGCAGACCGGGCGCCAAGGCCCTGCCACAGACGGCGGTCGCCACTGCCCACACCAGAACGGTGGAAACTGTCAGAGGAAGAAGCAAGCCGGCTGCCAGGTGTTGGCCCCCCTCTGGCAGGAGGAGAAGACCCGAGCCCAGGCGGGAAACCGGATTGCCTTAGACGGCACCGTGGGGAACCAGAGGGAATGGGAGCGCTCATCCTCTGCAGACGCAAGGGGGGCGTCCTACGGTCCTGAGTTGTAGCACTTTTATCGTGTATCGTGGTCATGTCACCCGGCTGGATCAACCCGGAACGCCATTCCTCTCTTGAGGCCCAGTCTCCGCTTGCAGTGCGCCTCTCTGGCCTTGCTTGCTTTCATCATGATTCAACCTGCCGCCTCAGAGTTGGATTTCATGCTGCTTTCTGCTCCACCACAACAAGCACGGGCCGGGGGCGACAGAGGGGACAGCAGTACGCAGTTGCTGGCCGTCAAGCAGTACATGGGGGCGTAAGCAAGAGGCTCAACAACTATTAATCCCATGGCAGCCCGTTGTTAACGTTTCCTGGGGCAAAGAGTGGTGGATTCCTGCACAAGCGGGGATGAGGGATTCCCTGATCTCTCCTGCCCTGATCCGGATTGGGATCAAGAGCGGTCCCCTAAAGTTCAAACCCTGGATCAATGGCGGCCATGGCCGCCCGAGCACGGGCCTCCAGCTCCCCTTGACAGGGGCCGTGGCTGGCGATCAAGCAGCCTCTCTGGCGTGGATCGCTGCTGCTGTAGGCAAGGCGGCGGCCATCCCCATGGCGGAAGCAGCCCCCAGCGGCCCGGAGCACCGCCTCTGGCGCCGCCATGTCCCAGTGCTTGGGAGCGGAGTCACCCGAGAGGGAAAGATACACATCCGCCTCACCCCGCAGGATGGCGGCCACTTTGCAACCCACACTGCCCACAGACCGACTGCCGGCCAGACCCAGGCGCGGAATCAGGGCCTCCAAGCGTTCATCGCGATGGTTGCGGCTGGCCACCAGAATCAAGTCTTCACAGCGGCGGCGCCCACTCAGTTGGGCAGGACGCCTCCGATCTTGACGATCTTCCCGCCAGCAGTGGCCCTCCAGGCCAAACCAGAGCTCCTCCCGCTCCGGCACCATCACCATCCCCAGTTGGGGGCAGCCCCTGTGCAGCAGGGCCAAATGGATGGCGTAGTGCCCGGTCCCCTCCAGAAAATCCTTGGTGCCATCCAGCGGATCCAGGAGCCAGACCCACTCCTGATCCAGAGGGTGCCCCCGCTCATCCTGGTGGGTGGTCTCTTCACTCAACAGGCCCCAAGGGACATGGGGCCAACTCCGGGTCAAGGCTTGGAACATGTGGTGGTGGACTGCCCGGTCAGCGGCACTCACCGGTCCATCCCGCCCCTCCTCCACCGTCAGCTGAGGGGGATAGCCATAGGGGGGCTGCTGACCACGGGCATAGGCCCGCAGGAGATCTGCGGCTTCCCAACCACTGCGCCGCAGCACGGCCATGAGGTGGTCCCCCTCCACGCCATGGGGTAAGACAACAGGACTGGCCATGATGGCAATACCGACAGGCGCCATTGTGGAACAGCCCAGGGAAGACCCCCATGGCGGGGTGCTTTATGTGGTGGGTACACCCATCGGGAACCGGGAAGATCTCAGCCCCCGGGCCCGCAGGGTGTTGGAGCAGGCGGATGTGATTGCTTGCGAGGACACGCGCCATAGCGCCCAGCTTCTGCAAGGTCTCTCTGGCCATGGCCGGCTGGTCAGCTTTCATCACCATAATCGCCACCAGCGGCAGCCCCAGCTGCTGGGGACATTGGCGGCAGGTCACAGCCTGGCGCTGATCAGTGACGCCGGCCTGCCGGGCATCAGCGACCCTGGCGAAGAGTTGGTGGCCGCCGTGCGCCAAGCGGGGCATGGGGTGATTTGTATTCCTGGTCCCACCGCCTTTGTCACGGCCCTGGTGGGCAGTGGCTTGCCCTGTGGGCGGTTTGTGTTTGAAGGCTTTCTGCCAGCCAAGCAGAGCGCCCGCCGACAGCGACTCCAGCACATGGTGGGGGAGTCCCGCACTGTGGTGCTCTATGAGGCCCCCCATCGGCTGTTGGCCCTACTGGAGGACCTGTTGGAGCTTTGGGGGGATCGCCCCCTCCAGGTGGCACGGGAATTGACCAAACGCCATGAAGAGTTCATTGGCCCCACCACGGCCATGGCCCTGGAGCATTTTCGTGGCCAGTCTCCCCGGGGTGAATGTTGCGTTGTGGTGGGCGGCTGTCCGGAGCCGGCGATATTGCCCTGGGATGCTGCGGCCATGACCGCCCAATTGCAACACCTGCTCCACAAGGATGGCCTCAGCCCCAGCCAGGCTGCCCGTGCCTTGGCCCAGCGTACTGGCCACAGCCGACAGCGGCTCTACGCCCTGCTGTTACAGAACCGCCGTGGTGAGGAGCAGGAAACTGGGCCATAGTGGTTGCCATGGTCCATCGTCTTCTACTGCTGAGCACCGGCTGGGGTGTTGGCCTGCTGATGCTCCTCAGCCTCAGTCTGGGGGCCCAGAACCTGGAACGCTCGCCGGAACGCCTCAGCCTTGACTTGGGTTTTGGTCACAAAACGATTCCCTTGCCCAGTGGCGTGATCATTGGGGCGGGATTGATTGCCGGTGTGGTGGCCGGCAGCAGTGCCGGCGCCCTGATGTGGCCGCGGTCGTCCTCGATGGAGGAAGAGCAGGAGTGAAAATTCAGGGCTGAGCCGCGGCAACACTGCTGGTCAGGGCATAGAGATTGCTTTCAATCACCAGACGACTGATCCCTTGCGCCAAGAGGTGAGGTGCTGTCTTGCCCAACAGTTTGGGATCGGCCACCTTCACAACTCGCTGGTTTCTACGGCACTGGCGCCGTGCCTGGCGAACATTGCTGAACAGGATCAGCCCTTGGCGCTGTTGTTCGTCAGCGTCCAAGGGGCCCAGGTGGTGGAGGCTGCCCAGGGTCTGGGGTTGTAGCTCCACGCTGCGTTCCACCACGAGATAGAGGGGAGAAGGCAGTTGATTCACATCAAGGCTGATGGCCCGGGTCACCCCTGTGCTTTGCTTGGCGGCTTTGCTGGTGCCTGGGTGGCTGCTGGTGGGCAGGGTGGTGTCGTCATCCTCAATGACCCCATCATCATCCCTACCTCCGTTCTCGGCAAAGTCATCGGCATCTTCCCAGGGGAGGATGTTGGGGCCGGTGACGCTGTCGTCAATGGGTTCATCGACAGCCAGGGACTGATTGTTCTCAGGGTCCAGCTCCGGCGTTGCCGGGGCGGGGCGGGCTGGGGCTGACCGCTTGCGGTTCTGTTCCTTGAGGGTCTCCAGTTCTGCGGCGCCCAGGCGAGACCGGACGAGGCGCATCACCGTCCTGTCGCTACAGCCAAAGCGTTTGCCCACCGCAACGCTGCTGCTGCCACCGCGATACGCCTCCACCATCTGCGCCTTTTGATGCTCCGTGAATTGGCCTGTGGCGCCACCTGCGGCCTGGGGCGTGGATGCAGGAGGGCCCTTCCTCACCACAGCGGATGGACCACCGGGTGTTGCCGGGGCTGACCGCTTGCGGTTCTGTTCCTTGAGGGCTTCCAGTTCTGCGGCGCCCAGGCGAGACCGGACGAGGCGCATCACCGTCCTGTCGCTACAGCCAAAGCGTTTGCCCACCGCAACGCTGCTGCTGCCAGCGCGATACGCCTCCACCATCTGCGCCTTTTGATGCTCCGTGAATTGGCCTGTGGCGCCACCTGCGGCCTGGGGGGCGGATGTAGGAGAGCCCTTCCTCACCACAGCGGATCGACCACCAGGTGTTGCCGGGGCAGGGCGGGCTGGGGCTGACCGCTTGCGGTTTTGTTCCTTGAGGGCTTCCAGTTCTGCGGCGCCCAGGCGAGACTGAACGAGGCGCATCACCGTCCTGTCGCTACAGCCAAAGCGTTTGCCCACCGCAACGCTGCTGCTGCCAGCGCGATACGCCTCCACCATCTGCGCCTTTTGACGCTCCGTGAATTGACTAGTGGACATGGCCGACGGCAGGCAGTCACTAAGCATAGGGCAAGAAGCTAAGGGATCCAGAACAGGGTCGAAGGAATCGGCGACGAAATCATCTCCGGCGAACACCGAAAGCACAACTTCAGGCGCAGCACCTTCAGGAGGGGTATCCCGACAACAAGGGAGAGATGGGCACGGGGGTGAGGGGGCCTGACAGGTCTTAGGGTCAGGACTCATCATATGAGGAATGACCCTCTCAGCAGAGAGGGAGCCCCAAGAGAGCACCAGGAGGAGATGGGTAATGGCCCAGTTGTTGGGGCTCAGCGCGGAGCAGGTTGATGGCATCCGCCCTTTGTTTTCCAAGGGACGTGGTGTGAAGCGGGTGGAGGACAGGAAGGTGTTGAGCGGCAGCATCCCTGTCATTCAGAAGGGGCTGCGCTGGGTGGATGCCCCGGCCGCCGATGGCCCCCACAAAACCCTCGACAACCGTTTTCGCCGCTGGTGAGACAAGGGTATTTTTGGTCTGATCTTTTCTGAGTTGTCAGCATCCGACTCCGCAGAGCCAGAGGTGCTGATGATTGACGCCACTGACATCAAAGCCCATCCCACGGCGTCCAGCCTCAACAAAGGGGGGCCCCGCCTGGCTGTGGCGCCAAGGGGGGCATAACCAGCAAGCTCCATGTGGTCTGTGACAGTAAAGATCGTCCCCTGCGACTCCACCTGCGTGAGGGGCATCGAGAATCTTTTTTCCCGACAGAAAGACTGGCGGCGCATTGCAACCCGCTACGACCGCTGCGCCCACGCCTTCCGTTCTGCCATCCTCCTGGCCGCCACTGTCCTCTTCTGTTATGAGTCCTGACCCTAAGGAACCTCTGAACAAGCCAGAGTCGTCCGCCATCAGGCTCCTGCTTCCCCTGTCTCTGCTGGGCTTCCCAAAAGCTCTCAGGGTCTCAAGGGGACTTGTTCAGAGGTTCCCTAACACCTTGATGAACAGTTCCCCAACAGGGTGTCGCCGCATCCGCCGCTGCCGCCATGACACAGGAGCAGAAGCAGCGACGGTTGATGGAACCCTTCCCCCTATCGCTATCGGGTGCGCTGTACCCTCACCTTGGGGAACATCTATAGGCAGATTTTACTCTGGATCATGGTGATCTTCATGGGTCTGGCGGCTGCCATGGACCCCATGGGGACCAGCCATCCACCGTTTGCATGGGTGGCGGCGGGGCTGGCGCTCTCCCTCCCTTTCCACGGTTTGCCTTTGTCACCACGTTCCTGAGCCATGTGTTTTGAATCCCCTGCCCCAAGGTGAGGCCACCCCAACACCGATGGCCGTAGAATCCTCCCGCAAGACTGGTGGTTGGCTGCTGCTGAGTCCAGACCAAAGTCCCGGGCCAGTTTTCCGGGCACGGATACTGAATCGGGTGGTGCCCGATTGGGGAAGACCCCCTCTCCCCGATGGGTGCCTGGGGATACTGCCTTGTCCGGGCCTGAGGAGCCTGCTGGAGCACAACAGACTCTTCACCAGAGGCTTTCCCCCCATGGAGGGGCTCACGCTGCAGCGGTTAGCCCCTTTCCTGATGGCCCCTGATTTGGAACCGGGGTTAACCACACTAGCGGGCAGCAGTTTGAAGCAGAGCTCTCCGCCTGCAACAACCGCCTCTCCTTCACCCCTGCTGTGGCACTGGCTCTCTCCACCACCACCAGGAACTACAGCTTCCTGTGGTCCTTGGTGCCCCATGCCGAGCAGGCCCAAGCTGATCCTTGGCAAGCCTCCCTAGCGGGTGAGCAGCAGCAGATTTCCTCTACCTCATCGGCGGATCATTTCCTGAAGCTGCACTTCTCCCACCTGTTCCGAGGGGATGGGGGCATGGTGGAGAACCCGGTGCAACTCCACAGAAGGCCCCTTCCTGTCCAATGGCCCCATAGGGTGGTAGCATGACGATGGTCACTGTTCTTCCCATGAAGCGACGCCAAGCCCTTACAACGGCTGCCTTCGGTTTGGGCAGCGCTGCCCTGGCGGCTTGCAGTGGACGCCGGGAAACGCAAAACCAGGTGTCACCAGCCATGACGGGTGGCGAGCAGCCCAGGATTCACTGGCGCATGGCCACCAGTTGGCCGGAATCCCTGGACACCCTCTATGGTGGGGTGGTGGCCATTGCTACACAGGTCGGGAAGATGAGTGGCGGCCATTTTGAAATCACCCCCTATGCTGCTGGTGAACTGGTTCCTGGTCTCCAGGTTCTGGATGCTGTCCAGAACGGCTCGGTGGAGTGTGGCCATACCGCCACTTATTACTATATCGGTAAGAATTCCGCCCTTGCCTTTGGCACAACAATGCCATTCGGTCTCAGTGCCCAACAACAAAATGCCTGGCTCTACGAAGGCGGTGGCAATGAAGCCATGGATCGCCTGCTTGGAGACTTTGGTGTGCTGGGGTTTCCCGCGGGGAATTCCGGTGGACAAATGGGGGGCTGGTTTAAACAACAGGTCGAGACCGTTGCGGACCTGAAAGGCTTGAAAATGCGGATTCCCAGCCTTGGTGGTGAGGTGATGGCATCCCTGGGGGTCAATGTGCAAGTCTTGCCAGGAAGCGAGATCTTTCTAGCCCTGGAGCGGGGCGCCATTGACGCTGCAGAATGGGTTGGTCCCTATGATGATGAAAAACTGGGCCTATGGAAGGCTGCCAAAT
This sequence comes from Prochlorococcaceae cyanobacterium jk18x1bzbins.87, assembly GCA_022826535.1. Lineage (GTDB taxonomy): Bacteria > Cyanobacteriota > Cyanobacteriia > PCC-6307 > Cyanobiaceae > Synechococcus_B. The sequence continues at coordinate 7,162 of JAJDUS010000078.1, forward strand.
ACTATTATCATCCAGGCTGGTGGGATCCAGGGCCTACGCTTCATGCCCTTGTGAATCGAAGTGCTTGGGAGGCATTGCCGATTACCTACCAGCAGATGTTTCGTGCGGCAACCAGCGAAGTGAATCTAAAAATGCTGGCTCGCTATGATCAACGTAATGGTGATGCCCTAAAGCGGCTGGTGGCTGGCGGCACCAAACTGGTTCCCTACAGTAAGAATATTCTTGAGGCGGCCAAGCAAGCCAGCGTTGAGATCCATGAAGACCATGGGACAAAAAATCAGGACTTTCGTCAAATCCATGAATCTTGGTCCCGCTTCCGTGAAGACATATCCCACTGGAATCGCATTAATCAACTTGCTTTTTACTAGGAGTATTGTTTAATTTATGGATCATGGGATTTCGTAGGATGCTAAAAGCCATCCCATCCACCATGGCAAGATTGCCCTGGCGATTTCCCCCCTGGTGGCCACGGCTGAAGCGCTGGGCAAACGCCATTGATCAGGTCAATTTCTGCATTGGTCGGCTGTCCAGTTGGCTGGTGCTACTCATGCTCATGGTGGGTGCATGGAATGTCATTGGTCGCCACCTTGGACCCCTTCTGGGACATAACCTCAGTTCCAACAGCCTGATCGAGATTCAATGGTATCTGTTTTCCCTCACGTTTCTCCTGGGCGCTGCTTGGACCATGCAGCGTAATGGCCATGTTCGCGTTGATGTCTTGCAGAGCCGATGGGGGGCACGACAGCAAGCCTTGGCCAATATGATAGGTATTGTCCTGTTATTATTTCCTTTCTGCCTGCTGATGATTGTATCCTCCTGGGGTGCAGTTCATTTTTCTTGGCACATTCTGGAGCAATCTCCCGATCCAGGGGGCCTGCCGCGTTATCCATTGAAAACCCTATTGCCGTTGAGTTTTATGTTACTCATTCTTCAGGGAATCGCAGATCTTATTCATAATCTGGATACCATTTGTGGTTCCAGGAAAAAGAGGAGGCCGTGATGGAAGCAGCAACACCCTGGATGGGGCCTGGCATGTTTGTGGTGGCGTTGGCATGTCTGCTGTTGGGCTATCCGGTTGCCTTTACCCTGGGTGGTGTGGCGGTGTTGTTTGCAGGAATTGGCATTGCTACTGGTGCCTTTCATGGATCCTTCCTCACGGCATTGCCCCAGCGTGTCTTCGGCATCATGGGCAACTTCACACTTCTGGCCATTCCAGCCTTTGTATTCATGGGCGCCATGTTGGAGCGCACTGGCCTGGCGGAGCAGTTGCTGGAGGCCATGGCCCGGGTCTTGGGACGGGTGCGGGGCGGATTGGCGCTGGCTGTGGTGGTGGTGGTGGCATTACTGGCGGCCACCACAGGGGTTGTTGCGGCCACGGTGATCACCATGGGACTCATCTCCCTGCCCACCATGCTCCGCCATAATTATGACAAGTCCCTGGCCACGGGAGTGATTAGTGCATCAGGCACATTGGGGCAAATTATTCCTCCCAGTATTGTGTTGGTGGTTCTTGCGGATCAATTGGGGATTTCCGTGGGAGATTTATTTATCGGTTCCGTAATCCCTGGATTGTTAATGGCAGTGATTTTCGCGCTCTATGTGCTAATCATAGCTCAACTCAAACCCAATCTGGCTCCACCATTATCCTCCCTTGAAAATGGCCATTCTCTGGGAGAGGATCTATGGCAGGCCATGCCGTTGATTTTGCCACCATTGGTGTTGATTCTCTTGGTATTGGGGAGCATCTTTTTTGGGATTTCCACACCCACGGAAGCAGGAGCAATGGGGGCCGTGGGGACCATGGCCATGGCAGCGCAGAACGGCCGGTTGACCCTGCGCACCATAAGGGATGTGAGTGACAGCACGTTGTCCACAACGGTCATGGTGATGTTTATTCTGCTAGGCTCTACGGCCTTCAGCCTGGTGTTCCGTGGCTTTCATGGGGACCAGTTGATTGCCGACTTACTCCTCCGTCTCCCTGGTGATGCCATGGGCTTTCTGATTCTAAACATGATCACAATTTTTGTCCTGGGATTTTTCATAGACTTTTTTGAGATTGCCTTTATTGTTGTCCCACTTTTCGCACCTGTTGCCCAGACCCTCTTTGGTTCAGAAGCCTTGATTTGGTATGGTGTGATTGTTGGAGCAAATCTACAATCGTCTTTCCTCACGCCACCCTTTGGTTTCGCATTATTTTATCTCCGCAGCGTTGCTCCACCGCAAGTGACAACAGGCGATATCTACCGTGGCGCTATTCCTTTTATTCTTCTCCAACTGCTGGTTCTCGTGCTCATCATTTTGTTTCCCCAGTTGGTCACCGCTTTGCCACACCTGGTGGCATGAGGCTCGGCGCAGTGGGTTGCCCCCTTGTGGCTGGGACCCGTCGTCTCTTGAACCTGGTGGAAATTCCGGATCACCACTCTCCGAGGGATGGAATTGTTGTCTGATCAAGCGGAGCGGTCAAGGGGCATGGTCCGGGTTGACCGGGAGAAGCTCCGCCCTCCCCACAGGCAAGCAGCCCTGCGCTCTCGCTTCTTTAGCCATGTTATGGCTCCACCTCCTTCAAGAACCCCAGTTCTGCATCAGGGGCCATCAGGGAAGAGATTAACCGCTGCGGCGTGAGCTCCTCGACGGGAGGAAGCCTCTGGTGGAGAGTGCGGTTGTGCTCCAGCAGGCTCCTCAGGCTGGGACAGGGCAGTGTCCCCATGGGCCCATCCGGGAGAGGGGGATCTATCTTGCTAAATCGGGCATCACCCGATTCAGTACCCGTGTCGTTCACACAAGCGGAAGGCCCCTCATGAAGGCTCTATCGTGGCGCTGTTCTGCTGCCTTGATGACTTTGCCCAGGGTCAGGAGGGTGGAGCGGAAGACGTGGGCGCAGACGTCGTAGCGGGTTGCAAGACGCCGCCAGTTCTTCAGTCGGGAAAAGAGCATCTCGATTTTGCGACACCTGGGATCCAGCCTCTTGTGGTCATGGACTGGCTGCTTGCGGCAGCGACGGGGCGGGATGCAAGGCGGGATGCCCTGCCGGGCCAGCATCTTGCGGGTTCTGTCCCTCTCATACCCTTGACCCCCAATCACCGCACCAGCAGGTGGCAGGTCCTTGAGCACCCCATCATCACCAGTGAAGTCACTGCATTGCCCCTCACGCAGGTGGGCCGGGGGACCACCTTTGCTGTCACAGACCCCATGGAGCGTGCTGGTCATGCCCCCCTTGTTGAGGTTGGACGCCGTGGGATGGGCTTTGATGTCAGTGGCTTATCAGGACTTCTGGCTCTGGGGCATCGGATGCTGGTCACTCAGAAAGGACCAGATCAGAAACACCCTTGTCTGACCAGCGGGGGCAATGGCTGTAGAGGGTTTTGTGGGAGCCATCGGCCGCCGGGGCATCCGCCCAGGGCAGACCGCTCCGGGTCCCATGGATGATGCCGCGCAATACCTTTCTGTCATCGACCCGCTTTACACCCCGTTTCTTGGGGAGCAAGGGGCGGAGGCGGGCAACTTCTCCCCCGACAAGGACCTCAAGCACTTCTGCCGCTATGGCCTGGAGCAGGAGCTGGGCCGCTGCTTTGCTGAGCTTCCTGGCACCAACAGGTTTGTGGCCTTGATCAGATCCCCCATGGGGAGCCATCAGGGGGGAGCACTTCTGCCTGCTGAAGCACTGTGGTAATGGCCTTCGTCTCCGCATCGGGAGGGTAGTTGTAGCGTTTTAGAAGCGTCTTGATCTTCACCCGGAGTTTTGCCCTCATGTTCTCCTTGAACTGCCAGTCAATGGTGGCGTCCCGTCTGAGCATCTCTGCCAACTCCCTGGCCATGGTTACCAACACCTCGTCTTTCATGAGTTGCTGTGCTGACGGGTTGTCTGCCAAGGCGTCATAGAAGGATTGCTCGTCAGAGGCAAGACCCAGGGCATGGCCCCGTTCCTGTTCCTCATGGAACATCCTCGCCATGGCAATGAGCTCCTCAATCACCTGGGCCGCCTCCACAGCACGGTTGGCGTATTTGTTCAGTGATGCCCTCAGCATTTCACTGAAACGTCTCTGCTTCACCAGGTTGGTCTTGAACCTGGTCTTCAGTTCGTCCTTGATGAGCCGTTGCAGCAGCTCCACCGCCAGGTGTTTCTGGGGAATCTTGCGCACCTCCGCCAGGAACTGGTCAGACAGGATGCTGATATCGGGAGTTTTCAGGCCGGCAACCTTGAAAATATCCGTGACCCCCTCCGCCACCAGGGCCTCGGACAACAGTTGACGGAGGGCAAAGTCAGGCTCTTTGCCTGGGCTCCCTGGTTCCCCATCCCTCTTGATCAGCAGCGCCCTGACCGCCTGGAGAAATGCCGCCTCCTCGGCCAGCGCCGTTGCTTCATCCGTGGCGCCACAGAGGGCAAATGCCCTGGTGAGTTTCAGCACCGTGTCACAGAACCTCTGCCGGCCGTCAGGGATCCCCAGGATGTGATCCAGACAGTGGGGGATCAGCTCCAGCGCCTTGCCCCTCTCCCTGAAGCCGCGCCAGTCAACGGGATGGAGGATGTCCCTGGCGATCTGGAGTTGCTCCTTGAGGATCCGGACCGTCTCGCCGACATCAAGGGTGGGTTTGCCGTTGCCCTGGGCTGCCGTATAGGTGGCCAGTGCCGCCTTCAATTGCGGGGCAATGCCGATGTAATCCACCACCAGCCCCCCTGGCTTGTCCTTGAAAACCCTGTTGACCCGGGCGATGGCCTGGGCAAGGTTGGCCCCTTGCATGGGTTTGTCCACATACAGGGTGGCCATGCAGGGGGCATCAAATCCCGTTAACCACATATCCCGCACCACCACCATCCTGAGGGGATCAGCAGGATCCTTGAATCGCTTCTCCAAAGCCTTCTTCTGTTGCTGGTTGGTGTGGTGGGGCTGGAGGGGGGCTGCAGCGGATGCCGCTGCCGTCATCACCACCTTGATGGCCCCCTTCATGGGGTGTGGGTGATGCCAGTCAGGGCGCAGGGCAACGATGGCGTCATAGAGGCGGGCGCAAATGTCCCGACCCATGGCCACCACCATTGCCTTGCCGGGCTGGGTCTTGCACCGTCGCTCGTAGTGGGTCACCAGATCCGCTGCCACCTGCTTCAGGCGAGGTTCGGCACCCACGATGGCCGCAAGTGCCGCCCACCTGCTCTTGGCCCGTTCGGCGGCGGGGAGGTCCTCCTCCTCTCCTCCATGGAAAAGCTCATCCGCCTTCTCGTCCACCGAGGGCAAAGCCCCTTCCTTGAGGGCCAGTTTCGTGAGGCGGGACTCGTAGTAGATGGGGACCGTGGCGCCGTCTTCCACTGCCTGCTGGATGTCGTAGATGGAGACATAGTCCCCAAAGACCGCCCGGGTGTCCCGGTCATCCTGGGAGATGGGCGTTCCCGTGAAGGCAAGGAACGTTGCTCTGGGCAGGGCATCCCGTAACGACCTTGCCAGACCGTATTTGATCTCGCCTGTTCTCGTATTGAGGCGACCCTTGAACCCGTATTGGGTGCGGTGGGCCTCATCACAGATCACCACCACGTTATGGCGGTTGCTCAGTGGGGGAACCTTGTTCCCATGGGCGTTGGGGGCGAATTTCTGAATGGTGGTGAAGATGATGCCGCCACTGGGGCGGTTGGCCAGCAGCTCCCGTAGCGCCTCCCTGGATTCCGCCTGTTGTGGTTTCTCCGGCAGCAGATCCCCCACGCCGGCAAAAACGCCGAACAACTGACCATCCAGATCCTGGCGGTCGGTGACCATCACCAGGGTGGGGTTCTCCAGGCGCGGATCCCTGAGCAACTTGCCCGCCAGACAGGCCATCTCGATGCTCTTGCCCGCACCCTGGGTGTGCCAGACCACACCACCCTTCCTGTCGCCCTCAGGTTTGCTCGCCACCACCACCCGCTCCACCGCTGCCCGCACGGCATGGAACTGGTGGTAGGCGGCGATTTTCTTGGTCACCTGCCCGTCCTCCTCAAAGAGGCAGAAGGAACGGATGAACTCCAGCAGTCGCCCCTGGTGGAACAGCCCCCGGATCAGGGTTTCCAGTTCCCGGTGTTTGCCCAGTGGGTCCAGGTTGTGGGCCGTCTCGATCAGCCGCCACTGCTGGAACCGTTCCCGCGCTGCACTCAGGGAACCCACCCGGGCCTGGATGCCGTCGCTGATCACCAGCAGCACGTTGGCGGTGAACAGGTGGGGGATGTCGTTTTTATAGGTTTGGAGTTGATTGAACGCTGCCCAGATGTCTGCCTGCTCAGCGGCGGGATTCTTCAATTCCATCACCGCGATGGGTAAGCCGTTGATATAGACCACCACGTCAGGGCGGCGGTTATGGTGATTCCCCTGAACGGCCAACTGGTTCACCACCAGCCAGTCATTGGTAGCAGGGTGGTCAAAGTCCACCACCTTGAGGCGGGTGCCCACCTCCTGCTTCCCGTCCATGTACCTGGTGGGCAGTCCCGTAGTCATCCAGCGGTGAAGCTGGCGGTTGGAGGGCAGCAGCCCTGACACAGTTGGATGTGCCAGTTGCCGCACTGCCGACGCGATGGTTGCCGCTGGCGGCTGGGGGTTGAGGCGTGTTAAAGCTCTGTGGAGACGACCCGTGAGCACCACCTGGCGGGAATCCTCCCGCTCTCCCGTCTTCCCGTCAGGGGCAAGGTTGCGGCCATGGACAACGGTGTAACCCATCTCCTGGAACCACGCCAGAGCCATCTGTTCCAGATGGTCTTCCGTGATCAATGCCATGGGACACCTGCCTCCTCCGACAGTGTATCGGTCTCAAGACGGGAGATCATATCCAGCCGGGCCACCCCATGCCCAGGACTGCCCGTGGTCAATTTGCGGCGGCAGCCACGGATTTGAGAAACGTGCGGACTGGCTCCAATACCTCGTGGTCCAGGGGCCAATATCCTTTCTTGGCGGCAATGCCGACGGAAGGATATGAATCCGGTTTTGTCGCTAGAAAAGCTCGCGCACGGGCTTTGTCCGTGTTCTTTATGTTCGCGCCTGGGCATTGTTTTTGCACGCATCTGAAGAAAGCATCAATGCAGGGGCATTCAGGTGCATCAGTGAATGTCTTGCACAGCAAGGTTTCCAGCATACCCGGCTCTCCTTGGCCTGGCAGGATCAGGACCCCGACAGCGGGCTGTCCTCCATCGCATGAAAGCTGCTCTGGCTCCTCTGGGACTGTCAACTGGACATGCTGCAAGCTTGCCTGAACGCTCTGGAACGCTCCAGCCGCATTTCCCTCAGCATCCCGGATGATATCGATCCTCTTCACATTCCGAAAACCTGATTGCCCACGAAGTCCAATCAGAAAACTGCGAAGTTCTCCCACACCACCAAAGTTAATGATCTCTAGCTGTTGGGATAATGAAAGATGCTCGGACAGTGCATCAAAGAAATTGCGTGGATCTTTGCCTTCCACAAGAAGCAATGCCTCTTTGGTGATGGGCTGTGGTTGAGGTTCCATGGATCAGCGAACCTCAAATCCATGGCGAACGGCAGCGGCGATCCCCTCCTCCTCCAAGGTGACGCAATGATTCTTCCCCTCCTTGTCTTGCTCAATGCGGTGGATCATCAACTTGTCACCAAGCGCTTTATGGGCTGCCGCCATGCACTCAAAGCTGTGGGTCGTTGCAAAAATCTGGACCTGGGCACGTTCTGCTGCAGCGGCGATGGCGCTCCACACCTTCTGCAAAACGGAATAATGGATACCATTTTCAACCTCATCCACCATGACAACGCCACCGGCGGCGGTGGATATGGCCAGAAGAATTCTGGCAATGCGGGTCATCCCTTCTCCCATCATGGATAGGGGCACCAACTCGGAAAGGCCAATGTCACCCCAGATCATGGGATAGCCGGCTACAGAGTTTTCTTCTAGGGCTTGCAATCGTGGTTCCATAATTTTTAGTGCATCAACCAGAAGACTCCCCTGTTTGCGTCTCCGTAAGTCTCCCAAACGGGTGGCATCCTCAATGGAATTTCCGCCGCGGGAAGAAACAAATATGGCCAGAAAGGGATTTTCACTAGAAGGTGTTGCCATCTCTATCCCATTGTTAGCAACATGAAGATGTCCCTCGGATCTGATTTCTCCTGACCTATGAGACCTATAAACATAGTCCAGGCGTAAATCATTGAATTCTACATTTTCCCTATTTACTACAGGGCACCACGAAAAATAAGAAAAGTCCAAAACAGTTTAGGAGTGTGTCCGCAGAGGAGAGCGGCTGTTGTCTTGTAATAAGTCTATGTAAAGAGTGTGAATAAGTCTGAAGAAATCTTGCAATGTTTCCAGGTTTTCTGG
>JAJDUS010000108.1 GCA_022826535.1 Prochlorococcaceae cyanobacterium jk18x1bzbins.87
CCAGAAAACCTGGAAACATTGCAAGATTTCTTCAGACTTATTCACACTCTTTACATAGACTTATTACAAGACAACAGCCGCTCTCCTCTGCGGACACACTCCTAAACTGTTTTGCACTTTTCTTATTTTTCGTGGTGCCCACATGACGTCGGGCCTCCTCAATGGTCAAATACTGCAGGTGTTCTTGCTTGTCAGATACGATAATGTTGGCCACATCGGTTTCCGCAAAGGCCACCTCAGCCACCGCCAACAGGCAATTGGCATCGGGGGGAAGATACACCCTAACCACCTCCCCATTCTTATTGCCAGCAATATCAATCATGCCTGGATCCTGATGAGTGAAGCCATTGTGATCCTGACGCCACACTGTGGAAGAGATCAGGCAGTTCCATGAGCCAATGGCGGCCCGCCAGGGCACATGGAATTTACACACCTCCAGCCACTTTGCATGTTGGTTAAACATGGAGGAAATAATATGGGCAAAGGCTTCATAGGTGTGGAACAAGCCATAACGACCCGTTAGTAAATATCCCTCCATCATGCCCACCAATGTGTGTTCAGAAAGCATCTCAATCACTCGACCATCAGGGGAAAGCTCCGAGCCATGGTCATCCTCCGGCAGAATATCAGCCATCCAGCACTTTTTGCTGACTGTATACACTGCCTGTAGGCGATTGGAGGCGGTTTCATCAGGGCCGAAGAGACGGTAGTTCTGGGGGTTATGTTTCATGATGGCGCCAATCCATTGGCCCAGGGGCGCTGTGTTTGCGGCTTGGATGGCGCCGGGGCGCTCCACATCCACCGCAAAGGGCTCCAGCGGCGGCAACCGCAGCGTCTGACGCAACAGACCACCGTTTGCCCGGGGATTGGACCCCATCCGCTGGGGTCCCGATGGGGCATGGCTGCGTACCAAGTCCACCGGCACCCCCTGGGCGTCAAACAGTTCCCAGGGGCGATAACTCCGCAGCCACTGCTCCAGCATCTCCAGTTGGGTCCCGCTGGTTTTCACCTGGGCCAGGGGTACTTGATGGGAACGCCAGAAGCCCTCCAGGCGTTGGCCATCCATCTCCCTGGGACCTGTCCATCCCTTGGGGGAGCGCAGCACAATCATGGGCCAGTGGGGACGGAACGGTTTCCCCGATTCCCGCGCCCGCTGCTGCAAGGCGCGGATCTCCAGCACCGCTGTTTCCATCGCCTGGGCCATGGTCTGGTGCATGGCCGCAGGATCGGAACCCTCCACCAGGTGAGGGGCCCAGCCATAGCCCCGCAGCAGGTTGCAGAGTTCCTCTTTACTAATGCGACTGAGGATGGTGGGGTTAGCAATTTTATAGCCGTTCAGATGAAGGATGGGCAACACGGCCCCATCACGGATGGGGTTGAGAAACTTGTTGATGTGCCAGGAGGTGGCCAGGGGGCCGGTCTCCGCCTCCCCATCTCCCACACAGGCAATGGTGATCAACTCCGGATCGTCAAAAACACTGCCACAGGCATGGGAGAGCACATAGCCCAGCTCGCCCCCCTCGTGGATGGACCCCGGTGTTTCCGGTGTGCAGTGGCTGCCGATATGGCCAGGAAAGGAAAATTGCTTAAAAAACTGCCGCAGCCCATCCCTATCCTGTGAAGCATGGGGAAACACTTCGCTATAGCTACCATCCAGGTAACAGGGACCCAACATCCCGGGCGCCCCATGGCCAGGGCCGGACATATACAGGCAATTCAGGTCATGGCGACGAATCAGCCGGTTGGCATGGGTCCAGATGAAGGACTGGCCCGGACTGGAGCCCCAATGGCCCAGGAGGCGGTTCTTGATGTGCTCGGGTCGGAGGGGCTCCTGCAGCAAGGGGTTGTCTTGCAGATAAATCATGCCCACCGCCAGATAGTTGGCAGCCCGCCAGTAGGCATCCAGTTGCCTCAGCTCGCCTGGGCCGAGGGGATGGGGCTGCGGCAACGCCGCGTCTGTCACCGTGGCAACCATGGAGAACCGGGAGAGGCTGTTGTCAGTCTGAAGGGTGCCCATGGCATTGGCAACACCACAGCATCAGTCCGCTGGGGCTTCCTGGGATTTGGTGGGGGTCATGGGGCGTCTTGGGGGTGGTTCTCCAGTAGCCTGGCCACTTCCTGGGCAATGGCCCCTTCCTCATCAGCCCGCACCACCCACACCTCCACCGGCCCGGCCCCACTCAGCCGCCAACAGGGACCGTTGGGCTTAGGGGTCGGGTTGGCCGGTCCCACCCCTAGCCAGTGCAGATGGGTCAACAGGTCCTGTTGGAGCGCTTGGTCATGTTCTCCGATGCCGCCGCTGAGGGCCACCACATCCACCCCTTGCAACACCGCCACCGCACTCCCCACGGCCCTGATCAACGCCGTGAAAAACACGTCCAACGCAAGCTGGGCCTGGGCATGACCAGCCGCCGCCGCTTGGCGCACCTGGCGCATATCCTCCGAGATGCCGCTCAAACCAGCCAGGCCGCTCTGGTGCTGTAACACCGCCTCCAGACTGTCCAGATCCCAGCCGTGGCGCAGTTGATGGAGGAGGATGGCGGGATCCACGCTGCCACAA
>JAJDUS010000045.1 GCA_022826535.1 Prochlorococcaceae cyanobacterium jk18x1bzbins.87
TAAGAGGATTGCGAGTGCCCCAGGAGATCCTGGAAGTCCCTGGGGGGAATCATGGGAGTTCCATGCTCATTTTACTCACCTATTCCTATAGCTACTTTCTCTTCTTGATTCCTTATCTTGCCTTTTTTCGTGGTGCCCTACAAGCGTACTTGAGGGAATCTGGATAGGATCCCGTTGATCCACCGCAGATGTATCAGTCTGGCGATTCTTAAGTGATAGGGCAACAGTGTTCTGGCGTTCAACCGTGACTTTCAATTCTATATAATCAAGTGAATCATACTGGCCATTGATTTTAATGGTCTTATTTGAATCAAACTGATAGAATAATGGCTTCAAGATTGTCTCTGGTATAGCTGTAGGTGTGACCAGCTCATTAAGCCCACGAAACCCGCGAAATGTGTTGATTCTCAAAACCAGCTCTGGATTGGCCGTGCCGCACAACAGAAACAGGGCTTCAAGGAGAGTCGTCTTACCAGAATTATTGCGTCCCCCCACCAGGTTAATCTGACCTAGCCGTTCCATCTTTAGATGGTCAAAAAGACGAAAATTACGGATTTCCAGATTTTGCAACATGGTCATCTCCTCAATGCACTGCAGTGTGCCCATTCCTGGCCAGCCTGCAGCAGAAGCAAGTTGGAGTCTGTCTGGAGCCCATCCATGCTGGCTTTCCAAGCAGGCCCCGCCACCTTCCCAAGGGTGAGCGCCAAGTTGGCGGCAGGAGGGGAAAGCAGGAGGCGGCAACCACTCTGCTGATTCCGCCTACGCACAGCGGCAGTGCTAGTGGCCATGATGGGAGTTGGGCATTGCAAAGCCTCAAGATTCTAGCAGGGGATCAGCCAAGGCACGGACATATGGGCACCGGACAAGGCTATTCCGGGTTCCACCCACGTCTTCGGTGACAATCCCCATGGGTTAGCGCCGGACGCCCCCTCTCAACTGACAGCCTCAGTGAGTACCTGCCAAAACGCTTGGAAGCTGGGGGAGCAGTTCAGCGTGGCGATTGCGTCGAGGGCCTGGTTGAGGTCAATGGCACTGGTGGACGGTTGCCCGTCAGGGGGTGTCTCCAGTCGATCCTCGTCGTATTGCAGCAGCAGGCGCCAGGTGTTGGCGTAGCCGGAGATCAACTCAAGGATCGCCTTTCCGGTGTCGTCTACCAGCGCTTGGCTGTGCAGCGTCCGGGCCAGAAGATCAAGCGTCTGGTGCGCCTCATCCAAACCGCGCTCAGCCAGCCGCCGCTCGTTCAGTGTGTAGCCCTTGACCAGGTGCTGGCGCAGGGTGCGGGTGGCCCATTGACGGAAGCGGACGCCGCGCTTTGAATTGACCCGGTAACCCACGGAGATGATGGCATCCAGGTTGTAGTGCTTGAGAGAGCGATGCACTTGGCGTGCGCCCTCCTGGCGAACAACTAAGAAATCCTTAGTAGTTGCCTCCTCATCCAGCTCATCCTGCGCGAACACGTTGCGAAGATGCATAAGCACGTTCTCCGGTGACGTGGCGAAGACAGTCGCCATCTGCCGCTGCGTCAGCCAAACCGTCTCCTGGTCCAGCCGTACATCCACCTGCACATGGCCGTCTGCGGTCTCGTAGAGGATGACCTGGCTGCTTGGAGAGGTGTGGGTAGACTCGTCACTCTTGGTCATGAGGGCATTTGGCTGGAGCAAGATCATGCTATAATCACCATCTGCTCTTCGCTGGTTCACCTGGGGTCAGGTCACGGAAGGATATTTATCAACCACCCTCAATAATGGACCACACGCGGTGGTAGCTCTTGCCACGCTTGCCAAGGGCTCTCCGCCAGGTATCAGCAGTTGCGGTTCTCAGCTTTTCACGAGTGACATTGAGAGATTCGTTGGGGGCCACATCGAGAGTAGCGGCAAGTGGTGTAGCCGCTGTTCTTGGCACGCCCAGCAGTCGTAGGGCAACTGCTTCATCAGAGTTGACGCCGTAGTAGACTCGCGCAGGTAAGTTCCGGAAAGTGCGCTGCTCATCTTCTGGCATTGACTCAAATTGATCATCATTAAACGTAAGCGATTGCAAGGCGGCAAGGCCCCAAGATGCTGTTTGCGTGATGCGCCCAAAAATATCACGACAGCACTGTGTCATCACCTTTACACTGTCAGAATCTTTGCCTTGCTTCTTGAAGTGCTCCCTTGCTATCTCTGGCAGTGGACGACCTTGCACCCAATCAGAGATAATCCGTGCGAGGCCATCTCCGCCTGTCCAGCGTCCTCCAGTGACCTTTTTAAGTTGTGTACGGAGTTCTGGTACCTCAAGAAGAACTCCCATTATCTGTTGGAGATCTGTACGGCGCGATGAGAATAACTCTGGTGACCACATTTCATTTGTTATTTTTGCCTCGCCAAGACGACGGAGAGTGTTAAATACAGACTCCCACGAGAATCCTGTTGCATCAACAAGTTTTAGCTGCTTGCCTTTATCTTTAATTCGCTCTGCATAATTACGGACTCCAGTCACAAGATTGCTAGCATATTCTTTGTGGGTTTTCCGAAGCTCCTGGAAGCCAAGAGTGCCCCGAAGAACTTGCTCAACTTCAGCAGCAAATCGCTCATGGTTTCCGATTTGCCGATAAGTGTGTGCAAGGTACTGCAGAAACGATGACCACTCCGGCTTCCAAGACAGTGACTCCAGTTGAAGAAGTTCGCCGGCTTCCTTCAATTCTAAAACAAGATCGATAAGCGTGGAATTGAGTGCATTAACTGACCGTCCAACGAATTGCTTGAGTTCTACTGACTTTTCTTGATTATTACCTGCCAAAGCAATAATTCCCAGGTCACCCTGGTCAACGCGACCGGCCCGACCGGCGATGTTCCAAAAGTCTTCATGTGGCATGTCTTGACCATAGGGATACTGATGACTCGCGAACACAACGCCTGCAATAGGGAGGTTCACCCCTTGGGCAATGGTGGTAGTTGCAACAAGCACCTTAAGCATTCCTTTCTCAGTCAACCATTCAATCAACACACGTGCGTCCTCTGAGAGGCCAGCATGGTGAACACCAATCCCGTAATCAAGGAGGGTTGCCAGTGGAAAGTTCTTGCCCATCTCGTCTTCAAGAAAAAGCCGGATATGGGCCAGATCCCCGCTTGATGTGTCGAGGCGGTTCTCTTCCACCTGTAATCTTTTGGCAATGCCCCAACTGTTATTTGGCTTGTCCACCAGCACAATGACCGTCCCTCGCTGACGAAGAATCTGGGCAGTGGCGGCGGCCAGTTTACCGGGCGAGCCCGACACGTCGGACCAACGTAGGCCGAGAAGGCGACGTTCCTGAAACTTCACCTCGTCAGGAATACTGAGCGTATGGCGGGTTGTGTGTTGCGTCACCAGTTGAATCGTAAAATCACCGCGCTTGGCGCCTTTGACAGGCTCTGCAATGGCAATCACCCGATCATTGGGACTCCAGTTGACATCCAGATCAACGGTCTGATGACTATCGGGCGAGAGCCATTGTGCAATCTCGGCGGCGTTGGGGATGAAGGGGGTGAGCAACAGGAACTGGGCAAACCGGCATTCCCGGTTTATGGTGGCGAGGAGCAATTCCAGCTTGAGTCCCCGCGACGTTGCTGCAAGGTTGTGTGCCTCATCCACAACCACCAGTGTTAGTGGGCGGCCAATCTTTGCCTCCCACTCGCCACGAAGCATCAGGTCCAGCTTTTCTGGTGTTGTGACCAGGACGCGGAACTGGCGCTTCTTGTCATGGTCTGTCAGCATCTCTGCTTCGATGCCATCAACTTCCAGCGCAGGGCTCACTTTCTCCACCACCACGTCAAGCGGCGTAAAGTCACGACGAAGCTGCACCGCAAGCTGATTCACCAGTGCCCGCGTGGGCGCCAGGTACGCCACCCAGCCGCATTCCTGATCAAATTGGTTGAGGGCCTGCAGAATACGGAACTCTGCAATGAGTGTTTTTCCACTAGACGTGGGAAGACTCACCACCACGGCCCGATGTCCTGAACCGAGCAATCCCTGCTCCCGTAGCGTGCGGCGCTGTGGCGGCAACATCTCGAACAGCGACTGCCTTCGCTCTCTGGAGACAACAGACTGAACAAATTTTGTGACGCGGGAGTTGACCGCACGAGTCACGGTCCAGATGCTGTTAGCAATCAGTGTCTGCGCCGTGTGCGCCAGCAGGCGTGCGCGCACCTCATGCTCCATCAACTGCCCCTTGGCAGCGGTGGCAATTGCACGGTCAAACTGCGCTTCAATCTGCTGACGCACATCAAAATGGCCATCGGCTGAGCCTTGGGTGAGATAAACGCCAAGGATCTCGGCAGCCTTTGCCAGGTGATACTGGGACATCAACTCCCATGCCGGGCGCGCATCCTTGTTCCGCTCCGCCTCGGCAAGAAAGCTTGCCTCACCATCACCATCACGCTGCTGGGCACGCAGGTGGGCCACTGCGCTCTGCACACCATCCAGGTCGTCCCAGCCCTGTTTCCGCAGCAGGCGCAGCCAAATGTCCTGGATGGTGTGTTCGACCTGCAATCCCCAATTCTCGGCGGGCGCCGGTGCAGGAAGCTGGACATCCTCCAGGATGCGACGAACATCGGCGCCACGGTCACCCAGAACCCCAAGGCACGCCACCCGCAAGATTTCAGCGGCTCCTTCATGGGTGGGGGAGGCAGGAAGCAGCGTCCGCGCCAGTTGGAAAGCCTGTGCGGCAGCCTCCCTTAAAGCATCCCCATCTTCTTGATCCAGAAGCATGGCGACGCGAAGTTCAAGGGCATTCACAACGAATTGCAGCTCATCATCCGCCAGACCTGGTTCCGTGGGGATCTCAAGCGCTGCCCCAATACGACGGCGGTTTGCCTCCTCTTGGGCGGCCTGCAGCCGCTCGGCGCCAATGGACGCGGTGATCCAGGAGTCAGTTGTCATGGCGCCCCTCCCGCAAGAGTGCTGGCCAGTCAGCAATGGGGACCGGCAGATACCAGGCAAACAGTTGGACTCGGGTTGGCGCAGGCAACGCCAAGGCCAGCGCCTTACCCCGCCCTTGCAGGTCCGCTTCCTTGGGCCGGGTGTCTCGGATGAGCACACCCACGATGAGCAACGTTTTGCCCTGTGACTCCAGGAAGCGCCCTACCGCCTCCTCATACATGCTGCGGTAGCGTTCATTGGAGCAGCGGGTGTGCAGCCACTGAAGCAGTGTGCGCTGGATACCCAGACGCCTGGCGCTCCCTTCAAGCTGCCACGTCATGCCGCTACCGCCAAACATGACATTTGGCGGAGCCGTTGCCTCAGAGGAGGTTTTCACCTCACCGAAAGTGAGCCAGATGGCGCCATCAAGCCTGCAAAACCCCACCAGATCGGCCCCTGGCAAGCTCGCCTGCGGTGTGCGACGATCACGCACCATGTTCCATGGCCAGTGCATCTCATGGCCAGAGTCTTCCCACAGGGCGCACTCCGCCAGCGCTTCCCCGATTTCCCAGCCTTTGGCGTCTGGCACAGCCCGCAAGAGACGCTCCACCTGCTCGGTGGCCATGTCTGTGGTGGCCAGCCCACGCAGGTCCGCCGCAAAACCTGATTCCTCGTCCGCCACTCGCCGCCCAACCACATCGCCAAGAAAAGCCGCAAAGCGCCTGCGGTCGTCCACAGCCTTGCCGCACCAGGAAGCGCTCCCATGGGTACCCGTGTAGCACACCCTTGATGGGAAAATCGTGGCTGTCATTGGGCAGCGCTCCCCATCGGCTGGTAGAGGCCCTTGGTGCTTGGTTTGCGAGGAGGGAGGGCTGTCTGGAGCATGGTGTGAAGGGTGGCAGGCGTGGGGGAGTGGTGAATCCTGGTGGTCAAAGTCGTCAGTCGTAAGCTGGGTTTAGTTAAGCGAAGGCTGAGGTTGCGAGTTTGAAGCCAAAGGAATTTAAATGTACCACACCCCTCTGGCTTGTTCGGGACGCTTTGATATCAGTTGAGTAGGGTACTTCTACCTTGGGAGAACTCTTCCTAGAGTTTCTAGGCAATGAATTTCAAGTGTTTGTATAATATCTAGAAGATTTCAAAAATCGTCCCCAGCAAGGATCAATGGCTTCATAGTTCCCAGAAAATATTCCCATCTTTCCTTGTGGTCACGACCTTGCGCAACTGTTGACCATAGGATGTCGAGAATAGCTCGCCAGAAGCGTGCCGAGAATAGGTGCTAGCCATAAGCTGTGTGTCATACTGCACTGGACCGTCAGACATCACAATCAATCTTGGCTTACAGTACTTGAAGACTTCTGGGCAGTAACCGTTCTGGCGTCCATGGTGTGACGCTACGAATACGTCAACACGTTTAAGGTGATCTCGGACCTGAGGATTCTGGAGGAGGCTCAACCATCCTGGGCGCTCGAGATCACCACCAAGTACAAACGACATGGAGCCAACATCAAGAAACGTGAGCAGACTCAAATTATTAGTGTCTGTGAACATCGGGTAATGGTTATAAAATATATTTACCGATAAACCGGGAATTGCGAGTTCTTCCAGTGTGAGTCTTTTCGTAAAGAAATTAATCATTCTAAGTAGCTCGTTCATTGCTGCGCTAGTAGGCTTTGCTTTCAAAGAGTAAATTTGAGCAGAGGTCATGCTGTCGTTCCGTGTCATACTTTCTATGTTCAAAACCTGACAGATATTTGGCAAGTCACTGATGTGGTCTTCGTCATAGTTCGTGACGAACAAACTTCGGATTCTGGTAATGCCTTGCATAGGAAGGTAAGTCGATGGCCGGATTGTAGCGCCATGACCACAGTCGAAGAGGAAAGCTCCTCCGTCGAGACCAAGCGCATAGGCACAGAAGCCGTGCTCGACATTGAGAATTTCAAATCTCATGGGATGAGGTTCTCCGTGATGGGTCCAACATACCACGCCTTGAACGAGTTGTGGTAGAAGGTGCCCTGGTTGACCCGCTGAGCATAACTTTGATTGGTGACATAGAGAATCATGGGTGTTTTACTGGTGTCAACAACCATACAGTTGGCTTGATTATTTGTCACAATAGATAGTCCGCGATGATGCCACGCTGAATAAGCTAGATATTGTGAACGAGCATTTCCGAAAAACGTAAGAGTTGGCCTAAGGATGTCAAGAAAATCGTATGAGCGCCCCGATTTACGCCCATGGTGCGGCGCAATGAGTAAATCAATGTTACTGACGTCGAGCTTATGCTGGTCAAGAATATGTTCCCAGGTTTCATCGTGTGAGTCACCACCAAAGATAATGCGGTTGTTGCCAATGCGGTAAAGGATCACATATGAGCAGCGGTTGTAGTCGTTGTCAGCATTATTGGCAGCCGCAACAAGTTCATGCGTTGGGGCGAGGACGTAAAGTCCATCACCGCCAGGCTCGCCTTGCCAATTATGTGTCCAGTGAATACCAAGATCACCAGAATACAGTGTTAGTCGCCTGGGGCTGATCTGGTGACTGTTATCTCGAAGCCATTTATAGAACTGCCAATCCGACTCTTGATAAGGAGAGCCGATCCAATTTTTACTTGGCATTTCTTTCGTATTAGCTGTATCCCAGAAGTTAATAGGCTTAAATGCGGCGAACAAAGCCTCAATGCCATCCATATGGTCCATGTCTGGATGTGTCTGAATGTATCGAAAGATGCTTGTTATGCCATGATTATACATGTAACTGATGGGATTGACTGGGTACCTCTTCTGGTAAAAGTTCCCAGAGAAAGCACCTTCGAACTGGGGTCTCGCAGCAAGCGCTAGTGTGAGTGACTTTGCGTTGCAGACATCAATGGCAGTTTTGTGGCCGGAGAGGTGCTCAATGATTGAGCAGTCGCCCTCATTCACATTTAAGAAGTGAATCTTGGACATCAGTCTACTCCAATTCTAGTGCGGCTTCGAGAAGGAAACGCGCATACCGATTGGCAGCAAGGCTGACCGCTTTCTCGTTGACCCATGTTAGCCAGATGAAGAAAAGTCCCCCAACCAATAGTGTTGTGCTGATGGCAATAGCCGGATCCTCATTGCTGTTCCACTTGATCCAAGCACATGATACGCACACGAGAAAAGATGGGATGACAATTAGCAAACCAAAACGCTTCAGGCCAAGGAGGTTTCGGCAAAAGCCATATTCTGTAAGACTTTTGAAGACTAGTGGAAACTTTGCATTATCACGAGTTTTACGAATGAGCTCTTCTATGCATGACTTATAATGGTTATCTGCTGTTTGTACATTATTTTCCTCTTCATCTTTTGAGGGAACAGGTAAGCCAAGCAAGATAAGCTTCTTATGTATGCGCTGTCTGGTGAGTGGATTAAATTCGTCATTTGCGTGTCGAAGGAAACGGGTGGCCGGTGCTCCTCCCCACTGGCACCAGAGTCTTTTCTCAAGACGCTTTCCACAGTCTGCTCCGAGTTGGCTTAACAAAAAAGCAAAGGGTACAAGAACAATAGCTGCCGACCGACCGAGCGGCAAGTTGAGGCTGTCGGGTAGAGTAGCAGCAAGAACGAATACAATCGGTGCGATTGTCACACAAGCAGGAAAAAACCGTGCTTGCAAGCTGTAGCGATCAAGCATTAATATCATCAAACAGGAACTCCAGCAAAACCTTCGAGATCTTTCATCCGCAGCTCACCGCCAACCAGCTTCGGAAGAAGCAAGTCTCGGGTTTGAGCCAAGACACTCGACTCATCCAGGTTGGCGACCTGTCGCTTCCAAAAACGTTCCGCCATGCCATCAAAGGCTGAAATCAGATCGGAAGTGGGGCATGGGAATTGGAGACGGTAGACATTGCTCCTGTTCGGTCCAGGAACGGTTGCATCCGTGTTCATGCTGCTCAGGGGCTATCGGGAGATAAACTGATTAGGAGATTAGCATTGAGCCGATACGAGGCAAGGTGTGGAAAACCGTACTAATTGGGAAGACCGGCTTTTGGCCTCCACATCCAGGTGGAGACCCTTCACAGACCCCCTTTTTGCCAATGACTACCGGTTGGCCCTTCAGCCAAGGCTACAATCATAGCTTCCTACAGCTCTTCCAGAGCCGTAGGCAGGCATGGATGGGTTCTGGCCTTCTGCTTTTTGCTGAGAGGGACTTACTTTAGCTATCTTTCTAGGTAGTCCTCTAGCCTACGGACTACTACCCACCCCATTGGTTTCCCCTTCTCGCCCAACGAATCCCCGGGAACAACTTCCAAGCCTCTTCAGGTAGATAAGCTTCCCGTCCCTTTGCCTCTGCCCGCACAGGCTCGAAATCCACAAACCAGTCATTTAGTCAGATCACAGCAGTCTTATCATCAGTCCTGAGAAGTCGTCAGATGCCTTGGCACTGCAACTGTGCCTTACGCTTGGCCTAGTAGGTAAGCATGGGATAATGAAAATTATTCATCTCTTCCACTGCAAAACTCTATGTTTCAGATTTCTGGCGTTCATCGAATGTCTCTATCCAAAAAGTGACTACTGTTATCACTGAATTAACAACCAATCTAGCGTGTCGAGGCTGAATACCACTTTGCCTATGAGAAGAGCGACCATGGCCAGTCCCATAAAGGTTGCGTAGCTCTGCAACTCCCTGAGTCACTTGAGCCAGGCTATTTAGGACACGACGGATGGCATCCGAACCTTTTTTGTCATCAGATATGTTCTCAGGTAATAAGCTCAATTTCTTGCTAACTCTTTTTACGAGTTCTGGTAGGTTTTCTTTCTGTGACTGAATATTATAATGTTCAAGAATTGTTTTGCAAATCGTTTCTAACAATTCCTTTGCTGTGCCTATGGCCAGCTTAGGATTACTCTCAACAGTGTTATACAGTTGATTAATTTGATCAAGTAAACTCTCAAAACTATGTGAATCTGCATAATTTATAAGAATTTTGGCAGATAGAATTTTATTTCCATATAATCGATTGACAATATCTTTGCATTCTTTGAGACGGCGAAGATAAGTTTCTTGTTCTTGACTACAATAAACATGGTCCTCAGGGTCTCCATATATCATGAGGCCAATATCTGGCTCGCTATGACGATCATCAAAATCGCTTTCACAAGAATTTAAGATTTCTGAGAGGACATCAGCGACAATTTTATCGTCTTCTATATCCCAGAAAACCCGCATTCTCTGTGCCTGTGAGCTGCCGTAAGTCAGATATTTGTTATCATTAATATCAATATTGTGATTCTTAAAAAGTATATTGTAATTCTGATCTGTGTAATCAAAAACCTTGTCAGTTTCTTTCATCTCAAAGAGTCTTTCAAAGCAACGTTTTTCGCAGTCGGTTAAACTGCTCATACCACCACCTCCACCGCTTTCTCGGCCTCATCGATGCGGACTTCCCCAGACATGAACTTGGGAAGAAGTAAATCTCGAACTTGAGTCAGGGCACCCGACTCATCCAGGTTAACAACCTGTCGCCTCCAAAAACGCCCCACCATGCCATCAAAGGCTGAAATCAGATCGGAAGTGGGGCATGGGAATTGGAGACGGTAGACATTGCTCCTATTCAATCCAGGAACGGCTGCATCCGTATTCATGGTTCTCAGAGGCTGGCAGGCGAGAAGGTGGTATGAGAATAGCATTGAGCCAATGCGAGGCAAGGTGTAGAAAACCGTATCAATGGGGAAGGCTGGCTTGGCCTCCAGGTAGAGACTACCCACAGTCCCCTTTCTGCCAACGATTACGGTTGGTCCTTTGGTGAGGGCTACATCATGGCTTCCTACGACTCCTCCAGAGCCGTAGACAGGCACGGACCCTGGTCGTCTGCTCCTTGCTGGAAGGGACTTGCCGTAAGCCAACTCCAGATAGTCCTCCAGCCTACGAACCCCCCATCCCCTCGGAATTTCCCCCAACTCCGACTCCTGAAAAGAATCAGGAAACAACCCCCAAATCTCTTCGGGCAGATAGGCTTCTCGCCCTTCCACTTTGGCCCGCACAGGCCCAAAATCCACAAACCAGTCTTTGAAGATGGCCCGCGCCATGGCTTCCAGGGTTTCATTCATGCGACGGTTGAGTTCAATTCTGTCGTCGAAGCTTTTTAACAAATCAGCTATATTTAGCATCTGTCTTTCAGTGATCTTGGGAATTATTAGGTTAGATAATTGATTTGCGGATACATTTGGAAATGTTGAACCGGTGGCTGCTTGCAATAAAGAAGGTAGCTGAGTCTCTATGATGCCACGTATTAAAGGTTGAAGTTGACCATTTATTTTATGCCGTATCGCAGCAATACCACGTCCGATAGCATACTGTTGGTCAGCATAGTTCATTCGACCTGTGGTTGAACCACGAACGCAAAATAAAATATCTCCAGGCATTGCTACTTTGCGCGCATCAGTTGTAAATTGAACAGGTGTTGGATGGTACGAACCAAATTCCGTCGGACCGTTTAAAAGAGGAATGCCTTTGCCCCACTCATTGCATGACTTTCCAGGAGGCGACTGACCCATGACAATCTCTGCAATATCACCCAGCCCACCACCAACTATACTATCCTCGCCCCCACCCCGCCGATACCACTCCACCCCATGGGTGCGGATATGGTCCACCAGGGCAGAGTTATCAATGGTGTTGTGCAGCACAAGGCCTACGGACTGGGCCATGGGCAGGTTGTCACAGGTTGCTGCGAGGTGGGCTTGATCCGTCAAGGTGAGACGGTCGCCAAACAGGGCAATGTCCACGTCCGAGGTGATGGTGTTGGTCCCCATGGCCCGGGAGCCAAACAGCACGGCCCGCTCCACCTGATCGTTGGCGGCCAGGGCGGCAATGATGGCGGCGCGGTGTTGGGCTTTGAGGCCATCGCTCATGGTTGGCGCTGGGCTTGCAGGGTGGTGTGAAGTGTGGCCAGGGCAGGATGGTAGCAGGTTTTGATCAGGGTTTCAGCCTCCAGGGCCAACTCCTTGCTGTAGGTGTGGCTCAGCAGGTTTCTCTTGTCCAGGGCATCCAGCAGGGTTTCACAGTCTTCCTCCTCCAGGTACTCCGCCGCAAAGCCCTGGCGGAGTACGGCCCGTGGAGAGTTTGCTTCGTAACCCTCGTAAAAGAGCAGGTCCTGAAGCGTTTTCCAGGCCAGTGCAAAGCTGAACTCAAACGTCTGCACCAGACCACTCCGCTCAAGATCCGTGTAGTCCGGCTGACGGCAGGCGGCGCTGAGTTGGGCCAGGGCATGGCTGAAGTTGTCCAGCCGTTGTTGCCAGCGGGTTTCGTCGGCATTGCTCATGGCTGGGTGCTCCTGAAACCAGTTTATCCGGACTGGCGGCCTGGGTGCAGCCCGGATCTCGAATCCTTGGCGGTTGCAGGGAGCCTGGCTGGGGCGGGCCGCTGCCCCAGGTCCGGACCCGTGCAGGACAGTTGATGATGAAGGTGTCGTCTCGCTGGTGGCTTCAGCTTGCTGTCAGTGCCACTGGGTCAAGGTGGTGGGGTATCGAAGGTTTCCCCAACGTCCAGGGCAACGGTGGCGGACGTCCTGGTTCTGGAGAAGAGAGGTGGACGGTCACTCATTATTTGTTTCATTGGTTAATGCTGACGTGTCCGCAAGGGGGTCCAACACGGTGACGCCAGAGGGCTGGAAGTGGCGAACGTTGCGGGTGACCACGATCAGACCGTGTTCAAGGGCAGTTGCTGCAATGAGCAGATCTTTGCTCTCGTATCCCAGAGCACCGGAGAGCTGTCCCCATCGTCGGGCAACACGGGCATTGACTGGAAGAATGCGGTCGGCATACGAGTCCAGCAATTGCTCCAACCAGTTGGTCAGTTGCTGGGAAAAGGTGGGATCGTGATGCTGCTTTTTGACAATTCCACTCTCCAGCTCCGCCAGGGTGACTACGCTGAGGTATAATTCTGATGGATGCTGAGCCTTCAGCCACATGGCCATCTTGGGGTGGCGATCTTGACGGCGTAAGAGTGACACCACATCGGTATCCAGGAGGAGCATTACAGGTGCAGGTTGCGAGATGGCAAGGGGGTACGCTTGATCTTCTCGTCATCCTGCGGAATGGCCAACAGCAGGTCGATGAAGGTTTGTGAGCTTGCCTGTCCTGTACGGGGAAGACGTTTGTACTCGTCAACCGTCAGCGCCACCATGGCAGGCTGCCCTTGGTGAATCACCCCCTGGGGTGTTCTTGCCAGAACGGGCTCAAGGGGAAAAGCCACCAGGAAAAGTGGTAGAACAAGAGTCGTGACCCGCTGAGAGGCGCTCACCAGAGCAGCGTTAGCCACGGCACTGAAACAGGTCTTGGTGTACTGGGACATGACAGGCTTACCCAAGAGCTTGGAAAGCTGGATTCTAGCTGGATTTGGCAGCCGTCCCCCATGGCTGGACAGCAACCGCCCTTATCACTCATATTTCTGGAAAGGTGATCCACAAATCAGGCTGGAATCCAGCCCGGCGCTGCGGTGAGCCCGCCCTTTTGGGCTGGCTGGTTTCCTGTGGGCAGATTTTCAAGCCAGTGACGGTAGACATCACACCCGTACTCTTGGCCCGAAGCCTGTGGAGATCAGCCCGGGCTAAGGCCTGAGCTTGAGGTGGTTGAGTCATCAGGCTTTCGTCTGACCCCGTTGTGGCCCATGGGTGAGCAGCAACCGGGTTTGTCGCTCATATTTGGGCAAAAGTGATCTACATTCCCTGGCCACCCGTTGGCTGGTCATGCCCTAATCTGGGAACCACCCAGCCGCCTCGTCCCCAAGACAACCCCATGGCCATTTCCCCATCCGTGCTTGCAGACTGGATCCAGCCCGGCGCTGCGTTGACGGCTGTTTTTGGGTTGGCTGGCTTCCTCGGGGCGGAGATGCGAGCCATGAGAGCGGAGATGCGAGCCATGAGGGCGGAGTTGAAGGCCGATATCCAGGCCAGCGAAGCCAGGCAGAACAAGCGGATTGACGAGCTCAAGGATGACATGAAGGAGATCAAGGCAGACATCAAGTCCCTGCTGTTGGCCCAGGGCTTGCAGAGGCCAGCCGGGGCCAAGGCCTGAGCTTGGGATGGTGCGGCTTGGCTTCCTGGCCTTGGCCCACCGGCAGGGATTGCCACGGCACGGCAGGTGGGCATCCTCTTCCATCTGGTTCTGTTGTGGCCCATGGGTGAGCGACAAACGGGTTTGTCGCTCATATTTCGGGAAAAGTGACCCACAAATGCGGTTGTGATGCACAGGTGAGCCTCAAACCACTTGGTTTCCCTCGGTGAGGTTCAAGAGTGCCGGGAAGGCCAGGATGGCGGCTTGCCGTCCCTGTGGTTCCACCATGGTTGTGCAGATGCTGTTGTCCCGTAAGCACTTGAGGATTCGTCGGGCCGTTGCTTGCGGGATGTTCGCCTGGCTCACAAAGTCGGTGCTTTTGAAGATGGGGCATTTGAAGATCCAGTCCAGGGCAGGAATCGCGTGTTGGGAATGGGTCAATTGGATGACCTGATCTTTCATGGCATCGTACAACTTGAGGATTCCTTGCGCTTTGTTCAAATTGTCTTCAGCTTGCTGTCGGATGGCTTCCAGAAAGAAGCCGCACCAGCCGGTCCAGTCGTCATCACGGGAGACCGCCAGCAGGCGGTCATAGTAGGTGTCCCGGTGATTTTCCAGGTAGGCGCTCATGTAGAAGACAGGTGCCCGGATGAGGCCCACTTGCCAGAGGAACAACGGCACCAACATGCGCCCCAGGCGGCCGTTGCCGTCCAGGAAGGGATGCAGGGCCTCAAACTCCGCGTGGAGGATGGCCAGTTGCACCAGCCGGTCGGGTGCTTCGCTGTGCATGTAGCGCTCCCAGGCGGCCATGGCCTGGGGTAGCTGGTCCGCTGCGATGGGCACAAACCGGGCTTCCTCGCGGTCACAGTCGGGTGGTCCGATCCAGTTCGGGATGCACCGGTATTCACCCGGCGACTTGTTTGCACCCCGCACCCCCTGCATCAAGACGTTGTGCGCCGCCTTGAGCACCCGCTGACAGAGCGGCAACTTGCCCTCGGTGACCAGCCGTTCCGCGTGGCCCATGGCAGTGCAGTAGTTGAGCACCTCGGTGATGTCGTCCCGGCGCCTTGGAGAAGCTGGCGCCTGGCCAGCCTCAAATTGCAGCACGTCCCCCATTGTGGCCTGGGTGCCTTCAATGCGCGACGACAACACCGCTTCCCTGGTCATGAGCGGCGCCAGCAGGAGCCGTGGATTAGGAACCAGCTCCAGTAGCGCGTCATACCGAGCCAATGCAGCAGCAGCAGGGCTCAACAGCGGGATCAGCGTTGGCCACCCCAACTCCTCCTCCGGCGGGAAGCGACCAGCGTGGTAGAAGACTGTAGGCATTGGCTGACTCCTCTCCACGTCTCAGCCGCCAAGCCCACAAGCCGCCCCTGCTTTGTCGCCCATGGGTGAGCAGCAACCGGGTTTGTCGCTCATATTTGGGCAAAAGTGACTCGCAAATCCTAGCTGAGCAACGCTGAATCCGCCACACTCCTCTGCCGTCCCGTTGGCAGTGGCCCCTCAAGGCTTTCCAAAGGGACTGATGCCGCACAGTGCCGAAACTCTGCAAACCCCTCTTGGAGACTAGATTTTGGCAATATGAAGCAAGCCCTGAGGCTGTCGTTTTCAGGGACTATGTATGCCAGTCACAGCTCAAAGCGTCCATCCAGACTTTAGTTTTGACTAGTCTCAGATGAGTCTTATTTCCTAAGTCCCTGTTTTGGCTGTCCTTGTCGGGAAAAAGCTAGTGCTGAAGAGGTTTCTCAGCCTCGGCACTTTGCGACATAAGCCCCTTCCCAAAACCCAGCCTATCCAGATTGGCGGTGATGGCGGTATCCAACCGTGCCCCCTCGGCTTGCTGCTCCTGGAGTTGGGCAACAAGGCACGCCATCTTTTGGGAAAACGGTTCATCGTCTTGTTCCTGATCCGCTGCTCCCACATAACGCCCAGGGGTCAATACAAACCCGTTCTTCTCGATCTCCTCCAGCTTGGCGCTATAGCAAAATCCAGGAACATCCTTATAAGCATCCTCCACCTCCCCATCCCCCCGCCAGGCGTGAACCGTGGCGGCAATGGCGGCGATGTCTTCATCCGTCAGGATCCGCTGCACACGGGTGGCCATGGTTCCCAGTTGGCGGGCATCGATGAACAGGGTCTCGCCCCGTCGATTCCGACCACGGCGGGTTTTGTCGTTGGTGAGGAACCAGAGGCAGACGGGAATGGGCGTATTGAGGAATAACTGCCCCGGCAACGCCACCATGGCCTCCACCACGTCCCCCCGCACCATGGCCTCGCGGATCTGCCCCTCGCCGCTGGTGTTGGAACTCATGGAGCCGTTGGCCAGCACCACCCCCGCTTCACCCCCTGGTCGCAGTTTCCAGAGGATGTGCTGGAGCCAGGCGGTGTTGGCATTGCCAGTCGGTGGCCGCCCATAGGTCCAACGGGGGTCGCTGTCGTATTTTTCCCCGCCCCAGTCGGATACGTTGAAGGGGGGATTGGCAAGGATATAATCAAACTTGTCCTGTGGGTGTTGGTCACGGGCGAAGGTGTCGGCCGGTTCCTGTCCCAAGTTGGCGGCAAAGCCACGGATGGCCAGGTTCATGGCCGCCAATCGCCAAGTGGTGGGGTTGCTTTCCTGTCCGTAGATGGAGATGTCGTCCCGCCGTCCGCCGTGGCTTTCCACAAACCGCTCACTCTGGACGAACATGCCCCCGGACCCGCAGCAGGGGTCATAGACCCGCCCTTGATGGGGCGCCAGCACAGCCACCAGGGTTTTCACCACGTGGGCAGGGGTGTAGAACTGGCCCCCTTTTTTGCCCTCGGCACTGGCGAACTGCCCCAGGAAATACTCATACACCTCCCCCAGCACATCCCCGGATTGCTTCCCTTCCCCAAAGCCGATGGTGGAGATCAGATCCACCAGTTCCCCCAGCCGCCCCGGCTCCAGTTGGGCGGCGCCAAATCGTTTGTCCAGCTTGTCCCGAAGTGTGTTCGGGTTCTCCTTCTCGATGGCAGCCAGCGCCCTGTCGATCAACGGGCCAATATCCGGCTGTTTGGCCTGGTTTCTCAGGGATTCCCAGCGGGCCTCGGCAGGCACCCAGAACACGTTCTCCTGGGTGTAGTAGTCCCGATCCTCCAGGGCTTCCTGGTGGTGGGTCGGGTTGTCCCCCAGGTAGTACTCCGACTCCGGATCCCTCACCATGGCCAGTACTTGCCGCCGCTGCGCCACGAAGGTGTCGGAGATGTACTTGAGGAAGATCAAGCCCAGCACCAGGTGTTTGTATTCGGCGGCGTCCATCTGGGCGCGGAGTTTATCGGCACTGGCCCAGAGCACAGCTTTGAAATCCTTGGCGGGTGTTTCTTTCTTGCCGTTCTTGCCGCGGCCACGCCCCTTGGCGGCAGGAGCCATGGGTGGTTCATAAAGGCTGCCCCCCTTGATATCGTCTGCCAGGGCGATGGCGCCACCCCGGCCACGGCCTTTCTTGATGGTGCCAATGGCCAGGCCATGGTCCCTCACCTGCTCGTATTCCGCTTGTGTGATGTCACGCCCTGCCACCCTGCCCAGCGCTTCCCATGCTGACCGGTTCCCCATGGCGGTCCCGTCAGGGGGGAGCACGTCCAGGAGAAGATCCCCCAGTTCGTTGGCGTCCATCAAGCGGTATGGGCGGCGGCGGCCCGTACCTTATCTGAAGGGCTTTGATCCCCGGCCTTCACTCCCATTCAATGGTGCCGGGCGGCTTGCTGGTGATGTCGTACACAACCCGGTTGATCCCCTGCACCTCGTTGACAACGCGATTGGAGATGCGCTCAAGCACCCCATGGGGCAGGCGGGACCAATCAGCCGTCATGCCGTCCTGGCTGGTGACACAACGGAGCACAATGGGATAGGCATAGGTGCGTTGATCCCCCATCACCCCCACGGATTGCACCGGCAGCAGCACAGCCAACGCCTGCCAGATGTCATTGTAAAGACCAGCGGCCCTGATCTCTTCCCGGAGAATCATGTCCGCATCCCGCAACATCTCCAGCTTGTCTTCCGTCACCTCCCCCAGGATGCGAATGGCCAGGCCAGGGCCGGGGAAGGGATGGCGTCGCACAATTTCTTCCGGGAGCCCCAGGCTACGGCCCAGTTTGCGCACTTCGTCCTTGAATAAACGCCGCAGCGGCTCCACCAATTGAAAGCATAGGTCCTTGGGCAATCCACCCACGTTGTGGTGGCTCTTGATCTTCACCGCCACCCGTTTCCCCGTCTTGGGATCAAGATTGGTGCCGGCAGATTCAATCACATCGGGATATAAAGTGCCTTGGGCCAGGTAATCAAAGGGGCCAAGACGTCGACTTTCCTGTTCAAAGACACGAATGAACTCATCGCCAATGGCTTTGCGTTTCTCTTCCGGGTCCGTCACCCCCCTCAACCGTTTGAGGAAGCGTTCTCGCGCCTGAATGTGATGCACGTCAATATGAAACCGTTCCCGGAAAAAATTCATCAGGAACTCCGTCTCCCCCTTGCGCATGAAGCCCTGATCAATGAACACACAGGTGAGTTGGTTCCCAATGGCCTTGTGGAGCAAAAAGGCCAGGGTGGAGGAGTCCACCCCACCGGAGAGGGCCAACAGCACCCGGCGGTCCCCCACCATGGCCTGCACGTCGGCAATGGCCTCCTCCGCAAATGCTGTGGTGTTCCAATTGGGGCTACATCCGCAAATGTGGAAGACAAAGTTGCGGATCAACTCCATGCCGCAGGTGGAATGCGCCACCTCCGGATGGAACTGGACCCCGTAAAGATGGCGTTGAGGGTCTGCGATGGCCGCCAGGGGCGTGTTATCCGTATGGGCCAACCGGGTAAAACCCTCCGGCAGGCAACTCACCCCATCCCCATGGCTCATCCACATGGTGGAGCCATGGTCCACATTGGTGAGCAGACCTGTTGGATCATCCACCCACAACTGGGCACGGCCGTATTCCCGCCGCCGGGACGGCTCCACCTGCCCACCAAGCTGTTGCACCATCAGTTGCATCCCGTAGCACACCCCCAACACCGGGATGCCCAGTTCCCAGAGGCCAGGATCACACTGGGGTGCCCCTTCCCCGTAGGTGGAGTTGGGGCCGCCGCTGAGAATCAGGCCGCACGGCTGTAACTGTCCCAACGCCGTGGCGCTGATCCCATGGCTCAACACCACGGAGAACACCTCCGTCTCCCGGATGCGGCGGGCGATGAGTTCGGCGTACTGGGAGCCAAAATCCAGGATCACAATGGTGGGATGACGCGCCAGGTCCCGCCGTAATTCACCATTGGGATCCGCCACCGTGGGCGGCTGTGCCAGGGCAGGGGATGACACCATGGGAGCGCAAACGGACTGCAATCAGCCTAGGGTCAGGCCTCATCACCAGAAGAGGACAATGGCGGCCAGGAGGATGGCAGAGGGGAAGACGGGGGCACAGCGGTCGTAGCGGGTTGCAATGGGCCGCCAGTTCTTCAATCGGGAAAAGAGAGTCTCGCTTTTGTGATCCATTCGGTAAAATGTCTTGTTGTTATGGACTGGCTGCTTGGGGCGGGGAGGATGCAGGACGAGATCCCCTGCTCCGCCAGCATCTTACGGATTTTGTCACTGTCATACCCTTGATCCCCAATCAGCGCGGCTGCAGGCGGCAAATCCTTCAGCACCACACCAGCGCCAGGGAAGTCACTGCATTGCCCCTCACGCAGGTGCAGCCCTTGGGGACAGCCTTTGCTGTGGCAGACCCCATGGAGCTTGCTGCTCATACCCCCCTTGGCGCCACCAATCAGGCGGGGACCAGGCCCCCCGTGTTGAGGCTGAACGCCGTGGAATGGGCTTTGAGATCAGTGGCGTCAATCATCAGCACCTCTGGCTCTGCGGGATCGGATGGCTCTGGGGCATCGGCTGCTGACAACTCGGAAAAGACCAGGTCAAGGCACCCTTGTCTGACGAGCGGCGGCAACGGATGTAGAGGGCTTTCCGGGAGCCATCGGCTGCCGGAGCATCCACCCGGCGCAGAGCCCTCCGGGTCCCATGGGTGATGCCGCTCAACACCTTTCTGTCATCCACCCGCTTCCCACCCTGTTCCTGGGGGAGCAAGGGGCGGATGCGTACAACCTGCTCCGCGCTGAGCCCAAACAACCGGGCCATCACCCATCTCCTCCTGGTGCTCTCTTGGGGCTTCCTCTCTGGTGAGAGGACCACTCCTCATATTGATGAGTCCCGACCCCAGGGAGCCGTGGTGTCCCCGTCCGGTGGCGATAGAGTGTTCATCAGGTTGCGGCCATGGGGTCCGCAACCACGCACCTGACGGTGGCCGTCAAAGACCACAACCCCCACATCCGGGATGTGTTCGCTATGGCGTGCCACATAGGCCTGGGCCTGCCGTTCCACCTCCGCCAGCAGACGGGCCTCAAGGCGTTTGGACAGGTGCGGGTTGGTGTGGCGGAGGTGGTTCAGGGCAGCCTCCACGGTCGGTGCGCTGTGCAACTGCTCCAGGTGGGAACCCGTGAGACCTTCCAAGGCGGCGAAGGTGGTGAGCACTGCTGCCCGGCCATCGGCAATGTGGTGGTGGGTGTGGAAAATCCCGCCCGCCAGTTTGAGCAGTTTGCCGTGGTAACCCCAGAGCAGCACGTGGCCACACCTGTGCTCCGCCGCCGCCACCAACAGGGGACCGATCCAGTTGCCCACCTTCACCAGGGCAGTCTCGGGCAGGCCATGGCGGCGGGCCAGATCCCAGCCATTGGCCCCCAACACCAGCACCACAGGGGCATGGGGGCGCCCGTCCATGACATGGGCCAGCCGCTGCCGGGCAGCGGCCAACTGATCAGGGGCTGCTGAGGCCTGTGCCCAGGGCCCCATGCCCAACAGGGCCAGACCATCCACCACCCCAAAGGCCCGATTGCTGGTGCGTTCCGCCAGGCGTGCTCCGGTGGGGAAGATGAGGGTGAGGCGCAGGGCCATCTGGGGCGGCAAAAGAGGCTCCAGGTTCCGGTGGAGGAGTTCCAGGGCAAAGTTGGAGGCGCAGATTTTGCCCCCATCAGCATGAACACCGACGCCGGCCCCAGGCAGCAGTTGCAGGGGAGGGTGACCACGGTGAGAGGGCAACCATTCCGCCAGCACCCAGATGGGCAGATCCCGGGTCAGGTCCAGGTGGTCACCGGGTTGGCAGCGCCCCATGGCCAAGGCCATGTTGGCGGTGAGGGGCGCTGCCTGCTGCACGGACAGCAGGTGGGGTGTGGCCTCCTGGGGCAGGCGCACGGCCACTTGAGGGACAAAAGATTCACCACGCAGGCAATGGAGGGCCGCCATGGCCACGGCAGTCACCCAGACCGGCAAGCTATAGCCCGTAATCGCTTCAGACGTGCTGGACACTGGCAAGGATGCGCTGGGGATGTCGCTTTCTGCATTGCAGGAATGCCGGATGACCATTGTCCACCCTTTTCCCATTGTCCCAGCCGATGGCCCTGTTGCTGGGGACGGTTTGGGGGAACTCCGGACAGTGGTGGGACCCGGCTTCCTATAGTGGTTGGTTATTGCCGTCCTGTCTGCAGCCATGGAGGACAAACTCACCCTGATGATTCCCGGCCCCACGCCAGTCCCGGAACGGGTGCTGCAGGCCATGGCCCGTCACCCCATCGGCCATCGCAGTGGCGCCTTCAGCGCCACACTGGAGCGGGTGCAGCAGCAACTGCAATGGCTCCACCAGACCCGCAATGCGGTCCTGCTGCTCACCGGCAGTGGCACCGCCGCCATGGAGGCGGGCATCATCAACACCCTCAGCCGTGGTGATCGGGTGCTCTGCGGTGAAAATGGCAAGTTCGGGGAGCGTTGGGTGAAGCTGGCCCGCGCCTATGGTTTACAGGTGGAGGTGATTCAGGCATCATGGGGTGAGCCCCTGAATCCTGCTGCCTTTGCTGCTGCCCTGGAGGCGGATGGAGACAAAACCATCCGTGCCGTCATCCTTACCCACTCGGAAACCTCCACTGGGGTGCTCAATGACTTGCAGTCCATCGCCGGCCATGTGAAAGCCCATGGGGCAGCCCTCACCATCGTGGACTGTGTCACCAGCCTGGGGGCCACAGCGGTGCCCATGGACGGCTGGGGGTTGGATGTGGTGGCCTCCGGCTCCCAGAAGGGCTACATGATGCCCCCTGGCCTGTCCTTCGTCAGCTTGTCGACACGGGCTTGGCAGGCTTACGAACACTCCGACCTGCCCAAGTTTTACCTGGACCTGGGGCGCTATCGCAAGGCTGTTGCCGACAACAGCACCCCCTTCACCCCCGCCGTGAATCTGGTGTTTGCCCTGGAGGCCGCCCTCACCATGGTGGAGCGGGAAGGCTTGGAGGCCGTCTTTGCCCGCCATGCCCGGCACCGTGCCGCCACCCAGGCCGGTGTCAAAGCCCTGGGCCTTAAACTCCTGGCCAAGGAGGGCTATGGCAGCCCCGCCATCACTGCCGTGGTCCCCGGTGGTGATGCGGAGCGCATCCGCCAGCACATGAAGAAACGCTTCGATCTCCTGCTTGCTGGTGGCCAGGATCACCTCAAGGGCCAGATTATCCGCATGGGCCATCTGGGCTTTGTCTGTGATCGGGACATTCTCACGGCCATTGCCGCCCTTGAAGCGGTGCTCATGGAGTTGGGGGAGGGTCATATTAAGCCGGGCGCCGGTGTGGCTGCCGCTGCTGCTAAACTGTGGTCATAGGTGCGGGTGTAATTCAGTGGTAGAATGTCAGCTTCCCAAGCTGAACGTCGCCGGTTCGAGTCCGGTCACCCGCTCTTGTTGTTCTCACCGTCAAACTTGAGCTTGTCCTCAGGGGAGATCCCGTCTATCGGAGGACGTTCATTGACCACGGGGAATCTCACGCAGACCATGCTGGCCAGCAACACCGTTCAGATCCTGGTGGGTGACAGCCGTCAAGTGCTGGCACAGGTTGAGCCAGGGACCGTTCAGTGCTGCGTCACCTCACCACCGTACTGGGGACTTCGCGACTACGACCATGGGAAGCAAATTGGCGCTGAGTCGTCTCCCGAAGGGTACGTGTCCAGCCTGGTGGCTGTTTTTCAGGGGGTGCGTCGTGCCCTACGTGACAACGGGACACTATGGCTCAATGTAGGTGACGGCTATGCCCGTAACGGTGGTACAGGACGCAGTGGTCCCAATGCCTTGGTGGGGAATACGAAGAAGCTGATTCAGCAGCGCAACTGCAAGGTACCCAACTGCTGGGGGCTCAAGGATCGAGACTTGATGGGCCTACCATGGCGTATTGCGTTTGCTCTGCAAGAAGACGGCTGGCTGCTGAGGTCAAAAATTACCTGGATCAAAAAGGCTCCCATGCCCGAAAGCGTCAAGAATCGTCCATCCAACGCCACTGAGGAGCTATTCTTGTTTGCGAAAAATCCGAACTATTACTATGATAGCCGAGCGGTGCGAGAAAAGAGCGGCGCCAATCTAAGAAACTACTGGATCCTGGGTCCCGATTCCAGTGGTGTTCCACATCCGGCTGTCTTCCCCAGAGAATTGGCCAGACGGTGTATCCTGCTTGGGAGTCAGCCGGGTGATGTTGTCCTTGATCCATTTTCCGGATCCGGGACCACTGGAGTTGCGGCGGCTCAGTCGAGTCGCAGGGCAATTCTTGTCGAGTTGAACCCGGTCTACGCTCAGCAGTCTCGGTCGAGAATTGCTCAGGATCTTCAGTTGACAATGATTTTGTAGCGAACCATGGCCGCCCTCGGAGCACTGCGAGACAATTATCATGCCAAGCTTGGGCAACAGGTTGTCCGGTTTTCTACTCGATCTGGCATTCTGTACCCGAATTTTGCGGATTGCGGTAGCCGCTCCAGTGTTCTCATTGCCAGCGGTATTGCAGAGGCGTTGGGGTTTCCACGACAGGCTTCGAGACAGATTCCAGCGCAGAGAGCTGGCGCTCTGTTTGAGAATCTCACTTGTGAGTTCATCCAACAGACGTTCACAGCAATCAGCCATGTCAGACCAGGCAAGTGGAAGTACTTGACGTCACAGACGCAGATTTCCAGATTTGCACAATACCGCCACCTGAAAACGCTCGGTGATCTGGTGCGAGACGATAGAGACTTATCAACTGCACTTGGACACGATTATCTTGTGACACCAGATATTGTCGTCGCACGTGACACAGTGTCTCATGACGAAGTTAATGGGCAGACAGTAGTTCTGGATCGTCCAGATATGGCAACTCTGACGCCATTCTTGGAATCAAACCGTTCTCCGGCCCTGCCTCTTTTACATGCCAGTATCTCCTGTAAATGGACGATTCGCAGTGACCGCTCACAGAATACCCGGACGGAAGCCCTCAATCTAATTCGCAATAGAAAAGGCCGATTGCCTCACATTGTTGCTGTGACTGCAGAACCCCTGCCGATGCGCATTGCCTCTCTCGCACTGGGCACCGGAGACTTGGATTGCGTTTATCACGTTGCCTTGGACGAATTGAAGAATGTATGTAGAGCACTGCCAAGTTGTGAGGATCAGACGGAGATGCTATTCACAATGATTGATGGAGACCGACTACGGGATATCAGTGATCTGCCTTTGGATCTTGCCGTCTGAAAGGAAGCCTGAGCCTGCTGGAGCGATGGGAACAGGAATTGCCTAATCCCCCCAACCAATCCTGCAGCGCCAGGGTCTGGGCCATGAGCCGTCCAGGCGGTCGGCAGCGCCCCATCAGCAGCACCGGTGAAGTCACTGCATTGCCCCTCACGCAGGTGGAGTCGCAGGGGACCACCTTTGCTGTCAAGACCCCATGGAGCTTGCTGGTCATGCCCCCCTTGGTGCCACCAATCAGGTGGGGGCACCCCCTTGTTGAGGCTGGACGCCGTGGGATGGGCTTTGACGTCAGTGGCGTCAATCATCAGCACCTCTGCCTCTGGGGCACCAGGCGGCTCTGCACAGTCGGGTGGCTCTGCGGCATCGGATGCTGACAACCCAGAAAAGATCAGATCAAACATACCCTTGTTTGACCAGCGACGGCAACGGTTGTAGAGGATTTTGTGAGGGCCATAGCATAGGCGGTCGGGGCATCCACCCAGCGCAGCCCCTTCTGAATAACAGGGATGATGCCGCTCAACACCTTGCGGTTATCCACCCGCTCACACACCACGTTCCTTGGGGAACAAGGGGCGGATGCGGGCAACCTGCTCTCCACTGGGTCCAAACAACTGGGCTATCACCCATCCTCCTGATGCTCTCTTGGGGGTCCCTCTCAGCAGAGAGGGTCATTCCTCATATGATGAGTCCTGACCCTAGTGGGATATATTCCTCAAGGCGTTTATCCCCTCACAGCAAGTACGTCTCAAGTCTGAGAGGATTTTGATATTTACTTGCTGTAAGAAGACAAACGCCTTATTATTTGAATCAAAATCAATCAATTCAACCAAGTGCTTGACAACTGCTCTAAGCCGTGATATAATAGAGGCTAATGAAAGGATTCCCAATGCCAGCAGCCACCTACACCTTCAACCAGTTTCAGCAGGACTACCCTAATGATGAAGCCTGCTTGGAC
>JAJDUS010000063.1 GCA_022826535.1 Prochlorococcaceae cyanobacterium jk18x1bzbins.87
AATCACCGTCTCCCTCCTCTCCTCCATCCTGTCCTCCATGATGGACACAGGGATGCTCACGCTGATGGCACCTGCTGGCACCTGCACTGTTCCCAAATTGGAGATGGTGAAATCACTGCCCGCCGTGGCGCTGCCCCCCACGCTGTAATTCAGGGTGAGGTCAGAGGTGGGCGCAGAACGCAGTCTTACCACCACATGATGGGTGCCTACCCCCTCGGCGACCCTGGCGCTGGCGCTGTCGAAGAACACTTCCGGTGTCCCCAACCCCTCAATCGGACCCACGGGGTCCGTGAATATAAGGGTCTCTAACCCGTTCCCGTCATCGTATATCCAGAGAGCTCTGATGTATTGGCCCTCATCCGCTCTTGACAAAACAAGAGGTAGTGGGGGAAGGGAATCAACAGAGAAAATGAATTTCCACCTATCAGCATTCCGGACCGGATCATCTACCCTTTGCCATGTTAAGCTACGAAAGCTGCCGTCGCCGTCAGGGTCAGAGGAGATGCGCTCCGCCGTCAGGGTCTCACCCACACGAGGCACGCCTCTAATCCTGAAGTTAGCGCTGCCACTGTCTTCATAGATCGTCAGCACTGTAGTTGTCGCGGTATTCCCCAGGTCGTAGTCGGCGCCATCCGTGATGGTCAAAATGATGGTCTCCCCATTGTCCGAGACCGAATCGCTGATGACCTCAATCGGGAAATCGGTATTTTCCCATGCCTGTGTCCCTGACGGAATGGTGAACGTCCCGGTCCCGGCACTATGGTTGGCGCCCACAATCCTGTAGTCTACGCCCCCGGTTGCCGTCCCACCAATCGTGTAGCTGATGGTCAGGTCCGCTGACAGTGATCGGGTGGAGACGATCTCTACTACTTGTTGGGTCTCCTGCGGATCTTCCACGAATGACCTGGTTATAACGTTCCAAAACACTCTGGGGACAGTCTGGGCCGAAGCCTCCCCCGCCAGCAGCGGCAAGGCCATCATCAGGGATCCAGCAAAGCTCAGCCAGCCAGCACGCCGCTGCTGGCTGCACACACGCATGGCTGGCCATCCTACATCATTCTCCCCTTCGCTCTTCACACCCCCTCCACTGGACACTCTTTTTGACACCTTCCTCAATAGTCGCCACCAGCTCCTTCCTCTCCCTTCACCCCTTAACCCCACAGAAGACAGTGAACCAAAATCCATCAGTGCCAAAGCAAGGGAGCCTACCCTAGCCCATCAAATCCTCTTTAGCAAGGGCCACCCTACGCTTCAAGACGGACCGCGGCAAAGATCTCCTCCAGGATGGCGGCGGCGCCCTGGTCTTTGAGGGCCAGGGCCAGTTGTTGGCCCACTGCCTCGGGGGTGCGGCGGGGCCCATGGCATTGGTCCCGGATCAGTGTTTGCCCATCCAGGCTGGCCACCATGCCGGTGAGGACCACATCGCCTCCGTTGATGGCGCTATTGACCCCAATGGGCACCTGACATCCCCCCTCCAGTTCCCGGAGGAAGGCCCGTTCCGCCAGGCAGCGGTCCCGGGTGTCTTCATGGCTCAGAACACGGATCTGCTCCAGAACCTCCTGGTTCCTGGCCACACACTCAATGCCAAGGGCCCCCTGGCCCACCGCATGGAGGGAAACCTCAGGGGCAATGACCTGGTGGATGCGATGGGCCAGCCC
Source organism: Prochlorococcaceae cyanobacterium jk18x1bzbins.87 (assembly GCA_022826535.1). Taxonomy (GTDB): domain Bacteria; phylum Cyanobacteriota; class Cyanobacteriia; order PCC-6307; family Cyanobiaceae; genus Synechococcus_B. Next base: position 1,659 of record JAJDUS010000063.1, read on the forward strand.
CAACCGCTCCAAACCCGCCGCCGCCAGGATCAGCCCGTCGTAAAGACCGGCATCCAGTTTCTCCAGTCGGGTCAGCACATTGCCCCGCACATCCTTGAAGACCAGATGAGGATAGTGGTGGCGCAACTGGGCCAGGCGGCGCAGTGAACTGGTGCCGATACGGCTGCCCTCCGGCATGGTCTCCAGGCGGTATTCCCTGAAGCCCCCATTGATGGCCAGCACATCGGCGGGATCTTCCCGCACCGTGATGCAACCCAGCATCAGCCCGTCCGGCAGGGCCGTGGGGAGATCCTTGAGGGAGTGGACAGCAATCTCGGCCCGCCCCAACAGCATCTGGGCCTCCAGCTCCTTGGTGAACAGGCCCTTATCGCCAATTTTGGCCAGGGCCACATCCAACACCTTGTCCCCCTGGGTGGCCATGGCCTCCACCGACACCTGTAACTCGGGATGGGCCTTTTCCAACTCCGCCTTGACCCAGTTTGTCTGCACCATGGCCAACTGGCTGCGGCGGGACGCAATGCGGAGGCGGGGGGCTTGGCTCACCGGGGAAGGGCACGGGCAATGCCAGCCAGCATAGGCTGCTGACGTCCCGTTGCCCTACTTGATGTATTCCTTGAGAACCCCGTTCCGGTTGGGATGCCGCAGCTTGCGCAGGGCCTTGGCCTCAATCTGACGAATCCGCTCCCGGGTCACATCAAAAATTTGACCAATGTCTTCAAGGGTTTTCATGCGGCCATCATCCAGACCATAGCGCAGCCGCAACACATCCCGTTCCCGGGGGTTCAAGGTGGCCAGCACACTCTCCAGATCTTCCCGTAGCAGGTTCTTGGCCACGTCCTGGTCGGGATTCTCGGTGCCGGACTCAATAAAGTCCCCGAGGCGGGAATCCTCCTCCTTGCCAATGGGTGTTTCCAAAGAGATGGGCAACTGGGCGCTCTTGGCAATGAAGCGCAGCTTCTCAATGGTCATCTCCATGCGCTCGGCAATTTCTTCTTCACTGGGTTTGCGGCCCAACTCCTGACTCAAGGTTTTGGTGCTCTTTTTGATGCGGGAGATGGTTTCATAGAGATGAACGGGCAGTCGGATGGTGCGGGACTGGTCGGCAATGGCGCGGGTAATGGCCTGGCGGATCCACCAAGTGGCATAGGTGGAAAACTTATACCCCTTCTCATGGTCGAATTTTTCCGCCGCCCGCACCAGACCCAGGCTTCCTTCCTGAATCAGGTCCTGGAAGGAAAGGCCGCGGTTCATGTACTTCTTTGCGATGGACACCACCAGGCGCAGATTCGATTGCACCATCTTTTCCTTGGCCCGCCGCCCCAACTTCAGACGCCTCTTGAAGCTCCGATAGGGCATGGAAACCTGCTCAGCCCACTCACTCATGGAGGGGTGGCGCTCATTTTCATGGAAGTAGGTTTCCGCTTCCTGCTCCAGGTAGAGCAGGTCCGCAATTTTTCGCGCCAACTCGATTTCCTCGTCCGGGCGCAAGAGACGAATACGGCCGATTTCCTGGAGATAGACGCGAATGGAGTCCTCCGTGTACACCCCCTTTGCACCCGTCCTGAAGGACTGGCCCGTCTGGCGGTGCCGCTTTTGCGCGTCCTGACCCACCTTGGTCTCCGGGGCGCCGTTGCCGGAGGGGACCGGAGCGGGGGATCGGGGTGGGGCAGATGAGGTCTTCGGCTTCCCCAGGGTCTTCGGCTTCTTGGGCTTGCCGGACCTGGTGGAGGGACCGGGCTGAACAGCAGCAGGTTGCGGCTTCACAGATACCGGGTCCCTGGCGGGGGCAGGACTGGGGGCCACGGCTTGTCCGGAACCCACAGGTTCTGGCGGCTGCCTGGTGGGCCTGTGGCCCAAGGAGATGGCCTGTGGCCCAGGCCCAGACTGTGGTGCTGACCTGGCCTTCAACAGGGCAGCTTTTGCTCGCGCCAGCCCTTGGGCCGTGAGGCGAATTTTGACCCTGGCTCCCTTGTTGGCCTGGGCGGTGGCCCTGAGTCTCCGGAGGATGGCCCTGAGGCGCGCCACGCCCCGTGAAGATGGCGGCTGGGCAGGAACGGGTAAGGGCGCCGTTGCAGTTGCTGGATACCTGTTGGTTGTGGTGATTGTGGCCCTCGCCGTGGCTTTGTCGCTGATTCCTGGAGGTGGAAGCGCCCCGTTTGCCATCCCATGGGGAAGACCGGTTGCTGGGGCCAAACCATTGTTTCCAGCGCCATTGCTTGATCTGTCGGAATCCGTTGCCGCGGAAGATGGCAGCACGGGCGCCAGCCAACTGGCGGCCTGTTGCTGAATGTTGAGGGCCCCATGGGGCAGCGCCTCGGACAACGATTGTGTGGTGTGAAGAAGCCTGTCTTGCGTGGCCATAGGGAGAGAAGGGAGGCCCTTGGGCTTCTGCTGACTGTTGGCTGTGCGTTCCGCACAGCCTGCTTTTACGGCAAGTGGACTCATGGGCAGAAATCTGGGGGAACAGGGACAGTCAACAAGACACAACGGCGCTTGGCCGCCAGAAGGTCTTCAACTGGTGTTGGTTGTCAACCCAGCAGGACGCAGAAGGCATGACGCGAAGGGGATGGCTTATTGGATTGACCGGCTGATTTGTCGGAAGGCTTAGGTGATCAACGTCCCCGGAAAGGGACGTGGGGGGTCAGTTCAAGGGCCAGGAAGGGCTTCCAGAGAAAGGACCACTGGTCTTCTCTCTCTCCTGAGGCAAGCGACTGACCGCGCTCCACCTGATTTGGCAAGGGCCAACATGCCACAATGCTAGACAACTCTCCATGTGTCTGCAACTCCCCTCTGGTATCTGCTGCTCCCCTCTGGTGGGACGTGTTGGTGGAGATTGGTCAGGGAACCCTGCTGCTCGCCTACGCCAACAACCCCGCTGAATCCATTGCCCCTGGCGATCTGGTGCGGGTGCCCGTGCGGGGACGGCTCCGTGCCGGCCTGGTGATGGCAGAGCGCCCGGAGCCCCCCTCCGGGATGCCCAGGGAGCAGTTGCAAACCGTTAGGAAGCTGATTCTGAAGGGGGCCTTCAGCAGGGAGTGGCAGCAACTGATTGGCTGGTGCGCTGAGCAAACCCACACCTCCCTGCTCCAGGTTCTGCGCACGGCCCTGCCGCCAGGGGTGCTGGGTCAACGGGTTGGGGACCAGAAACCCCGCCCAGGTCGGCGGCAGCTCTGGGTTCAACGGCAGCCACACCCCCCAGTCCAGCAGGATGTGACAGAACGTCAACAGCACCTGCTCCGCTGTCTGGATCACCATGGCCCACAAGGCTGGTGGCTGAAGGACCTGTTGCAAGACAGCGGCTGCAGTCGTAGCCCAGTGGAGACTCTGGTCAGGACCGGTCTGCTGACGCTGGAAAGCCGCCACCGGGACCGTCACCACCATGGGGCTCCCAAGCCGCCGCCACCCCAGCCACCTGGCTTTAGCGGTCCCCCTGAACCCCCCCGGCAACTCACCCCTGGCCAGGCCCAAGTTCTGACCTCCTTGACTGCACCCACCGGCCTGGGGGGGGAAGCCTTGCTGTGGGGCATCACCGGTTCAGGCAAGACGGAGATCTACCTCCAGGCGGCAGCCTTCTGGTTAGCCCAGGGACGGGACGTGCTCCTGCTCTGCCCGGAAATCGGCCTGATCCCCCAACTGCTGGATCGCTGCCGCCGCCGCTTCGGTAACCGTGCTCTCTCCTACTCCAGCCACCTGAGTGATGGGGAACGGCGCCAAACCTGGGAGCGCTGCCGTCATGGCGGCCCCTGGTTGGTGGTGGGAACCCGCTCCGCTGTATTTTTGCCCCTGGCGCTGCTGGGCCTGGTGGTGCTGGATGAGGAGCACGATCCCTCCTACAAACAGGAGGCCCCCATGCCCTGCTATCATGCCCGTGATGTGGCCCGTTACCGGACCCAGCAAGAGGGGGCATCCCTTCTGCTGGGCACCGCCACCCCCAGCGTGGAAAGCTGGCGCCGGTGTCAGGCTGGTGGGTGTCAACTGCTACGGCTCAAGGAGCGGGTGGCCGGTGGCCAACTCCCCCCCATTCGGGTGGTGGACATGCGGCAGGAATTGGCCAGGGGGCAACGCACGGCCATCAGCAGGCCCCTACGGGATCGGCTGGAGACCATCTGTGGTCGGGGTGAGCAGGCGGTGCTGTTGGTGCCCCGTCGGGGGTACAGCCCATTTCTGAATTGCCGGAGTTGCGGAGAAGCAGTGATGTGTCCCCACTGTGCGTTAGCCCTCACGGTGCATCGCCACCACAGCCCCGGCGCCCACCACGATTTTCTGCGCTGCCATTGGTGCAACCATCGGCAACCGTTGCAGACCCGCTGTAACCACTGCGGTTCCAAAGCGTTCAAACCCTTCGGGATTGGCACCCAGCGGGTGGTGGAACTCCTGCAGCAGCAACTCCCCGGCCTGCGCCTGTTGCGCTACGACCATGACACCACCCGGGGCAAGGACGGCCACCGACGCATCCTGGAGCAGTTTGCCCAGCACCAGGCAGATGTGCTGGTGGGTACCCAGATGCTGGCCAAGGGCATGGATCTTCCCAATGTGACCATGGCGGTGGTGTTGGCAGCGGATGGGCTGATGCACCGACCGGATCTCCGGGCCCAGGAGCAGGCGTTGCAGATCTTTTTCCAGTTGGCCGGCCGGGCCGGGAGGGGCACAAAACCCGGTGAGGTGCTGGTGCAGACCTATGCGCCGGACCATGTGGTGGTGCGCAGTCTGGTGGAGGGCTGCTATGAGCGCTTCCTGGATCAGGAGATGGACAGCCGGCGCCGCCATGGGCTGGTGCCCTATGTGCGAGCCTGCCTGCTGCGTCTCAGCGGCCTCAGCGCCCGCACCACAGCCAATGGGGCAGCGCTCCTGGCAGGCCACTTGCGGCCCCAGTTGCACCGCCAGGGATGGACTGTGATGGGTCCGGCACCCGCCCCCGTGGCCCGTGTGGCCCAACGCAGCCGCTGGCAACTGTTGCTCCACGGGCCGGAAGGTCCCCTACCGTTCCCGTCAGGGCAGGATCTGCGGTCCCTGCTGCCCCGTGGCGTGGACCTGACCATTGACCCCGATCCCATGCATCTCTGAGGGGATGATTCAGCCGGAGATCATGGTGCCAATGCCAGCATCGGTGAAGATTTCCTGCAGAAGGGCATGGGGAACCCGTCCATCCAGGATATGGGCGGAGCACACCCCCTGGGCCAGGGCGCGGATGCAGCACTCTGTTTTGGGGGCCATGCCTCCACGCACCACGCCCGCGGCCATGAGCCCACGGGCCTCGCCAATGGTGAGGTGCTCCATCAAGGTGCCCACCACCCCCGGCTGACGCAACACCCCCGGCGTATCCGTGAGCAGGATCAGCTTTTCCGCATGGAGCGCTGCGGCAATTTCCCCGGCCACGATATCGGCGTTGATGTTGTGGGACACGCCTGAGGGATCGGCCGCCACGCTGGAGATCACCGGGATGTAGCCCTGTTCCAGCAGGGGGAGCAGCAGATCGGGATTCACCCGTTCCACTTCACCCACCAGCCCCATGGAGCCATTGTCATAGGGGCGGGCCTGCACCAGTTGGCCGTCACTACCAGACAGCCCCACGGCCAGGCCGCCTTGATGGTTGATGCCGTTGACAATTTGCTTATTGACCCGGCCCACCAGCACCATCTCCACCACCTCCATGGTCTCGGCGCTGGTCACCCGCAGCCCACCGTGGAACTCCGGCTCAATGGCCAGTTTGGCCAGCCAGGTGTTGATCTCCGGCCCCCCCCCATGGACCATCACAGGACGGAGACCGACACAGGCCAGGAGGGTGATATCCCGGAACACGGCATGGCGCAGATTCTGCTGCGCCATGGCGGCGCCACCGTATTTGATCACCACAGTGCGCCCGGCAAAGCGCTGGATGTAGGGCAAGGCCTCAGACAACACCTGCACCCGGGTGAGATCAGGGGTAATGGGCGGGGATGGGTCGATGGACACGCTCTTCAGCAGCTCAGCAGTTGCACCTCGACGCAGTGGGGATCAACCACCACCACCGCTGCGTCCAGTCCTGGGCCAAAGAAACGGGCCAGGCGCTCCCTCTTGTCGAGCCAGGCCTGATGGTCCCCATCGGACCCCAGTTGAAAGCGCATGGCAAGCTGATACCGGCCCTGCACATCATCTTCCCTGAGCCCTGTCAGTTGGGGCGGCCTGTCCCCGTTCCAAAGCTTGAGGGCCTCCAGGGAACTCTCCAGATGGGCCTTCTGACCATAGCGCCAGCGCCGCACATCCTTCACCAGGCGCCGCTGCACCTCCGTTGCGGTTTGCCGCGTCCCGCTCTGGACATCCGGCGGGCGCAACCAGGGAACAGGCGGCAACTCCGATGATTTCAGCGCCAAGCCACCCAGGAGCAGGGGAATACCGGAGAAGAGACCCGCCAGGTTGAGGGTGGGGTGATCCGTGGCATAGGCAAACAGGCCAAACACTGCCAGGGATGCGCCCAAAACGGTGATCCAGCTTCCTGGGGAAAATAAAGAACCCATGGAGCCATGACAAAAGCCATCATTCAGCATGGTGGATGATGGCGCCCATTGGGCTGCCACCTCCACTGTTCAATCTCGCTTGCCATCCCATGGCCAACGCCACCCCCCCCATGCCGGACCAGAACTCGGGGCAACTCTCCGCCCTCATCCAGGCCCTTCAGGAGGACCGCCGCTGGTTGCTGCGTCACCTGGACGAAGGGCATTGGAGCACATTCCAACTGGACCTGGCTGCCCTGGAACGGGAACTGGGCCAACTGTTGGAGTTCTGTGAAGCCCAAATGGAGTCCAGTTGACGGAATCACTGTGCTGGGCCCCTAGAAGGGAATGTCATCCTCGGGGCTGAGATCCGATGTGGAATCCGGAACCAGGGGCTGGGCGGCCGCCGGGATGGCTGATTCCGGCTGGGGAGACTGGGGCTGGAGCGGATGGAGACGGGTGAGGAGGAATTCCGCCTGCTTCTGCATCCCGACCCCATCAGGACGGGGTGTGCTGCGCATCATGAGGCGTCCTTCCAGAAGCACCTTCTGCCCCGGCTGGGCCTGCTGCTCCACGGTTGTGGCCGTGTCCCGCCAGGCGGTGACCTTCAATGTGGGCTGGGGGTCATCCACCCGCAGGGGATCAAAACGCACCAGCATCTCCGCCACAGGGATCTGGTCCTCCTGGGTGTAGCGCAGCTTGGGGGCCTCCTGCACAACAGCTTCGAGCAAACAGTGGTTCATGGCAGTTGTTCCTCCTGAAAGAACGTGAAGAGAATCGATGCAATGGGGCAAGACACCGTTGGCCTGGCCAAGGCGCCTGCCTGCTGTCAGGTTTCCCCTCTGGCAGTTGTTGAACCCTAATTCCCAATTCCCTGTGATGGTTCCTCTCCGGAGACGCCACGGCTGGATCTGGTTGGTGGCAGGCACCGAGGATGGCATCTGGGCAGCCCGGCAACTGCTGACGCTGGCCGTGGCTGTTCGGGTCCAGGTGGTGAGCCCACGGGCCTGTCGGGCCTATGGACAATTGGCCGCCAACCCGGCCTTCCGGTGTCAGGCCATGGCCCTGGACCCGGAAGACATTCACCAGGTGTTGACCGGTCCGGCCCCACCAGCTTTGGTGGTGGATGCCACCCACCCCTTTGCCCTGAGGATTACCCGGACACTCCATGCCGCCTGTGGTGTGTCAGCCGTCCCTTATCTGCGGCTCAGGCGCCCTCAACGCAAGCCGGGACCAGCCACCGTTGTGGACCGTCTGGAGGCGGTGCAGGGCTTGGGCCAACGCTCCCTTCTGGCCGCCATCGGCTCCCGCAGCCTGGCCCGTCTGGTGGTTTGGCACGGGCCTCAACACACTGCGGCCCGCATCCTGCCCACCGCAATGGCTCTGCAACAGGCCCTCGCAGCGGGATTGCCGCCGGGGCGCATTGCCCCTTTGCAGCCCATCAGCACCAGCCATGGGCAGACTCACCTGCCCCCCAACCCGGACACGTCCCTGGAAGCGGCCCTCTGTCGTCATTGGGCCATTGATGTGGTGTTGGCCCGCCAGTCGGGAGGAACCCCTGAGCGCCATTGGCAGCGGGTTTGCGCAGCCATGGGGGTGTCGCTTTGGCTGCTGCGGCGGCCAGAGGAACCAGAGTCCATGACCTGTTGCACCAGGGAGACTCTGTTACAACGGGCCCAGGAATGCCTCCAGAATCCACGGCCATGATTCTCAGCAGCCCCCTTCAAACCATGCGCCTGGTGCTCACCACCTGCGCCGATCAGACCAGTGCCGACCAACTGGCCCGCCACCTGCTGGAGCAACGTCTTGCTGCCTGTGTCAGTCTACTGCCCATCACCTCCCACTACGTCTGGCTGGGGGAGTTCCAGCAGGAGCAGGAGGTGCAACTGGTCATCAAGACCAGCGCCCAGCAACTGCCCAGGCTCCTGAAGGTGTTGCCCCATCACCACAGCTATGAGACGCCTGAACTTGTGGTGCTGGACGCCAGCGCAGTTGGATCCTATGGTGACTGGTTGGTGAAGGCATTGGCCCCCCGCTGATCCCGTGCCCTCACGGGGGCGCCATGGCCAACCGGGGCAGCTCCCTGCGGAGAAGACAGCCCAGGGACACGGCTGGCCGCGGCCCGAGATGGCTGATCACCTCAGCGGCGGCCAAGGAGCCAATCCGGCCACAGTCCTCCAAGGGAAGATGACGGGTGACCCCATGGAGGAATCCAGCCGCATAGAGATCACCCGCGCCTGTGGTGTCCACCACCCCTGCCAGCGGATGGGGGGGGATGGCATGAACCAGCCCTCCCCCCAGGACCACCGAGCCCTGGGCCCCACAGGTGAGTGCTGCAATGAGGGGCCGCTGCCGCAAATGCTCCACGGCCTGGGCAACGGTATCCACCTGGAGCAGGGCCATGATTTCCTCCCCGTTGGCAAAGAGGATGTCCACATGGGCTGTGAGCATGGCGCGGAAGTCGTCCCGGTGCCGCTCCACACAAAACCCGTCGGACAGGCTGAGGGCCACAAGGCCACCTGCGTGCCGGGCCGTGGTGGCGGCGTGACGGAAGGCGGCCTTGGCGCCAGGGTCATCAAAGAGGTAGCCCTCCAGATAGAGCACCCTGGCCTGCTGGATCAGTGGGAGGTCCAAATCATCTTCCCCCAGTTCACCGGCACAGCCCGGATCCGTTGCCATGGTGCGTTCGGCATCCGGGGTGATCAGCACCAGGCAGCGGCCCGTTGCCCCACCACCGGGAGAGGGGGGCGTGGGGTAGCACACACCGATGGCGGTGATGTCATGGCGGAAAATGCGCCCCAACCGATCATCACAAACCCGCCCAATGAACCCGGTGGAACTCCCCAGGCTGGCCAGCCCGGCCACGGTATTGGCGGCGGACCCACCGGAGGTTTCCAGCTCCGGCTCAAGGGCGTTGTAGAGGGCTTCCGCCTGGGCCTGGTCCAGGAGGGTCATGCCCCCCTTGGGCAAGCCATGGCGTTCCAGCACATCCCCATGGACCCGCACCAACACATCAACAATGGCATGACCAATGGCCACCACATCGTGGCGCTTATGGGAATCTGCAGCCACCACAGGGGAATTCAATGGCTCAGCAGGCCCCGCTTGGGACCGTGGATGGGATCCTCCACCAGGATGGTCTGGCCCCGGTCAGGGCCGAGGGAAACAATGGCGATGGGCGCCTGCAGCAGATCCGCCAGTTCACCAAGGTAGGCCAGGGCATTGGGGGGGAGATCCTCCAGGCTGCGGCAGGGGCTGGTGTCCATCTGCCATCCGGGCAGCGTCTTGAAAATCGGCCGACAGCGGGCGAACTGGCCGGCATCAATGGGGAAGTCGTGAATCACCTCCCCATCCAGTTCATAGGCAGTGCAGACCTTGATCTCTGCCAACTCATCCAGCACATCCAGCTTGGTGATGGCAAGGCAATCAATGCCGTTCACCTGGACGGCATAGCGGCCAATCACACCATCAAACCAGCCACAACGGCGCCGCCGTCCCGTGGTGGTGCCAAATTCACCGCCCCGGTCGGTGAGATGATGGTTCAAGTCCCCCTGTAACTCTGACGGGAAGGGACCTTCACCCACACGGGTGGTGTAGGCCTTCGCAACCCCAATGACCCGATCAATCATGGTGGGACCCACGCCGGCACCGATGCAGGCGCCGCCAGCAACAGGGTTGGAGGAGGTCACGTAGGGATAGGTGCCATGGTCCAGATCCAGGAGGGTGCCTTGGGCCCCTTCAAAGAGAAGGTTCTTGCGATTGCAGGCGGCAGCGTGAATGGTGCGGGTGCCATCCACCACATGGGGCGCCAGCCGCTGGCCATGGGCCACGTACTCCCGTACCACCGCCTCCGTATCCAGGGGATCCAGACCGTAGAGGGTCTGGAGGAGTTCATTTTTCTGGCTGATGATGGGGCACAGCCGCTGGGCAAGCCCATGGGGATCCAGGAGATCCAGCACGCGAATGCCGCTACGCTCGGATTTATCCGCATAGGTGGGACCGATACCCCGGCCCGTGGTCCCGATCTTGTAGGGACCACGATTGTGCTCCAGGGCCTTGTCCAGAAGGCGGTGATAGGGCATGGTCACATGGGCGCTGGAGGCCAGCTTGAGACCCGAGACGTCGATATGGTTCTCCAGCAACATATCCAGCTCGGCAATCAGCACCTTGGGATCCACCACCGTGCCAGCGCCAATGAGACAGAGGGTGTCCGGGTAGAGGATGCCGGAGGGGATGAGATGGAGCTTCAGCAGGGTGCCCTCCACCAGGATGGTGTGCCCTGCATTGACGCCACCCTGGTAGCGGACCACCAGATCCGCTGAGCGACTCAGCAGATCCGTGATTTTTCCTTTTCCCTCGTCACCCCATTGGGCGCCGATCACAACAACATTCGCCAAGAAATACGTGCCCCTAGACCGTATGGGAACAAGACAACATTATTAGGGACTCAGGCGGTGACCACCGTCCTGGGGGCTTCAAGCGCCACGGGCCACGGTCAACTCGGCCCTCTTCCACTCCTTTTGTAAACGGTTGCGAAGTTTCTCGGGGATGGGGCGATTCTCAAAGTTGGCGTAGTGGCCAGCCAGGCCATTGACCGCTGTCTGCATGGTGGTAAACGAGCTGAGCGCCTTGATGCGTGGGTTGCGGCGGTAGCGGGAGATGTAGTCGTTCATCAGGTCACGGCTCTCCCGCTCCACCTGCCGATAGCTGGGGTCCTCCACACCAACCTCCACCGCCTGGCGCAACTCCGTGATCACCGCGATGGTGTCATCCACGTAGCGCCCAGTGAGGCCATGGGCATCTGCACCGCTGCAGCCCGCCAGGGTGACCACCATGGCCAGCAGCGCAGCAACAAGACGTGAAGCAACTCTGACCATGGGGATAACGGCAACAACATGACGGTAAGGAAAGTCTAAACCTCTACCTCCGGCAGGCTCCCCCGCCGCTGCCGCTGCAACCGGGGCAGGAGATGGCGCAGGAGGCGGGAGGCGTCCATCTCCAGAACGTCTCTTGCAGAGCGGGTCTTGAGCTCAATTTGACCACGGGCCGCGTTCCGGCCCACCACAACACGCCAGGGAATCCCCAGCAGATCGCCATCTTTAAACTTCACACCAGCCCGCTCCACCCGGTCATCCAGCAGGACATCCACCCCTGCGGCCCGCAGTTCTCCATAGAGCTGTTCAGCCAGCCGGCACTGCTCCTGTTCCTCCCCATTGGCAATGATGATGACCAATTCAAACGGAGCAATGCTCACGGGCCAGATCATGCCATTGCGGTCGTGGTTTTGCTCCACCACCGCCTGGGCCAGCCGTGAGACGCCAATGCCGTAGCAACCCATCCACATGGGCTCCATGCTTCCGCTCTCGTTGCTGAAGCAGGCTTCCAAAGCGCTGGAATACTTGCGCCCAAGCTGGAAGATGTGCCCCACCTCAATGCCCCGGGTTGCCGTCAGGACGGTTCCGGGATCGTGGCAGCAGCGGTCACCGGGCTGGGCAGCCCGCACATCCGCTTTGGTGAAGGATAGCCCCAACATGGACCAGCCTGGCACCCGGCGATGCTGATCCGGCACATTGGCCCCACAGACAAAGCCAGCCAAATCCGCGGCTGTGGCATCCATGATCCGCAGAAACCCACCAACAAGACCAGGGGCGCCCTGAATGGCGTCATCGGGCAGGTCAGGGCCGAGAAACCCCACAGGCAACTGCAGCCCATGGGCCTGAAGGGTGTCCACATCCAGCCGCTCCAGCGCCAGGATGGTTCCCCGCTCCACGAGCAAGGGTCCCAAGGTGTTGGTGAGCTTGACGGTATTCAACTCCTGATCCCCGCGGAGCACCGTCAGCACCGGCTGGTCCGGACCCTTGGCAAAGCAGGCCCGGTGCAGGAGCACCTTGACGGTTTGGGTGGGGTCCAGATTGTGGGCAGCGCAGACAGCCTCAATGCTGGCCTGCCCTGGCGTGGCAAAGCGTGTATCCATGGCAACCCTGAGGGGCACGGATGGGGGCGCCAGGGACTGGGCCCGTTCCTGGTTGGCGGCGTAACGGCCGTCCCCGCTGCTTAGCACCAGATCCTCACCAGCATCTGCGATGGCCATAAATTCCTGACTGGCGCCGCCGCCGATGGCGCCACTGTCTGCCTGGACCGCCAGCACCTTCAGGCCACAGCGGGCAAAGATGCGGCGATAGGCCTGGTCCATGGAGCCATAATAGCGCCGCAGATCCTCCCCATGACCATGGAAGGAATAGGCGTCTTTCATGATGAATTCCCGGCTCCGCATCAGCCCGAACCGGGGACGGATTTCATCCCTGAATTTGGTTTGCAGTTGATAGAGGGAGACGGGCAACTGCCGGTAGGAGCGAATCAGATCGGCAGCGAGGGACGTGATCACCTCTTCGTGGGTTGGCCCCAGGCCCAGTTCCCTCCCCTGACGATCCGTCAGGTTAAACATGATCCCTTCGCCAACCGTGTAGGTGTCCCAGCGGCCGGAACGGCGCCAAAGCTCGGCCGGCTGAAGAGTGGGCAGGCGCAACTCAAGGGCGCCTGTGGCATCCATCTCCTCACGGATGATGGCTTCCACCTTACGGAGCACCCGCCACATGAGTGGCATGTAGGCATAGACCCCAGAGGCAACCCGTCGAATGAATCCCCCCCTGACCAGCCACTGGTGGGAGGGAATTTCTGCTTCTGCCGGAGGCTCCCGGAGGGTGACCAGGAGCAGGTCTTGGGCCCGCATCAATGACCAGAAGGATTGGAGCAAAGGGTAATGGTTGGCTTGCCGGCCAGGGGGACACAGCCTGCTACCCTGTTAGACGCTTGAGACGCATTCGTCCAGTCTGAGTCCCATGGTCACTGCCTCCCCTTCCCCGGACCCCCTGATGAGCATTGAAGAGGTGCAGGACTGCCTGAACCGTTCCCGAGCCTCCATTTACCGCTACGCCAACACCGACCCCCAGGCTCTGAATCCACCCTTCAACTTGCGCAAGCTGAATGCCGAGTTCCGCCAGGACCATAAAGATCCCCTCCGGTTTCACCCCCAGGAGGTGGCCCGGTTTGCCCGGGATGTCTTGCGCATCAAAGGGGTCAATGTGACTGTTCTCAATGGTCCCCACAACACCACCGAAGTGTTGCTCAAAGATATGCTGGTGGAATTGCGCCAGATTCGCTTGGCCCTCACCCGGGAACCACCGGACGGGAATACAACAGCACCGTTGGAGTAATAAAAACAACTTTTATCTGTGCTGAAGCCAACGCAGCAGAGTCTAATTGCACCGCAGCAAACCACAAGCCCTAGCAAGAATGATCAGTGTACGCGCTGATCTTCCGTGCTTTCTGTTAAGGCTTCACTGGTGCTGCTGGCCAGCTTGGTGGTGGTTGGTTGCGCCAAAAAACATGATCACCATGGCCATGGGGCAGAGCCTGCCCAGGTGAGCGAGGCATTTGTCCAACAGTTGGTGTTGCCCTCCTACACTGCGCTGGCTGAGGAGAGTGGGGACCTTAAGGAGGCGCTCCAAACACTGGCGAACAACCCGACAGACGCCCATCTGGCCGCAGCCCGTCAGCAATGGATCGAGACCCGGCCCCTCTGGGAAAAAACTGAAAGCTGGGCCTTCGGTCCTGCGGAAACAGAGGGATTGGACGGTGATCTGGACGACTGGCCCGTGAGCGTGCTGGAGTTGGAGCAGGCTTTCCAGACGGATCCCTTCACGGCGGACACCTTCTCCCGGTTGGGCACAACATCAATCGGCTTCCATGGCATTGAGTTTGTCCTCTATGGCGGCGAGAATGAGCCCCCCATGGCTGCCGATCTCACACCCCAGCAGACCAGCTATCTTGGTTTTGCCGGGAAAGCCTTCCATAACACCGCCCAGCAGTTGCTGAGCAGTTGGACGGGAACCGATGGCTTTGGCGCCCAGTTGATGGGCGATCCTGAGGGGACAATCCTTGAGATGGTTGAAGGGGCCATCGGCACCTTGGAGGAGGTGCATCTGGAGAAGCTGGGCGCTGTTCTGGAGGAGGGTCCAGAGGGACTGGAAAGCCGCTTCAGTGGCACCACCAATGCAGACATTGTGAACAATGTTTCCGGGGCGCAGAGTGTGTTTGAGGACACGGGTCTAAAACAGCTTCTGGCGGAAAAGAATGCAGGTCTGGCGGAACAACTCTCGGAATCTTTGGCCATGGGCGTCTCAGCCGCCGAGGCCATGCCCTCCAACCTGGGCCAGCGGCTGAATGATCCCGCGGTGGTGGAATTCATGGAGGCCACCATTGAAGCCACGGAATCTGCGTTCAATCTGATGACACAGGCACTGGAAACACTGGACAGCTTTTGAAGCACTAACCTGAAGCCTCTGCCCTGTGACAAAGCCCGTAAGACCTGAGATCATGACAGGGGTGGAGCACCGCCCACTCCTTGTCCTGGCCAGTGCGATTCTGGTGGCGCTGCTGGTGATGGTGGCGCAAGGTCCATCGTCAGGAGCGGATTCCCAGATGTCTGCCGGTGCCTTGACGGTCTTCAATCGCACTTCAGCCGCGTTTGAGAAGCCAGCGTCAAGTTTAACTCCGGACGAGATCGCCCGGCATGATGTTGGCGATCCCCTCTTTGAGCGCAGCCATATCCCCTTGGCCACCCATCCGGATGCGGGCTTGGGGCCCTTGTTCAATGCAAATTCCTGCGTCGCCTGTCATGTGCGCAATGGCCGTGGCGCTCCTGTTCCCGGTGTCTCTCTGGTGCGGGTGGCGCTTCCAGAGGCCAACGGCGCCACGCCAGTGCCCCAATGGGGCTGGCAAATCCAGGACCACGCCATCTTTGGCCACCAGCCGGAGGCCACCGTGGACCTCACATGGCAGGAGGAACCCCAAGCAGGAGATGAACCGCCCCTCCAAAAGGTTCAGGTGGGCTTAATCTGCCCCAATGGTGAGGTGGTGGCGGACTCCAAGATGAACCGCTCCCTGCGAACAGCGCCACCCCTCATTGGCTTGGGTCTCCTGGAGGCCATTCCGGACGAGGCAATCCTCAGCCATGGGGATCCCGATGACCGGGATGGCGATGGGATTTCTGGTCGTCCTGTCATTCTGGAGCAGGGGCATGGCCAGCAGGCGTTGGGGCGCTTTGGCTGGAAGGCAGGGACAGCCACTGTGCAGGAGCAAACGGCTGAGGCCTACATCAATGATATGGGGCTGACCACGGCAGCAGATCCGGAGACCAATACAACGGCTGAAGGGCAACCCGCTGATATCACCTGGGACGAATTGACGGCGGTCACGTTTTACAGCCAGAGCCTTGGGGCACCCGCCACCAAGCGACCTGCAAAGGATCCGGTGGTCTCCAAAGGCAGTTCCTTGTTTGGGGACCTGCAGTGTACCGCCTGCCATGTACCCAGCCATAAAACCAGTACGGATCCCAATGCCGTGGTGGCGGCCATCCGTGGTCAAACCATCTGGCCCTACACAGATCTGTTGGTGCATGACATGGGACCTGGCCTTGACGACGGTGTGGCGGAGCATGGTGTCACCCGTTCAGCGGAGTGGCGCACAGCACCCCTTTGGGGCCTGGGTCTCACCAACCGGGTCAATGACAGGGCTGGCTATCTCCATGATGGACGGGCCCGCAGTGTGGATGAGGCCATCCGCTGGCATGGGGGCGAAGCCGAGGGCGCCAAGGAGAACTACCTGGCTTTGGCGCCCAAGGATCGGCAAGTCCTGCTGGATTGGCTCCAGGGGCTGTAGTCATGGCCTGTGGCCTTTTGTGTCCCTGAGCAGAAGCGGCGCCACTTTTGCTCAGGCCAATCTACATGGGCCAGGGCCTGGGGACCCATGGCACTGGGAATAGAATTGGAGAGGGGACATATGTCCTTTCTTCCCCTCAAAAGAGTGTGGAGAAGCGGAGTTTCAAGGAGTGATCCATCGGTGAGGTGGCGGTGTTGGGCTCTTGCCGCTCCCCTGCCAGGGAGAGTTGCCAAGGATCAGGGCGGGCCTGCTGGGCATAGGGCGCCAGGGACCAGAGGAGACTGTAGGTCCTGCTGGTGGGGGAGAGGGCCAGCGCCACTGCCGGGGTGAGGGAGAGGCGGTCGCTGTAGGCGGGGAGGCCATAGGCCAGCTCTGCCTCAAATTGCTGCCCACTGTTGGAGTGGGTGGTGGGATTCCTCGCATCCATGCCGGGTGATGGGATAGCGCCCATGGTGTGGTTCAGGGAGAGGGAGGGGCCGCGATTGGAGGGGGAGGGCTCCCAGGAGAAGGAGAAGGCCAGGCCCTGCTCCTGCCAGTCCTCTTCCCCATGGGTGAGGAGGGTGTGGCCCTGTAGCGCACCGCTG
>JAJDUS010000017.1 GCA_022826535.1 Prochlorococcaceae cyanobacterium jk18x1bzbins.87
GTTGCGCCAGGCCTTGGAGGATGGCCAGAAGGCGGCCCTGATGACGCCGGATCGTCGCCTGGCGCGCCATGTGGGCGCGGCGTTGGATCGCTGGGATATTGTTCCCGACGACAGTGCAGGGTTGCCATTGCAACTGTCCCCACCGGGGCGGTTCCTGCGGCAGGTGGCCCAACTCATGGCCCAGCCCCTGACCACCAGTCGTCTACTGAGCTTGCTCCAGCATCCCCTTTGCCACAGCGGTGCTGCCCGACCCACCCATCTGCCCCGTGCCCTCTGTGGCAAATTGGGTGGGTTTCCATCGGACACGGTCCTGAGGTAGGAGATTTACAAGCCTGGGCCAGAGGGAACTGGGCTTGGGGGAATGTGGCTTGGCGTCTTCCTGGGGTAGGAGCTTAACCTATGAACAGGGTAGAACAGTGGCCATGAACTGATGGACGGAGAGATAAACATGCCGATGCCTTCTGAGCCCAAGATTTACCACATCGCCCATGTGGACCGCTTGGCCTCAATCATTACGGACGGCTTTCTGTGGTGTGATGCAGCGATGCAACACCAAGAACGGCCTGGCACCACCATCGGCATGGGCACTATCAAGCAACGCCGGCTGACCAATCCAGTGAAGTGCCGCCCTGGCCTCCATGTGGGGGACTGTGTGCCATTTTACTTCTGTCCCCGCTCTGTCATGCTTTATGTGATCCATAAGCGCGACCACCAAGACCTCACCTACCACGATGGTCAAGGGCCGATTGTCCACTTGGAAGCAGACTTGCAAAAGGCAGCGGCCTGGGCCGGCCAGAATAAGCGCCGATGGGCTTTTACCCTGTCCAACGCAGGCTCCACGTACTTTGAAGATCGTTGTGACCTGGCCCAACTGCAGGAAATTGACTGGAAGGCAGTGAGGGCAGGGCAATGGCAGAACTGCAAAGATCGGAAGCAAGCAGAGTTCCTCGTTGAGGGATCCTTTCCGTGGACACTGGTCCAGCGCATCGGTGTGTGCTGCGAAGGTGCTCGCCACCAAGCCCAATGCGCGCTTGTGATGGCTCTTCACAAGCCCCCGATTCAGATTCAGAAACGGTGGTACTATTGACCCATGACAACCAGTGCTGGCTATGCGTTTCACCACTGGCGACATCCTTGCCGAGGACGCTGAAGCCCTCGTCAATACGGTCAACTGTGTTGGCGTGATGGGGAAGGGCGTTGCCCTCCAGTTCAAGAAGGCGTTTCCGGAGAATTTCCGCGCCTATGCCAAGGCTTGCCAGCGGGGTGAGGTGAAGCTCAGCGCCATGTTTGTTTTCCGTACGGGCGCCCTCGCCAACCCGCAATACATCATCAATTTTCCCACCAAGCGCCACTGGCGCGGCAACAGCCACATTGAGGCCATTGATGCCGGGCTGAAGGATCTGGTGCATGTGATTGGTGAGCACAGCATTCGGTCCATTGCCCTGCCACCGCTTGGTTGCGGCCTCGGTGGCCTGGATTGGGGTATTGTTCGCCCCCGCATTGAAGCAGCGTTCTCGTGCTTCAATGGCCTTGATGTGGTTGTTTTTGAGCCCCAGCCTGTATCAGATGCGCAGCGGGTGGTCCGCAGCTATGGGGCACCGGAGATGACCCCGGGCCGGGCAGCGTTGGTGGGCTTGATGGACCGCTATTTGCGGTGTCTGCTGGATCCATTCGTCACCTTGCTGGAGGTCCATAAGTTGATGTACTTCATGCAGGCAGCCGGGGAACCTCTCAAGCTGAAATTCAGGAAGGGATGGTATGGACCCTATGCAGAGAACCTGCGGTATGTGCTGCGGCGGTTGGAGGGGCATTTCATTTTGGGCTTTGCTGATGGCGAGGGCGACAAGCCGGGCAAGCCGCTGAAACTTCTTCCCCATGCCGTCAAGGAGGCGGAGGCGGTGCTCAACCGCTCTGAGGCCCAGGCCACCCGGCAACGCTTTGAGCGGGTGGCCGCGCTTGTGGAGGGGTTTGAGTCATCCTTTGGCCTTGAACTGCTGGCCACGGTGCATTGGGTTCTCAAGCACGAGGCTCCCAGGTCCCACGATGAGCTGGTGGCCAGGATTCATGGGTGGAACAATCACAAGACGCGCTTCTACCCCCGCCAGATTGCCCTGGCGGCAGATGTGATGGCCAAGAAGGGGTGGACAGTAGCATCCTGACCCACCAGCCGGAAGGATTGTTCAAGTCATGGTTTAACGTCTTGGCCCCCTCCGGGTGGAGAGCGTAAGGCCCATGTCATCTGGTTCAGATGGTTCTTTGACGGTAATGTCCTGGGAAGCCCCACAGGCCCCATGGCAAAGGCCTGGCCAAGACGTTTGCGCAGCGCCAGGAAAAGCAGGTTCACAGCCGGGTTCCGGGTCAGGGCAGGAGAGATCAAGTGGTGCAAGCCGCTGGACCACCATGGCCCTCTGCCCCAGAGGCTTTCTCCCATGCGAGCAGCGCCGCGGCTATGGCTGACCCCTTCCCCATGGCGTCATTCTCCGGAGCCGGGGTTGGCAAGCTGTTGAAAAGGCCGGGTGGGGAACTGCCAATCCACCATGTTGACGCCCTTTGCTTCCCCCGCCTCCGCTCGTCATTCCTGCGAAAACAGGACTCCACCACCCTTTACCACAGAGAACCTTGCAAAGCTGCTGCCATGAGCTTACACTGCATCAACCCATTGCTTGCCTCTGCCCCATGCATCTCTTGATGGCCAGTAACTCTGTACCATGCCCCCCCCCGCCCGCAGCGCTGGCCTGTCGTGGGGGACTGGGAGCGGGCATGACATCCAACCTTGAGGCAGAGGACGGAATCATGGTGAAGGACAGCAAGGCCAAGGGCGCTGCTGCAAAGGGGAATTGGAGGCCGGGAGAGGAGGCCAGTTTCCGATTGATACAGCCCCTTGACATGACAGCCATCAAAACTGCTATAATTAAGATCGCCGGATCGCCGGATCGCCGGATCGCCGGATCGCCGGATCGCCGGATCGCCGGATCGCCGGATCGCCCTTCCTGCGTCTGGATGGTTTCGCCGTTTAGAGCAATCCTTATCCCAGCCTAAGCCTTGCTTCTCCGCCGGCCGACGCTCAGCGTCCAACCGGTCTGCTATCTCCGATACATCCGACAGCTTCGATTCCTACTCCGCCCGCACTGCTGCTGGCATCCAACATGCCACCCGCCGGATGCGCTGCGGCCTGCCCCGGATCGCGGTTTGGGACTTGTTCCCAGCGCTTTTCATCGTGCCCTGGCTGGCACTGCCGATAGTGCTGGCACCCAGCGCCGCCGAGGCGCAGACAGCGCCGGCCTGCACGTCGGCCAATAGCGACGGCTCCTATACGGTCCCTTCCAACTGGGCGCTGAAGCCGTCGGGCCTTGCCGCCAACACCAACTTCCGGCTGCTATTTGTTACCTCCACGACTCGCAACGCGGCCTCTACCAACATCGCCACCTACAACACCTTCGTGCAGAACCGCGCCAAGGCCGGTCACAGGGCGATCAGCGACAGTTGCGGCGACCTGTTCAAGGTGCTGGGTTCGACCTCAACGGTCCATGCCCGGGACAACACATCGACCACCGGTGTGGGCGAGGCGATCTACTGGCTGAACGGTGCCAAGGTGGCCGACGACTACGCCGACTTCTATGACGGAAGCTGGGACAGCGTCGCGGGAAAGGCTGAAACGGGCGCAAACCACACGCCCACCGCCAGCGCCACTGTTTTCACGGGCAGCTTACAGAATGGCGTAAAAGATGATGGGAATGAACTCGGTGCTCCAATCGTCAGAATTGGTTTGCTGAGGTCAGGCTTGAATCCTATCTCTGTATCGAGTCAGGCTTCTTTCAGAGGATCTGCCAGATCCTTCTACGCCCTGTCTCCGGTTTTCAAGGTGGATAATAGACCCATCCTGTCCATCGATCTGAGCCAGGCATCGATCACGGAGGGGGATTCGGGCCAGGATCGGAGCACGGTTGTCAACTACCGGATGAGCAAGGGGCATTCTGCGCAGTTTCCGTTTCTGGCCTGTGTGGACACGGCGAGCAGCACGGCCACCTTCCGTACGACGAGCAGCGGCAAGGCGGCGGACTGGAACCTGGTGCGCCATCTCTCGCCCTATGCCGCCGTGAATCTAAATGCGGACAGCGGCAAGTGCCACCTCTACACCTATCCAGCCAACACCACGAACCAGACTTTCCGCCTGAGCGTGTTGGGCGATACGACGGCGGAGGGGAACGAGACGGCGGTGGTGACCATCAAGCGTGCCTCCGGCACCCCGGAGGCGGTGGTGCTGGGGACCACCTCGGCCACACTGACCATCACCAACGACGACGGCACCCCACCCGTCATCACCATTACCGG
>JAJDUS010000120.1 GCA_022826535.1 Prochlorococcaceae cyanobacterium jk18x1bzbins.87
CGGTTTGAAGCGGAGCTGGCCTATGGCTTCCCTGCCCATAATGACCGCCTCACCCTCACCCCGGCCGTGGCGTTGGCCCTCTCCCCCACCAGCAGGAACTACAGCCTCCTCTGGTCTGTGGCGCCCTATGCCGAGCCAGCCCAGGGGGAACCATGGCAACTCTCCCTGGCAGGGGAGCGGCAGGCGTCCACCTCCGCTGCATCACCGGTGGAGCATTCCCTGAAGCTAACCTTCTCCAACATCTTCTGATCCTTACCCTTCTGAAGCCAAGAAGGGGTCCCACACTGTCCCATGGGTACTGTCCACTCCCTATGCAGGGGTTGTTCGGTGGTGGCGACGGGACCGCAGCGGACTGGTGCCTGTCCACTCCCTATGCAGGGGTTGTTCTACGGCAATGGTTAATCCCTTCTTCCCGGTGGACTGATCCAGAATTAGGGTAGGTGGTGCTGCCTGTCCCGGAAGAACTGGGCAAAAGCATCAAGGCAGCAGAACAGTGTCACGCTAGAGTCTTTCATGTGGGGGCCTTCCCCTTGTGTGGACGACACGGATACTGAATCGGGCCATCATGCCCGAATTGGAAAGATCCCCTTCTCCCCGATGACGCCTGGGGGCACTGCCTCGTCCCGGGCCAGGCAGCAGAGCAGTACTCTCCCACAGAGGTTTTCCCCCCAATGGAGGGGCTCACACCGCAGCGGCTAACATCTTCTTGGGCAGACCCTTATCCAGACTTCACGCTTTGTAGCTTAGAGGAATGACCCTCTCACCAGAGAGGGAGCCCCAAGAGAGCACCAGGAGGAGATGGGTGATGGCCCAGTTGTTGGGGCTCAGCGCGGAGCAGGTTGATGGCATCCGCCCTTTGTTTCCCAAGGAACGGGGTGTGCAGCGGGTAGGAGACAGGAAGGTGTTGAGCGGCATCGTCCATGTCATTCAGAAGGGGCTGGGGCTGCGCTGGGTGGATGCCCCTGCCACCTGTGGCCCCCACAAAACCCTCTACAACCGTTGCCGCCGCTGGTGAGACAAGGGTGTTTTTGATCTGATCTTTTCTGAGTTGTCAGCATCCAATGCCCCAGAGCCACCCGACTGCGCAGAGCCGCCTGATGCCCCAGAGCCAGAGGTGCTGATGATTAACGCCATTGACATCAAAGCCCATCCCACGGCGTGCAGCCTCAACAAAGGGGGGGGTGCCTCCGCCTGATTGGTCGCACCAAGGGGGGCATGACCGGCAAGCTCCATGGGGTCTGCGACAGCAAAGGTGGTCCCCTATGGCTCCACCTGCGTGAGGGGCAATGCAGTCACTTCACTGGCGCTGATGTGTTGCGCAAGGACCTGCCGGCTGCGGTCACGGTGATGGAGGATCAAGGGTAGGACAGCGACAAAATCCGTAAGATGCTGGCCCAGCAGGGCATCACCCCTTGCATCCCGCCCCGTCGCTGCCGCAAGAAATCAGTCCATTACAGCAAGAGGCTGTAGCGCAGGTGTCACAAAATCGAGAATCTCTTTTCCTGACTGAAGGACGGGCGACGTCTTGCAACCCACTACGACCGCTGCGCCCACGTCTTGCGTTCTGCCATCCTCCTGGCCGCCATTGGCCTCTTCTGGTGATGAGGCTTGATCCTAAACCAGCCGACTTTTCCATGCGACGAGGGATCCAGTTTTCGTGGTGACCTCCGGAACCGGGGTTAGGATAGACTAGCTTACCAGCCAGCTTTTTCCACATCAGCAGCGCTTGGCCCCAATCCTGATCCCATGAGCCCTCCCGCCATTCTTGCCTTGGATCTGGATGGGGTCCTTGTGGACGGCATGGAGGAGTACTGGAGAAGCAGCCTCCATGTGGCCCAGGAAGACTTTGGCGCCCCATGGGTTGGCGCCCCCACGAAGGTTCCCGACGCGTTCCGGCGCATTCGTCCTTGGGTGCATACGGGTTGGGAGATGGTGGTGGTGGCCTGGGCCTTGGCCCATGGCATTGCCGAGGAGGAGTTTCTCCAGGATTACCCAGGGGCACTGCGGCAGTGGCAGGGGCGGTTGGGGCAATCCTCAGCGGCGCTGCAAGACGCTTTGGAGCGTCACCGTCGCCATTGCCGATTGGGCGACCCCCAAGGCTGGCTGGCCCAGCACCGCCCCTATCCTGGCGTGGCGGAGCGTTTGCGCCGCTGCCGCCATGGGGGGGTGGATTGGGTTGTGGTCACCACCAAGGGGCGGGAATTTGCTGCCGCCTTACTGGAGCAGGACAGACTCCAGCCCACCGCTGTCTATGGCCGGGAGGATGGTCCCAAGGTTCACGTGTTGCGGCGCCTGCTGGAGCAGCGGCAGCCCATCTGGTTTGTGGAGGACCGACTCCCTACCCTTGAAAAGGTGATGGCGGATCACCAGCTCAGGGGGATTGGTTGTTACTTGGCAGCCTGGGGCTACTTGCGTCATGCTGACCGGCAGCAACTCCGGCCACCGGCCCATTGGCTGGATCACGCCACGTTTTGTGCCCCCTTCCATGACTGGCCCACCTAAGGTTGTGCTGGTATGGTTCAGATGTACTTCCTTCCCCGGGTGTGGCGCCCCCGGCAAGCGTGGGAATACATGACTTACAGACCTGCTCTCTTTCACCATGGCTGCCCCCTCCAACTCCTCTGCTGACGCCCAGTCCCGCGATAAGGCCCTTGGCCTGGTGTTAAACCAGATTGAGCGCAACTTTGGCAAGGGATCCATCATGCGCCTGGGGGATGCCTCCCGGATGCGGGTGGAGACCTTCCCCACTGGTGCCTTGCCCCTGGATCTGGCCTTGGGAGGCGGCTATCCCAAAGGTCGTGTGGTGGAGATCTATGGCCCGGAGAGTTCCGGCAAAACCACCCTGACCCTCCACGCCATTGCCCAGGTCCAGCGGGAAGGAGGTGTGGCCGCCTTTGTGGATGCGGAGCACGCTTTGGATCCCCTCTATGCAGCCGCCCTGGGGGTGGATGTGGAAAACCTGCTGATTTCCCAGCCGGATACAGGGGAAATGGCCCTGGAAATCGTGGATCAGTTGGTGCGCTCCGGCGCCGTTGCCTTGATCGTGGTGGATTCTGTTGCTGCCCTCACCCCCCGATCAGAGATTGAGGGGGAGATGGGGGATGTGTCGGTGGGTAGTCAGGCCCGGCTCATGAGCCAGGCCATGCGCAAGATCACTGGCAACATTGGCAAGTCAGGCTGCACGGTGATCTTCCTGAACCAGTTGCGCTTAAAAATTGGGGTGGTCTACGGTAATCCGGAAACCACAACAGGGGGAAACGCACTGAAATTTTATGCCTCAGTGCGCCTGGACATTCGTCGCATCCAAACCCTGAAACGATCTGGCAAAGAATATGGCATTCGCGCCAAGGTGAAAGTGGCCAAGAACAAGGTGGCCCCGCCCTTTCGCATTGCTGAATTCGATATTGAATTTGGTCGCGGCATCAATGCTGTGGGATGCTTGTTGGATCTTGCCGAGGAAACAGGTGTGGTGGTGCGCAAAGGAGGTTGGTACAGCTACGGGGGAGACAACCTGGGCCAGGGGCGGGATAATACCGTCCGCTGCCTAGAGCAGGACGAGACGCTCCGACAAACCATTGATAATCTTGTGCGTCAAAAGCTCAGCGAGGGCTCGGCAGTCATGGCCAATTCCGTGCGTCCCATCGCCGCCAGCACTGCCAAATCTCGGGAGGACGACCCCTTTCACCTGCCAGAGCAAACGGCCAATGATGATGTTCAAGGCCCGTCGGCAACCGTCACCCGCACACCGTCCAAGTAGGCTCAGGCTGGACTACACACCTTTCATGCTGCCTCCCGCTGGCCGCAGCCTGGTTGATCCACCCCTCACCACAGGACTAGGGTCAGGACCCATAATATGAGAAATGATCCTCTCAGCAGAGAGGGAGCCCCAAGAGAGCACCAGGAGGAGATGGGTAATGGCCCAGTTGTTGGGGCTCAGCACGGAGCAGGTTGATGGCATCCGCCCCTTGTTCCCTAAGGAACGTGGTGTGAAGCGGTTGGAGGACAGGAAGGTGTTGAGCGGTATCGTTCCTGTCACTCAGAATGGGCTGTGCTGGGTGGATGCCCCGGCCGCCGATGGCCCCCACAAAACCCTCTACAACCGTTGCCGCCGCTGGTGAGACAAGGGTGTTTTTGATCTGATCTTTTCTGAGTTGTCAGCATCCAATGCCCCAGAGCCAGAGGTCCTGATGATTGACGCCACTGATGTCAAAACCCATCCCACGGCGTCCAGCCTCAACAAGAGGGGCCCCCCGCCTGGTTGGTCGTACCAAGGGAGGCATGACCAGCAGCAAGCTCCATGGGGTC
>JAJDUS010000134.1 GCA_022826535.1 Prochlorococcaceae cyanobacterium jk18x1bzbins.87
CAGAAGGGGGCAGCGCCTCCTACACCATCGCCCTGGATACCCGGCCCAGCGGGGATGTGACCGTGGCCATCAGTGGTGATGCAGCCACAGACCTGACCCTGACCCCCACCAGCCTCACCTTCACCCCTTCCAACTGGAATCGTCACCAGCGGGTCACCATTACCGCACCGGAGGACACAGATTTCATTGGCGCCGCCATCGACCTGACCCATACCGCCAGCGGCCCCAATTATGGGGGCATCATTGCCACAGTGACGGTGGCCGTGGTGGCGACTGACCCCACAGAAGAGGCGAAGGCATGGCAGTTGCGCTTGGGCCGCACCGTCTCCCACCAGGTGATGGATGCCCTGGAAGACCGCTTGAGCGCCCGCCCTGCCGCTGGCTTGCAACTCACTGTTGCCGGGGAAGCCATCACCAGCGCCCCACCGTTGGCGGAACATGAAGGGTTACTCTCCAAGGCCCTGGGCTTTGACCCCCTCACTGCCCAAGCGTTGACGGAAGACTCCTCCTTCAGCTTCGCACCGGAGCAAGAGGGAGCAGCACCCCGTCTGGCCTACTGGGGGCAAGGCGCCTTCTCCTCCTTCCGACGAGAAGAGGAAGAGTACTCCCTGGATGGGAGCGTGACCACCCTCCTGCTGGGGGCCGACTGGAGCCGGCAACGTTGGCAGGCTGGCGCTGCCCTCAGCCAGTCCTGGGGCAATGGCTCCTATGAGAGCGAGAGGGGGAACGGTGCTGAAGGTGAGGTCAACAGCACTGTGACAGGCCTATTCCCCTATGGCCGCTATGCCCTCACCCCACGGCTGGGCCTCTGGGCCGTTGCGGGCTATGGCTGGGGCCAGCTCTCCCTCAACTCCGGATGGCCCCGGCGATGACGCCACCCCCAGCACCACCATGACCATGGCGGCCCTGGGCATGGATGGGCTGCTCTTCGATGGGGGCAACGAAGGCATCACCCTGAGCGCCACCGCCGATGTGCTCACCCTGAAGACCACCTCGGAAGAAGTGGACGGGCTGGAGTCTTCCGAGGGCAGCCTCTCCCGCCTCCGTCTGGGAATTGAAGCCATCAGACCTTTCCCCCTATCCAACGGCGCCTCCCTCCTCCCCTCCCTGGCGTTAGGCATCCGGCAAGACAGTGGGGACGCAGAATCCGGCTTTGGCCTGGATCTGGGCGCTGGCATCCTCTGGAGTGATCCAGAGCGGGGCATCAGCAGTGCGCTGAGGGGATACACCCTCCTCGCCCATGGGGAAGAAGACTTCCAGGAACAAGGCCTGGCCTTTTCCTTCTCTTGGGGGCCCAACCCCTCCAATCGCGGTCCCTCCCTCTCCCTGAGCCACGTCATGGGCGCCACCGCAGCAGGCGGCATGGATGCCCTGTTGAACCCCACCACCTTTGAGGGGCTGGATGCTGACCCCAGCAGTGGGCAACGGTTTGAAGCAGAGCTGGCCTATGGCTTCCCCGCCCACAACAACCAACTCACCCTCACCCCGGCAGTGGCGTTGGCCCTCTCCCCCACCAGCAGGAACTACAGCCTCCTCTGGTCTTTGGTGCCCTACGCGGAACAGCTGCAGGCTGATCCCTGGCAATTCTCCATCGAAGCGGAACGACAGGAACACACATCTCTCTCGACTCCAACGGATTACTCCCTCAAACTGCGCTTCTCCTCACTCTTCTGAAGGGAAGCGGCCCTCCCCCCTCTCAGACCAGTGTGCTGTTGGGGTCAGTCATGGTCCAGGTTTGTCCCATCCATCAACCTGGTGCTGGACCTGGTGCTGGTGAAGAGCGGTGGCAACCACCTGGCCGCCAGCTTCAGCCCGGAGCTGGTGGACCTGTGCATCGATGTCATTGATGTGGCGGCTGGGGACAAGATTCCCCGCAAGGGGGGCCCCGGCATCACCCGCTCCGATCTGCTGGTGATCAACAAAATCGACATCGACCTGGCCCCCCATGTGGGAGCCAATCTGGCGGTGATGGAGGTGGATACCCGCCGCATGAGGGGGCAACGGCCATGGTGCTTCACCAACCTGCGCACCGGCGAGGGGGTGGAGGACTTTCTTCTGGGTCAGCTGCCCCCCTGGCGGCTGAGGGCTACCCCCAGGGGTGAGGCGCTTCAGTGACCCAAGTCCCGGATCTGCTCAGAGAAGTGAGGGATTAAGGACCCGGCTACTGAATCGGGTCCTGCCCGGTTGGGGACACCCCCCTCGTCCCCATGGGCGCCAGCGCCTTCCCCATGGCACCCTTCTCTGGAGCCGGGGTGAGAGCGCTCCATCCCGTCTTGTTGACGCCCCTTGATTCACCCGCCTCTCAAAAACACCCTTGTCTGACCGGCGGCGGCAATGGTTGTAGAGGGTTTTGTGGGCCGGAGCACATCCACCCAGCGCAGACCCTTCTGAATGACAGGGATGATGCCGCCCGACACCTTCCTGTCATCCACCGGCTTCACACCCCGTTCCTTGGGAAACAAGGGGCGAACGCGGGCAAACTGCTCCACGCTGATCCCAAACAACTGGGCCATCACCCATCTCCTCCTGGTGCTCTATCGGGGCTCCTTCTCTGGTGAGAGGATCACCCCCCACATGATGAGTCCCGACCCTGGCCTTTTCCCCAACAACTCCACCAGGGCAGGGGGATCGGCCCGTGTGGAACCAGTCCACAGGCCGGTTTGACGGACCATGATGGTGTTACCAGTTGTCTTGCTCCGTGCCCACTTCCCTTCCGCCAACTCCTGTCTCTGCCGTTCCACAGCCCGGGTGGGCCCGCCCCACCGTGGCCTTTACTCATCTGGGCTGCGAGAAAAACCGGGTGGATAGTGAACACATGCTGGGGCTGCTGAATGCAGCCGGCTATGGGGTGAGCAGCGATGAGACAGCCGCTGATCTGGTGGTGGTGAACACCTGCAGCTTCATCCAGGAGGCCCGTGAGGAGTCAGTACGCACCTTGGTGCGGCTGGCGGAGGAGGGGAAGCAACTGATTATTGCCGGTTGTCTGGCTCAACACTTCCAAGGGGAGTTGCTGGAGGCCTTGCCTGAGGCGCGGGCCGTGGTGGGCAGCGGAGACTATCAACACATTGTCTCTGTGTTGGAGCGGGTTGTGGCAGGGGAGCGGGTCCAGCAGGTGAGCGCTGTGCCCACCTTTCTGGCTGATGAGCACTTGCCCCGGAAACGCACCACGGCCAATGCTGTGGCCTATCTGAAGGTGGCGGAGGGCTGCGACTACCGCTGTGCCTTTTGCATCATTCCCCACCTGCGGGGGAACCAGCGCTCCCGGTCCATGGAATCCATCAAGGCCGAGGCCCAGCAGTTGGCGGAGCAGGGGGTGCAGGAGTTGATCCTCATCAGCCAGATCACCACCAACTACGGGCGTGACCGCTACGGCAAGCCCATGCTGGCGGAGTTGTTGCGAATGCTGGGGACCGTGGCGATTCCCTGGATTCGGGTCCACTACGCCTATCCCACCGGTTTGACGCCTGAGGTGCTGGCGGCGTTTCGGGAGGTGCCCAATGTACTGCCCTATCTGGACCTCCCCTTACAGCACAGCCACCCGGAGATGCTGAAGGCCATGAATCGTCCCTGGCAGGCGGATGTCAACAGCGTGTTGTTGGATCGTCTGCGCAGTCAGTTGCCGGATGCCACCGTTCGCACCACCCTCATTGTGGGATTTCCTGGGGAAACAGAGGCCCACTTCTCCCATCTGGAGACCTTTGTCCAGCAACAACAGTTTGACCATGTGGGGGTGTTTCCATTCTCCCCGGAGGAGGGCACCGCCGCTGCAACCTTGCCCAACCCTGTACCCCATGCCGTGGCCCAGGCCCGCTGTGACCGGCTCATGCAACTCCAGCAACCCATTGCCCAGCAGCGGAATCAGGCTTGGGTGGGGCGTGTTGTTCCCGTTCTGGTGGAGGAGGAAGACCCCGCCACCAGGGAAATCCGTGGCCGTTGCAGCCGCTTTGCACCGGAGGTGGATGGGGTTGTCCATCTGCAAGGGACAGCGCCGGTGGGCGCCATGGTCCAGGCCCGCATCACCGCCGCCCATCTCTATGACCTGGAAGCCGTCATGGTGGACCATGCCGTCCCCTGACGCCCGGACGTCCCGGCGCCCATGGGCGTGAACCGTCCCTCGTGGGCCAAGCTCATCCAGGTGTTCCTGTGCATTGGGTTGCTGGGGTTTGGTGGCCCCCAGGCCCACATGGCCCTGATGCGAGATCAGGTGGTCCAGCACCACCAGTGGGTGAGCGCCCAGGCCTTTGCCGAAGGCCTGGCCCTTTGCGAAGCCCTGCCCGGACCCGCCTCCAGCCAGATGGCCATGGTTTTGGGGTGGCTTTGTCGTGGCGCCTGGGGAGGTCTGGTGAGCGGATTCTGTTTTTTGCTTCCCGGGCTGGTGATTGTGCTGCTGCTCAGTGAGCTGTGGCGTCAGGGGCAAACCATTGCCGACCTGGTCACGGTGCTTGTTGTGGTCAAACCCGTTGTAGCTGCTGCGATCTGGGCTTTTGTAGGCAAGTTGCTGCGGCAACAGCGACAGCCCTGGCAGCAGGCCATGGCCATCTCGGTGGCCCTTGGTGGTCTTCTTCACCAGTTCAGCCCCTTGGTGTTGCCCGCCGGGGTGCTCCTGTTGGGGGCGGGAATTGCCAACTGTTGGAGAACCGCCATGGGCGGTACCCTCCTGCTTCTTCCCGGTCTTGCCCCATGGTGGCCGGCGCCGGGGTGGCTCCAGATGCCATGGTTCTGGCTGGTTCAGTTGGCTGGGGTGTTTCTCCAGGCCGGGTTGCTGGTGTTTGGTGGTGGGTTGGTGATCATCCCTCTGCTACAGGATCAGGTGGTGGGGCTAGGCTGGCTCACCGGGCCCCAATTCCTGGATGGCGTGGCCATTGGCCAGGTGTCCCCAGGGCCGGTGGTGCTCACCAGCGCGTTTGTGGGCTATCAAGCGGGTTGGGCTGCCGGTGGCGGCCCTACAACAGCAATAGCGGGGGCCTTGGTGGCCACAGGGGCCATCTTCGCCCCCAGCGTCCTGTTCATCATGGTGGGCACACCGCTGCTGCAACGCATACACCAGAACACAAGCGTTCAACGCTTTTTGGCCGGTGTGCTGGCTGGCGTTCCCGGCGCTTTGGCCGGTGCCGCCATTCCCCTCACCTGGACCAGTCTGCAAGCAGAGAATCCCGCCGTCAGCGGGGCCTTGCTGGCGCTGTTTTGCATCGCCCTGTTGCTGAATCGCTGGCTCAAGCCATCTCAACTGGTGCTGCTGGGCCTGGGGCTGGGCCTGGGGATAACGCTTCTGTTCTGAGGTGGGATCAGATCAGCTTGATGCCCCGCAGCAACTTGAACATGGCCACGGCGCCAGCCAGGCCTGCGCCCACAAAGATCAGATAAAACGCAACGCCCACGTTGTGCCCATGTGAAGACTCGGTTTCCAGTCTAGGGGAACGGAAACCCCGGCATCAATCCTGGACATAATCATGGCCGTTCTCAAGACAGGCTTCAGCCCGCTGCAACTCCCGGCCCAGATAAAGGGCATGGTCCAGTTGGCCCACAGGGCACGGATTCGCCTCTTCCACCAGGCGAACGCCCACCTCCTTGGCGGAGCATCCCCGGTATGTGGCCACAGGCTGACGCGGTGCTCCACCACTGCAAGCCAACACCTCCCCTGTCTCCGGATCCGTTGCAAGACCCTTGTCGTTAATGGTGTTGCTGTAATGTTCCGCAATAATTTGGCCACTGTCCCGATCCAGATAGATGAGGAAGTAGCCGGAAGGATCAAGGGCAATGGCACGGCGGGAGAGACGATCATCGTGCAATCGCCGTTCTTGGGGAGTCATGACCATGTCTCCATCCTAAGTCAAAAAAGCCTGGCAGCCCCTTGCAAATAGAGAAACGATCCAAGGTTTTCCCAGGCGCCTGTCTCCTTGTGAAGCCCATCTGAACACATGCTGTCCACTCCCTGCAGATTTGTGGCCTTGATGCCACTGCTGCGATGCCGCTGCTGCGACCTTTTTTATCTCCTGCTGCAGAGATAAAGCTGTTGCTGTGGCCAGAGGGTCGGAGTCCATGTTTAACCCGAGTTCCAGATAATGTCAGGAGGAATCAGGGAAAGTCTGGAAAAACCCAAAGGGACCCCCTGCTCCCCCCCAGTGGTCTGAGGATGGTTAGACTGAGTGTGAATTGGGAAGGAAAGGATGGGAGTAAAGAAGGGGCAGTTGGGGTTTAGCGACTGGTAGCGTAGCCGCGTGAGGAAGCAGATGAGGAAGGAGAAGTCCCTCTGTGAGATGGAGACGATGTTGCCTTTCTCAAAACTGGTGAAGGTGACGGAGCCTTTCTATCCCCAAGTCGGCCCTCAAGGAGGAAGGCCGCCCTATGGATTGCAGACCATGCTATGGATTCACCTGATGCAGAACTGGTGATCCCTGAGCAACGAAGCTATGGAAGATGCCCTGATTGCCTGATGTTTGATGAAGTTACATGTCTTTCCTTCCAATCTGACAGGGAGATTTAAAATTCGGGTATCAGCCGCACAGGCCACCATGACATGGCGTGCAGACATCCCGGCATCTTTGGTAAATTCAGGTCTGGACTGGTTGGCTGTCCGTCCAGTGGGCAGCAGTCAACCGAAGAGGTCATTTTTCCCGTGGCGGCCTTCAGTCAGAAGCGGGATTAAAATACTGGGGATAACCCTCTTCCTGTCCCTGGTTGGTCTTTCTTATCCACAGCGCGCCCAGGCGCAGACGGCAATTAACAATTGAAAGGCCGCACTCTCCTGGCCCATGGGGAAGAGGAGTTCCAGGAGCAGAGCTTGGCCCTCTCCTTCTCCTGGGAGCCTTCCCCCTCCAATCGCGGCCCCTCCCTCTCCCTGAGCCACACCATGCGCGCCACCGCAGCGGGCGGCAGATGCCTTACTCAACCCCACCACCATGGAGACGCTGGATGCTGCCCCCAGCAGCGGGCAACGGTTTGAAGCAAAGCTGGCCTATGGCTTCCCCGCCCACAACAACCGCTTCACCCTCACCCCAGCAGTGACATTGGCCCTCTCCCCCATCACCAGGAACACCAGCCTCCTCTGGTCTTTGGCGCCCTATGCCGAGCCAGCCCAGGGGGAACCATGGCAACTCTCCCTGGCGGGAGAGCGGCAGGAGCCCATCTCCGCTCCATTACCGGTGGAGTACTCCCTGAAGCTAACCTTCTCCAATATCTTCTGATCCTTACCCTTCTGAAACCAAGGGGTCCCACACTGTCCCATGGGTAGTGTCCACTCCCCATGCAGGGGCTTCACGGCAATGCTTAATCCCTTCTTCCTTAGAGATGCGGACTGTACCCATATTGACCTTGTGTTGATCCAGGGAGTTGATCGCCAGGCAAGAGGGGTTCGATGATGGAGCGGTTTCCTCCCATCCTTTCCAATCCAATTCACGCCTTCTCAATCCCTGCAGGTTACTGGGGGGCCAGAGGTTCCCTTGAGGAGCGGGGAAAAGTCATCCAGACAGCAGAACAGCGCCACGGTGAAAATCCCCCTCTCTCCGATGGGCGCATGGGAACACTGCCTTGTTCCAGGTCGAGGAACATCAGCACTCTCCAACAGAGGCTTTCCCCCTATGGAGGGACTCACACCCCAGCGGTTAACCCCTTCCCTGGTGGCGCCTGATCCAGAATTCGGTTTACATAACCCCGGTTCCAGAGCAGTGCCTGGGGAAAGGCCGTGCCCAGGCGCCCATAGGGGCGAGGGGGTGGTTCCGAACCAGGTATGGCCTGATTCAGGATCCGTGCCATTCCCAATGGAAGACCCTACCCATGGGACAGCGATCCCTTGCCTGCAAGGGTAAGGATCAGAAGAGCCAGGAGAAGCGCAGCTTGAGGGAATGGTCCACCGGCGCTGTGGCGGTGTTCTGCTCCTGGCGCTGGCCCGTCAAGGAGAGTTCCCATGGTTCCCCCTGGAGCTCAG
>JAJDUS010000003.1 GCA_022826535.1 Prochlorococcaceae cyanobacterium jk18x1bzbins.87
TTCACGGTGTTATTAAGAACCATGAAGGCCATTGAGAAGCGAAATAAGGCCTTTTGACCCAGAAAACGCTCTGTCAATTACATAATTCAGCTTTCTCCTTCTTATTATTGGCTTGAATCGGGGTTCTCCAGCGTTTCCCTAGGGCCTGTGGACAAAAGGGGTTGCCATGGGTGTGGATGTGTAATCGAACCTTGAGAAAGGAGGCTTGGCATGAACCAGTAATGCTTTGTCATCTAGTGATAGGCTCCAGCAGCCTGTTGCCTCACTACCGGGCAAGGCCACTGATCGTGGCGTTACAGCACGGGACAACTGCCTGTTTCTCGAAGCCGTCTTCCGGTAGGTTATGCACCGGTGCCCCTTGGTGGGATCTATCCACTTGCTTTGGCAAATGGAATAGCCGCTCCGGTTCCCGGCAACGATCCGAGTTTCTGCATTTCAGATCCTGCCGCCCTGTCCAGAGGGACAACCCATATCTCCCATTGGTAGGGGCCTCCCATCTTTCTCAAGCGGCCGCCGTTTCTAACATTTCCCCATCTTCAAGCGCCCCCATGGCAGGCTCCATGTCCCTCCAGTCTTCGTTCTCAGCGGCCATCTCCTTGAAAGAGGCTTCCCAGAAACGGCCAGTGGTCGAGCTTGGGTCTTGCAGATCCGGTAGCCTGTGGGAGTCATTGATTATGCCTCCAGCGGAGAACAGTTTCACTCCTCCTCTGACAGGGGGCTGGGGTTGGCGACGGTTTCATCCAGCAACCGGGCCATGGGTGGGCGTTCACCATGGCCGCCGTACCGCTCCTGCAACGTTGCCAACTGGGCCTGGGCAAACTCCAGCCGCTGTGCCACGCCACGCACCCCCTGCCGGGTGGCCTGTTGATCCAGCCACTGGCGGGCAGAACCGAGGGAGATGTGCAGGAGGGAGGCGATACGGGCGCAGATCACCGCATATGCTCCTTGTTGGGAGAGGGCCATGACGACAGGGCAGTGGGGTTGATGGTCCCATGGGACCGGAGCAGACGCTGCCCCACCAGCCGGGCAATGGACCCGCTGCCGCCCCGGTGCCCCATGCGCCTCTGGCCCTGGCGCCCCAACAGCCGGGCTTGCCGGGGATCCCCCAGCAGCCGCTTCAACTCCTGCTGGAATTGCTGGGGGGAAAAGCAGGGCACAACAGCGCGCCCCAACAGGCGACTCTGGCGGCGGGCAAATGCTGGCGTGAACTGTGGACCTGGACCGGGCAAGGACAGGGCCGGCACGCCACGGCCCACCAGTTGCTCCGTGGCGGTCCCCGCTGTGGTCAGGCCCAACGCTGCCCAGGGGAGCCAGGTCTCGAAGCAGCCAGGCCCCCAGAGCAGCAACAGGCTGTCCCGCTGCCAGGCCAGCCGACTCCTTGTCCCTGGAGGGGGCTGATGGGGGGAAAAGCCCAGCTTCGTCACCACGGTGGCGAGGGCCTGGGGGTCAGGTTGATGTCCTGTGGCCAGCAGCAACACCGCCGCCAGTTGACGGGGCAGTGCAGTCAAGAGGCGTTTGAGGTTCATCAGACATTCGGGCAGCCGACTACCTGGCAGGACCAGAAAGCGTCGCTGGTGGAGTAGGCAGGCCGGCAAGGGTAGGTCTACCCCAGGTCCATCCACCATGGGATTCCCCGGGGCCATGGCATCAATGCCATGGCGACGCAATCCACGGGCCGTGAGGCCGTCGCGCACCACCACAAGGCGGCAGCGCCCATGGGCCATGAGCCACCATTCCCAGGGATCCCATTCGCTGCCCTTGCAGCGGTGATAGGCATCGGCCATGGGGGTGGCTCCCCAATCGGTCAACCAGGTCCAGTCGCTCTTTGGCGTGCCGATGAACCCATAGGGCTGGCCACTGCCCCAGGCCAGCGCCAGGGGAAACAGATCACCAACGGCCAGCACCACGCCCTGGGGATGGGCGCCACGCCAGCGCCGGATGCAATGCCACTGGTCCATGGCAAGGCCCCCCAAGCCCACCCGCAAGTCCTGTAACAGTCCGGTCAAACTTTGATGACCAAATCCACCGCTGGGCAGTTGTTTCCGTGGCCCAATGGGCCGGAGCCCTGGAACAGAGGTCAGCCCATCACCCAGCCCCACCAGGGCCATGCCCTCCATCAGGCCGTCATGGCCCTGCTGCCGTAGGGACTTGAGCACACGGGCGGCAACCAGATCTTCCCCATGGCCATTGCTGAGCACCAGCAGGGGCGGAGCAGGGGATTTGCTAAGCTGCATGGAAGGAGCACGACTCCATGGCGGCGGCATGGCCAAGTGGTAAGGCAGAGGATTGCAAATCCTTTATCCCCAGTTCGAATCTGGGTGCCGCCTTTATAGACCTTGGTAGGGGAAGAGCAGGGGCCAAGGGCTTTGTTCCAACGCAGGGCCTTAGACCCTAAACCCCATCAACGGAGGATTGGCGATGGCGATCTCCAGGCAGACAGGCGGCGTACGGGCGGGCCGTTTTGTTCTCGGGGGGACTCGCCTCCCTGACCCCAGTGGCGGCTCAATCGAGTCTCCGGGATTGCAGCCGAGCATGAGGCAGCAGTTTGGCTGCAGACTCTGTGTGGAAGTATCTTAAGCAACCAGGTGCCGGTCCCGCTGATTCAGATCTCTGTGGGTGGAGGTCAGTGGGCGATCTCAGTCCATTGCTCACTGGTGAGGGGACCTATGGGCTTGGGGGCACCGCAGGTAAAAGCCAGCTTTACTGGCTCGATAGACGAGGTGAAACGTCTCCATCACTGCAATGGCGAACTCAAGCTCGACGGTTGCTGAGGGGATCGTCTTGCCTGAAGGCCCTCCCCCAGTAGTCGGGTGGCGCGGCAGTTCCGTGGTCCGGATAGCAGACTCCCACTTCCCTCTCGCAGCAAGATTGAAGAAGTCTGGATGGGTCATGGGGGGCAGGGTTTGCCTATGGCTCCCGGAACACCTTATTCTTGGATCTCCCCCAGCCTGCTGAGTGATCCCTGACTTTGGCCATGCCGCTAAAAC
The DNA here is from genome assembly GCA_022826535.1 of Prochlorococcaceae cyanobacterium jk18x1bzbins.87. Taxonomy (GTDB): domain Bacteria; phylum Cyanobacteriota; class Cyanobacteriia; order PCC-6307; family Cyanobiaceae; genus Synechococcus_B. Next base: position 2,988 of record JAJDUS010000003.1, read on the forward strand.
CATGGTCCAAGGCATTAGAACACCGGCAGAAAGCCTGGCTCTGTCAGGCTGCCCCTGGCCTGCACGTCAGCCTGCTGAGTTGGTGGGCACGCCACGGCCGCCATGATTTGCCCTGGCGCTTGTTGCCGGATGGCCGCCAGCCTGGACCTGACCACCTGCTCCCCGTCTATCCCGTCTGGGTGGCGGAGGTGATGTTGCAGCAGACCCGGTTGGCGGTGGCGCTGCCCTTCTGGTGCCGTTGGCTGGATCGATTCCCGGATCTGGAGGCTTTGGCAGCTGCCTCCCAACAGGATGTGCTCCACTGCTGGCAAGGGTTGGGCTACTACAGCCGGGCCCGGCGGCTCCATGGGGTCGCCACCCAACTGGTGGCCGCCGGCCGTCCACTTCCCCATGACCGCCCTGGTCTTGAACAGTTGCCTGGCCTCGGTCGCACCACAGCGGCCTCCATTGCCGCTACGGCCAGCAACAGCGCTGATCCCATCCTGGACGGCAATGTGAGGCGTTTGCTGGCGCGGCTTCTGGCCTTCCCAGCCCCACCCCGACAGGCCACCCCCCTGTTCTGGACCATGGTTGAGCTGCTGTTGGCCGGCAAAAGGGCGCGAGACTTTAACCAGGCTCTCATGGACCTGGGGGCCCTGGTCTGCCGCCCCCGTGGGCCTCTGTGTCACCACTGCCCCTGGCAGCCCCACTGCCATGCCTACGCTAAGGGCATTCAGCACCAACTCCCTGTGCGTCAAGCTCCTGCACCCACTCCCCACTTCATGGTTGGCGTGGGCATTGTGTTGGATCACCAGGGGAAGGTGCTCATTGGCCAGCGCCAACCCGATGGGCTATTGGGCGGGCTTTGGGAGTTTCCCGGTGGCAAGCAAGAGCCCGGCGAGACCATGGTGGAAACCGTGGCACGGGAACTGCAAGAGGAGGTGGGCCTGACCGTGGCCGTGGGTCCGGAGTTGTTGCGCCTTGACCATGCCTATACCCACCGGCGGCTCACCTTTGCGGTGCATCTCTGCCATGTGGTGGCCGGAGAGGCCCGGCCTGTGGCCAATCAACAGATCGCCTGGGTGTGCCCCCATGACCTGCACCGCTACCCGTTCCCTGCTGCCAATACCCGCATGATCCAAGCCCTGGGAGAGCACCTGAGCCAGGCTTGACCCCCGTCTGTCCCGGGGCGCAGGCCCCTTCCTTCAGGGGGGCTTTTTCCTGTGTTAACCCTGGCCTGGGACAGCGGACCTGGAGCCCACGCCAGACTGTCTCTGCAGGCATCAGAGACCCATGGAGGGTCAACCCACCTGAACGTTCCGTGCTTACGGGCTCCGCGGAGAAGGAATATCTGCCCTTCAGGGTCGGGGGGACATCAAGTAGTGGATCCCACTGAGCCATGCCATGGCCATGGCCACCCAAAACAGTCCGCCACCAACGGTGGCTGTCAGCGCCTGGGCCGCACCCGGCCAGAGCAGGAAACCAAAACAAAGAAACTGGCTGATGGTTTTCAGCTTGCCGCTCCAATGGGCTGGCGCCCCACGGGGATGCCGGCTGCGCCACTCGGTCACCAGCAGCTCCCGGGCCAACAAGAGCCAAATGGCCCAGAGGGGGATGGGGATGGGGGAGATGCTGTTGCCCGCTGCCCCAGCGCTCTGGCCAGCCAACCACAGCAGTGGTGCCAGCAGCAATAATTTATCGCAGAGGGGATCCAAACGGGCCCCCCACACCGACCCACCGCCACCCCGTCGCGCCATCCATCCATCCACCGCATCGGTTGCCGCAGCAAACATCAGCAGTCCCCAGGCCCACCAGCCCCATCCCCCCTGTAACGCCAACAGGAGCGGCATTGCAAGAAGGCCCCTGAGCACCGTGAGCCCGTCGGCCACAACGCGCAGATGTGACAGAGCAGCCGATGATGGCGCCTTGTCCAGGCTCGGCTCCTTCACAATCACGAAACCCCAGAGAGGTCATCATGGTGCAAAGCCAACCCGTCCAGGCGTTCATGACCACACCGGTCAAGTTTGTTCGCCCGGATACAGCGCTGACGGATGTGATCCAGATGCTCAATGCCGCCCACATCAGTGGCCTGGCGGTGTGTGATGACCAGGGCCGGTTGGTGGGGGAAATCAGCACCAAGGATCTGATGGTGCGGGAAAGCGGCCTGGAGCCTGGCCCCTACCTGGTCTTCCTGGATAGCGTCATCTACCTGCGCAATCCCCTGCGCTGGGAGCGGGAAGTGCATCAAGCCCTTGGGGAAACCGCTGGCGCCATCATGAACCGCTCCCCCCACACCTGTGCCCCAACCCTCAGCCTGCAAGGGGCCGCGGCCATGCTCCACGAGGGGAACACGGAGAGGCTATTTGTGGTGGAGCAGGGGAAACCCGTCGGGGTGCTCAGCCGGGCTGACCTGATTCGGGCCATGGCCGCCGAGGATGGGGGGTGAGGAGGTCTTTGCGGAGGACAGGGCATTGCCTGGCATGGGCTTGGGGTGACGGCAGCCTGCTGCAGCAGGTACGACTCTCCAGCAAGATCCATAGACCCTGACGGTTGCTGGTGGACCCATTCACTGTGGCACTGGTGGGCATGGGCGCAGCAAGCATCCGCCAGGGGTTTTGGTGTAGGAGAGGTTGGGATCAGGGCGCCACCGCCGAAGTTTTCCAGGAGCAGGCCGTAATGCATCATGACAGCGGGCAATCCCAGCAGGTTTTCAAAAATCCGCCGGGCATAGGGTCCCGTCACCGCGTGAAGGGCATCAAGGCGGATTGGATTAGGAAATCAGTAACATGGAATACCACACCAAGCGATTGATTGTAGGGAACCACGAAAAATTGGGCAACCCCTTCTGTAGGATGTTGTCTCACCATGAGAAAGTTAGTCCTGGAGAGGAATTGCCCAGGCCAGCAGATTTTTCCAGGCGAGGAAGGGGCGATTTTTCGTGGTGCCCTGTAATTGCCTAGGCTCACTAACAAGAGGCCACTTCACTCTCCCATGATCTCCAAAGTATTGCTTCAGCCTCAGCCTAGGAGTGCTTTTCGGAGTTGCCTGGAAGCAACTCTCGCTAGCCATTCTAATATTAATCATCCTCTTTTTGCCGAACTTGCTAAGCCTGAGCGATACGATACTCTTCTAAGACTTGTGGCTCTTCAAGGCTACCAGCTAACAAAGCAGTTTGCAATGTACATTGGTGGCCTTTACTATAACTGCCCCAGCGCATACTATCGCAAACGTCTCGCCATCAATCTCTATGAAGAAGAAACAGGAAAGCTTTCTCGTACTGCAAATCATCAGGCCCTGATGGAAAAGTTCATTTGCGCCTTAGGAATATCTGAAGTTGAACGTGATACTGCTATTGCCTTACCAGAAACGCAAAACTTAATTAATTATCGGTGGAAACTTGTCAACGATTCATCAACATTTCATATGGGTGCTGCGGCGATAATGATTGCGAGCGAAGGACAAAACTTGGAAAGAAAGGCAGGTAAGCTACGCCACGACCTTTTTCCCGAAGCTTATGGCCTTACACCAGATGACATGACATTCTTCTCTGTCCATGCAAAAGAAGATGTCTATCATGTTCAAGAGGGGCTTGACTTAGTTTCTGACATATGCACGAATACTAAAATGCAACAAGATGCTCTTTCTGTCATTCATGAAACATGTAAACTTTTTTGGCACTTCTATGATGGAATCTACGATAAATATCAACTCAATCACAACATGACACAGAATCTTACCAAAAATAAGATAAAATCTCCTAAAAAAACGAGCTTGCAGCAACGATCTCAATATACCTCTAGCAATGAGAATGGAGTTTTTGGAGATCTGAAAATGACTACTGATTTTCAATCTATCTTGACTCGCATTCAAGACTCCATAGGTAGCTTTCCAGCTTTCCATGCTGCGTTCCGTGACTTAGAACAGCTACTGCTCCGGCATGGAGCCTCCAGTCAAGTAAGTAGTGACCTATTTTATGCATTTGATCATCAACAAGTCGAAACTCTACGAACAATGTATTGTCAATGGGAAATAGAATTAGAAAAAAGATTCGCAGACAATCTAGTTCAGCAAGTGTGTCATGATATTACAGATTATCTACTATACACACGATTTGATAGATTGATCGGTCGTGAAATTCAATTGATTGGCAAAAATCCCGTAAGTCGATTATTGTTTATAGGTAGTGGCTATTTTCCTATAACTGCACTATGTTTTCAAAAGCATCTTAGAACTTCTATATGTTGTATTGATCATTCCGTAGAATCTGTTAATAAATCGCTTCGCATAATTTCATCAATAGGATATCACAATATTGATGTACTACATAAATGTGGTAGTAATATTGATGCTAGTAAATTTGATGTTATCATAGTTGCTTTACTAGCAGAACCCAAGAAAGAAATACTCAAGAATATTGCAGAAACATGCAGCGATAGTTCAGTAATTATCTGTAGGACATCTCACGGATCACGACAGGTATTTTATGAGCCAACTACTTATGATGCAATACCGAATTCATTGCAGATTTGTGACATGGCAATAGCTGGAAACGATGACACAATATCTTCTCTGCTATTAAGAAGAAATAAAAGTCATGTCAGACAGTACAAAATAAAATTTTCCTCTCAAGACAAATCAGTTTCCTATCTTTGGGCTAAACCATTCAAACAGAAACAACAAATTGAAACACTTCAACTTATGAATCTTGTTATCGAAAGAGAGACAACAATTGGATATCGTTGGCCAGTTGAATGGCAAAAGGGCATGGACTTGATGAATGAGACTGCAAGGGCTGTTGATGAAGGTCGCATTCACCTTTTGCTAATGTTAAACTCGAAGCAAGTTATTGTTGGACACGTGCTGTTGGTGCCAAGTCATCTTCCCAATTGCGCATATGTAGGGGAACTTTCAAGAATGTTTGTTCATCCAGCATACCGTAGCATGTCAATGGTGCGTGGTTGTATTAAATCGATTGTAAAACGTAGCAAAGTGATAGGAGTTGAGATCCTCCGCCTGGATGTTCGCGCAGACACACAAGTTGAACGTCTTTGGAAGATGATGGGATTTGAGCCCTTTGGAGCAATGAAGGATTATGCACGAGTAGACGGACAGAGCTATGCAGGAACATTTATGCAGCAGCGAGTGGATGTTCTCATGGCTCGCTTTGTACAAGAGGAAATGAAATGAATCCAAGAGATCAAAATCTAATCAGAACTGTGCCAGTCCTATCCAAGAGGATCCTGCAAACTATTTTGGTAGCATTTGCTATCGTGTTCTTTTCTTCATCGATCAAGAATATCTTCCAAGTGTTCTTTGTATCGATGGCTGAGAGTTTTGATCAAACCCGCGGCGGCTTTGCGGTTTCCGCTTCAGTTTTCATGGTTGTCTTCGGTATCGCATCGCCGGTTGTGGGCTTTCTGGCGGACCATGTGGGCCCAAAACGGGTTCTCATTGGTGGGCTTCAGGCTGCTGGCATTGCACTCTTAGGTGGTGCAATACTATCCAACTATTGGTCGTTTGTTCTCTTCTACGGTGTTGTTGCATCTTTCGCGCTGGCTGCCATGACTTATGTCCCCACCGGCATCCTGGTTGGCCAGTCAGTTCCTAAGAAATACACTGGAATTGCGTATGCCACACTCACTAGTGGAGCGGCCATTGGATTCATCTTGCTTTCTCCAGCCTGGGTATTTGCTCAGGAGTACTTCCACTGGCGGCAGGTCTTTTTTGTGGCTGGCTTGACGTTCTTGCTGCCGTTACAGATCCTTGCCATCCAGTACCTGCCAGATGCGCAGTCTAAACAATCAAACCCAGCATCAAAGCTGGCAACAATGTCTGAATTGCGTGACATCTTCACTTCACAAACATTTTTCGCACTGTCCCTCAGCTTCTTCGGCTGCGGCGTGACCATGGCCTTCGTTGATATTCATATGATCGCGCACTTTCAAGATATATTCTTAACACCACCACAGATTGCTGTAGTAATGATGATTTTCGGCGTGTCGGAATTGATTAGCGGTTTTGTTGCCGGCTGGTTCTGCGACCGGTTCCCCAAGGAATATATCATTGCCGCCTTCTATGGGCTGCGGTCAGTATCTTTGTTGCTTCTCGCAACCATGCCAAACCTCAGTGGCGTCATTATGTTCTCAATTCTCTTTGGCTTGAGCTATATGGGGACAGTGATCGGTACTTCAACATATACACTGAGCGCTTTTGCCAAGACAAACAGAGGCTTGGTATTTGGATTCATTTGGATGATTCATCAACTGGGGGCATTTGCGAGTACACAACTTGGTGCTAACAGCTTTGATATCTTTGGAGATTATCACTTGGTCATTATGATCGTGGGAGTCGTCTCCACACTATCAATGGTTATTTCTCTAGTCATTCTCCCGCCAACGCCTAGGAAGTTCCTGGAAAAACGGTAAACTGAACCTTGCCATATCTGAAAACTTTACTTGGAATCCATGGAACTGCTGCGGGGGCGGGACCGCTGGAAGGATCAAGCTATTTCCTCAACCCATGCTGAAGCCCAACGCCATGGCCTGCGACGGCATCTAAGCCGGAAAGCCAGAACCTCTGCCTAGTGGGGCACCACGGCTCCATGGCGGCTTTTTCTGGAGACCCACTTGCCGCCACGCGCTGGGAAGATCGTGTTGGGAGCCATGAACCACATGGTGGTGGCACCCATGGAGGTGCAGGTGCGCTACCGCAGCGAACCCGTCACCGCCCGGTTGATTCCCGACGGCGTCACCCAGGCCAGGCTAGTGTTCGAGATACCCCAGCTTTCCATCACCCCCGGCCAGGCGGCGGTGTTTTACGCAGAAGACCTGCTGCTGGGGGGCGGGCTCGTCACCCGTGAAATGGACTAAGATGGGAACCGTGATGGATGTATCGGGACGTAGCGCAGTTTGGTAGCGCGCTTGCTTTGGGAGCAAGATGTTGCAGGTTCAAATCCTGTCGCCTCGATTCCGTCCACCAGTGCCCACCCATCACCACCACCATCATCAAGTAATCACGGTGGGGACAGCCATGCCGGTGTGTTGACGGATGCCTGCCAACTGGTCAGCCCCATGGATCAGCGGCGCCAGGGCCGTCTGGGGATCCAGATTCAGGGCGCCGCTGTTGGGCTCGTAACGCTCCAGATAGAGCCGCAGGGTGGCCCCCTGGGTGCCGGTGCCGGACAGCCGGAAGATCATGCGGCTGCCATTCTCCAGCAGGATGCGTAGCCCCTGTCGGCTGCTGGTGGAGCCATCCACCGGGTCCGTGTAGGAAAACTCATCCGCCTGGCCAATCCTGTCACCTGCCAAAGCCTGGCCTGCCAGTTGGGGCAACCGGTCCCGCAGCGCCCCATACAACTCCGCCGCTGCCGTCTGTTCCACCCCCTCATAGTCGTGGCGGGAGTAGTAGTGGCGCCCGTAGGTGGCCCAGTGGCGTTCCATCAGGGTGGCCACGGAGCACCGCTCCGCCGCCAGGATGGACAACCAGAACAGCACTGCCCAGAGACCATCCTTTTCCCGCACATGATCGGAGCCGGTGCCAAAGCTTTCCTCCCCACAGAGGGTGATCTTGCCGGCATCCAGCAGGGTGCCAAAGAACTTCCAGCCGGTGGGGGTTTCATAACAGGGGATGGCCAGTGTCCGGGCCACCACGTCCACTGCGGCACTGGTGGGCATGGAACGGGCCACCCCAGCCAGGCCCTGGCGATAGCCCTTCACCTGGGTGGCATGGGCGGTGATCACCGCCAGGCTGTCGCTGGGATTCACAAAGCACCCACGCCCTAGAATCATGTTGCGGTCCCCATCCCCATCACAGGCTGCCCCAAAGCAGAATTCATCCCCTTGTAACAATGCGTCCGCCAGGGGTTTGGCATAGGTGAGGTTGGGATCAGGGTGGCCCCCACCAAAGTCCTCCAGGGGCAGGCCATGGCGCACCGTGCCGGCGGGCAATCCCAACAGGTCTTCAAAAATTCGCCGCCCATAGGGTCCCGTCACCGCATGGAGGGCATCGAAGGTGATGGGGAACCCGCTGCCGAGGAACACCCGGAGTTGGTCAAAGTCGAACAACTCCTGCATGAGCGCCACGAAGTCGTCCACCCCATCCACCACCTCCACGGCCATGGTTCCCAGTTGATGGCGGCCTGGTCGATCCAGGGAAATGGCGTCCGCCGTCACAATGGCATAGCGTTGCAGGGTCAATGTGGCCTGGTGGATGGCGTTGCTCAACTGTTCTGGCGCTGGTCCACCGTTGGTGCCATTAACCTTCACCCCAAAATCCTCCTCCGGCCCGCCGGGGTTATGGCTAGCGGAGAGGATGATGGCGCCAACACAGCCGGTTCTGGTGCGAATCAGATGGGAGGCGGCCGGCGTGGAGAGGATGCCGTCTGTGGTGGTGATGACCCGACCCACCCCATGGGCACAGGCCATGCGAAGGATCACATCAATGGCCTGGCGGTTGCCGTAGCGACCATCTCCCCCCACCACCAGAGTTCCCCCCTGAATTCCTGGCAAGGTCTGCAGAACCGCCTCAAGGAAGCTTTCCAGGTAGTGGGGCTGTTGAAACACAGGAGTGGGTCGCCGCAGACCGGATGTGCCGGGCTTTTGGTCCTGGAAGGGTGTGGCCAGGGGGATGTGACGCACCTGGGGGGCGGTGGTGCTAGCGGTCATGGGAAAAGCCTGCTGCGCGGCCCAAGGTAGCCATGGACGTTCCCCTTGGGTGGCGGGAAATCCCATGGATGGCAGGGGCGGGGGCATCCAGGGAAAGCACCGGTCGTAACAAACGCTTGCAAAGACTGGGAAGCGGCCCCTTGCTTCCGAAAGAATCCATTAACTTCTCCCCATAGAATTTTGGAGCCGTCAATGGAACTGGCAATCATCGCCCTTCTGGCATCCTTTGCTGTTGTCGTCTCCCTGCTGACCCTGCGCACCTTACGCTTTGCCACCCATCATCGCTTCTCCTTCATGGGATTGGCCCTCTTCACCATGGCCTATGTGGCCATCATCAGCACCGTTATCAACGCCGCCGAGCAGCCGGAGCTGGCCCGTAACGTGATCATTGGCCTACACCTTCCCCTTCTTGTGGGGGTGATGGTGGCGACACCACGGCTTAAGGGCCGGTGATAGGGGGATGATGCCAATCGACCCAGATGCAGAGGCATTCTGCTGGAGAAGTCCCCAGTTTTTGTGGAATGAAACAATCGCCGCCGCCAGCGCGCTTTGGTTTGCATTGATGGCCGGTTTCTTTTTCGCATTTTCCTCTGCGGTGCTGCCGGGATTGTCTCTGGCAGCAGCGGAGGAACCCGGCATGATCGCGATGTGGGACATCAATATCACGGTCCGCAACACCTTGTTCGCAGCCGGTTTCCGGGTTGCTCTTGCCCTGGTCATTGGTGGCGCTCTGCTATCAGGAGTCCGGTGGCAGCAGAGCTGGCCGTTTCTGCTTTTCCGCTGCCTGGTCTACCCAGGCGGTGTTTTCGCGGCCACGGCCACCGGCAATGTCCCGCTGAAATGGGAACGTGCCACCATGTCGGCTGGTCTTGCGGAAAACTGGTCCCCCACTGGAGCCGGTACCAGACAGACTGGAGCCGGTTAAATCACATCAGGATGACAGCAGCCTTCCTCACGGCCACAACGGTCCTGACCCCGTTTGTGCGTGGTGACACTTCGGTTTGACCACTGCTGGAACAGCAGCTGCTAGAGTCGCTCCATAAGGTCACCACCCATGGCACGCAGTGCCCTCAAAAGTTAAGCCCGCGACAAAAGCCAATCCTCCGTGGGGCATGTACACCCTGTTGGGCGGTATCCCTTTTTCTTACCATCCTTGTCTTTGGTAAGCTTGTGGAAGAAGACGCCCGCCGATGGTTTACCCCTGCCCTGGTGGGCACAGTTGCATTGAGCTTTCTGGCAGAGCTGCCTGGGAGTCCCACTGAGATGAAGGCAGACATCAGCGGATTCCGTACTGATGTCAATGGGGATTTCAAAAATCTCCGTGCCGAATCCAAGGATGGTGTCAGGGTGTCCCATAATGATCTCAGTGCTCCCATTGATCAACAGGAAGTGGCTATCAATCAAATGCCCATGGAGCTCAAGGAGGAAGTTCGGGAACTCCGCAAGGGGGGCTAGCAGGGATATGCCGAGATTAACGCTGGTAGGGAAACACTGGGAAACCCCTTTCTGGCTCAGTCCTGACTTTTCAAAAGCCTTGCTGTAAGAGAGGAGTGAGAGTCTTCGTGTGAAAGCACTTTGGGGGTTTCCAGACTTTCCCTCAATGACCTCCTACTGCTGAACCATGTACAGCAGTCACGCCTCTTTCATCTTTTTCATCAATGTCAGCACCAACTTTTATCAATTTACCCACATTTTGTATATCCAAATAAGGGAGACATTGGCCTAAGTAATTGTCTCATAATAATCTCTATGGGATCAGGTCTGTTACAGATGAATTTACAAATTTTAACATTGTCGCCGTGGTCACGGGTGAACCATGGGATGGTTTCCCCATAGGCCCTCTGCCTTGCCCGGGATGGTTAATGCCTCACTCGGGGGGCCAGCCGCTGTTTCCCTGCTACGGTGTGGTCCCCTGCTGTACCCAAGCCCCGTCGTCAACGGCGGCTTTTGATGCTGAGGCTACAGTGCGATGAGTTTGTAACTGCTTCAGCGCTTGGTTGGGACCCTCGCCGCCGGACTAGTGGAGAAGCTAAGGAACCTCTGAACAAGCCGGAGTCGTCCGCCATCAGGCTCCTGCTTCCCCTGTCTCTACTGGGCTTCCCAAAACTCTCAGGGTCTCAAGGGGACTTGTTCAGAAGTTCCCTAAGCGGATGTGGAGCCCATGTAAGACTTCCTCGGGAGCAATAGGCCATGGAGCGTCAAGCCACCCCAATCCTGAATGCTGAGGCATCCAGGCAGGCAGGAATCCTCGCCATTTATGGGGAGGAGCAGGTCAAAGCCCAGAATGCTGACTGCCGCTGCGTCATCGGACCAGCGGCAGCCGCCGCCTATGTCCGTGAGGCCAGATTGCAGCAGGCTGTGGCCCGGCGATTGGCTGCGCTTTGGCGCTGCACACTGGCCAACTGCTTGCCGTCAGGGCCACGGCTGGATCTGGGGGGCGGCGCGGGCACCTTGGCCATGGCCTTGGCCGGGAAGGGGTGTCCCCCGCTGGAGGTGGTGGATCGCAGCGTGTCCCTCCTGCGCCTGGCGACGGGGTTGCAGGTGCGCCCTTGGAATTTGGACCGGGGGTTGCCCGTGGCAGAGCCCGCCTTGCTGGCCAGCAGCTTTGCCCTCCACTGGCTGAGCCAGCCCCTGGAGAGCCTCCGCCAATGGTGTCAAGCCTTGCGGCCTGGAGGCCAGTTGCTGCTGGCGGTACCCACATCCGGCAGCTTCACCAGTTGGCGGCAGGCCGCACACCAGGCGGATGTGCCCTGGACGGGGTTGCCTCTCCCCTCAGCCCCACTGCTGCAAGAGGTGTTGGCAGTCCAACTGCGGCTGCACCATTGCTGCCTCTTGCAGCGGAGCCAGGACTGGCCCTCCGCCTTGGCCTTCTTCCGCCACTTGAAACGCCTGGGGCTCACGGGCGGCGCCGGTGGTTGTCTGGGGCCAGCCCAACTGCGCCGGGTGGATCGTTGCTGGCCCAGATGTTCCCAAGGCAATGTGGCCGTGGAGTGGGAGGTGTTGATGGCGGTGGGGGAGAAGCGGAAATGAACGGAGCGGGAAGACGGCCAGCGCGGCCCCTGAACTGTGCTACGTTACAAAAAAGCCTTGAACAACCAAGCAGCTTTCAACTTGAAAGATTCCCATGAATCGGCTTTTCGTCTCACTGCTTGCGGCCTCTCTTGTGGCAGGAACATCCCCTGCTGGCGCCTTAGGCAATGGGCCTGTTTTGGAAGTTCCCTCTCAAAGATCCCCAAACGTCTCCACCTCTTCACTGGCCTCCACCCCTTCACTGGAGAGCTTGGCGGATGTGGACGAAGATATTGAGTTGAATCGTGAGGCCGATGACCGCTTGCTGGATGGGCAAGCCCCAGTCCCTGTCAATCTGAGCGAACTTGTCTAAAGAGAACCACGAAAATCGCTGGTCCCCTGACCGAACAAACCTGATTGCCCATGCAAACTCTCTCCAAAACTGGTCTCTTCATGACGAGAGGGCACTCCATGGGGAAGAATGCCCAATTTTTTGAGATGCCCTAAATGAGTTATGATTTATACCTTCATCCGAAGGCGCTCCAGGAGTTCAAGAGATTGGATTCTGCAGTTCGGGAGCGGTTCCGTCAGAAGCTTGCTGAATGACTACAAAGCCCCCGTGTTCCTGGTAGCCGAGTTAAAGGGGCGGTTGACCGATACAAGATCAAGATACGCAACCCCGGCTTCCGGCTGATCTATGACCTTCAGCATCATGGTCCCAATGATCAACGGCTTGTTGTCCTCGTGCTCAAGAAACGGGCAGACAATCCTTATGGTGAGATTGGCAAGTGCTCTGAGTAGTCGGACTTGCTGGAAAACTCGGCCAAGTTGCAGGGCAAAGACGGCACCGGAGTAGGAGGTGTTGATGGCGGTGGGGGAGAAGTGGAAGTGAAGGGACGTGCATCGCCGCATGCTATGTATGGGGCAGCATTCAGCCTGTTGTGATCGGCTGCACAGAGTATGCCTTGAACGCATCAGCCATCATTTCTTCTTCTGATGTCTTGTGCAGTGCATAGCTGGGAGCCACGATTGGCGCAACGTGTTCGACGGTCATGGCAATCACGTTGCGCACAAAAACCTGTTCCCGGCGATGGCGCGCAAGGGAGCGGATCTGTCTGCAAAACCGGCATCTTTGCGCCCGATAACGTGGGCAGCGCCAACCAGCTTGAAGCCTTTCTGACGAAAGACATCGACAAAACTCACACAGCAAGCCGGCGTTGTCCGCAGATTCCGCACCGACCCGCCTGAGGCAATGTCTGCGATCACAATGGTTTTGTCATCATGCACGCGCCATAGCTCTTTGGGACTGACATTCGGGATTCCATCCCCACTGACGGTTGCCAGCCAGCAGAGAACCGCCCTGTCGATTTCCTGCTTGACCATGGCATCAAGTATCATCAAACTGAATCATCAAGTCGCTTGGGGGAACATCAGGGAGTCTTCCAGATGAGGCCAGGAAAGTCAAGCAAACCGCAGGGCCGCCCCCCGGCAGCCCTCGTGGAACACCCCATGGGCATACCCCACCACACCAGCCACCACGGTGGCCACTGGCCAGCCCACCAGCTCCCAGCCGTCAAAGGGGGACCAGCCGCACTTGCTCACCATCTCCCCGTTGCGGACGGGGCGGATGGTGCGTAGATCCACCACGGTCAGGTCTCCGTCCCAACCCACCGCCAGCCGCCCCTTCCCCTCCAGGCCGTAGAGCTCCGCCGGGCGTTGGCTCATCCAACGGCTCACGTCTGCCACACTGCAACGGCCGGCCTGGGCCTGGGTCAGCATCAGGGGGAGGGAGGTCTCCACACCAGGCATCCCTGAGGGGCACTGGGGATAAGGCCGGGCTTTCTCCGCCAACGTATGGGGGGCGTGGTCCGTGGCGATGCAATCAATCACCCCATCCACCAGGGCCTGCCAAAGCACCTGGTTATCCTCCGCGTCCCGCAGGGGAGGGTTCATCTGCGCCAGGGCACCGAGGCGCCCATAGGCTGAGCGGTTCAGCAGAAGGTGTTGGGGCGTCACCTCCGTGGACACCAGAGCGGTTTTCTCCCTGCGCAACAACTCGGCCTCCGCACCCGTAGACAAGTGCAACACATGGAGCCGCCGCTGAAAACGTCCACTCAACCGGAGGGCATGTCTGGTGGCCAGCAGGGCCGCCTCCGTGTCCTGGATGATGGAATGGAGATCCGCAGGCCGTGGGTCAGTGGCCAGCAGTTGTTGACGCCGTTGCAGGATCCGCTGCTGGTCCTCCGCATGGACAGCAATGAGCTTGCGGCCTTGGGCAAAGACCGCCTCTTGCACCACCGGGTCACTACACTCCAGCACCCCATGGCCCGTCCCCATGAACATCTTGATGCCGCAGGCCAGGGCCAGGGGACCTTGGTTGTCCTGCTCCAACACCGGGAGATTGGTGCCATCGCCACAGGCACCCAGGAAGAAGCCGTAATGTACACGGCTCACGTCTGCAGCCCGCTTCAGCTTGGCGTTCAGGCTGGGTCCATCCATGGTGGGGGGCCGGGTGTTGGGCATTTCCAGGAAGCTGGTCACCCCACCCCGAAGGCAGGCGCGGCTGGCGGTGATCAGGTCCTCCTTGTGGATGAGGCCTGGATCACGGAAGTGAACCTGGGGATCCACCACGCCCGGCAGCACATGGTGCCCCCCGGCGTCCAGGGAAGGCAACAGGGGATCAGCCATGATGTCTGCTCCGATGGCCTGGATGCGTCCATCACGGATGATCAGGCCGCCCCGCAACACCTGGCCATCCGGCTGCAGGATCAAGCCATTGTGAACCACCAGATCCTGCCCCTGCCAGGCACTGTTCTCAACCGCTGCAGCCATGGACATCCAAACCTCTATGGCCAATCTGCCTTGTCAGCGGCCCGCCTCCCATGGCAAAGCGGATCTCCGGAACGCAAACCCCGCACCTGGAACCGGCACCGTTGCATCATTACACTTTCTGTTATTCCAGACCGGCGTAAACAGTGAACGCAGGAAAGCCCTCCGATCCGGCCATATCGCCAGGGCAGGACGCACAACTCGGCCAGGACCCAAGCGCCACCCCAGCGGACAGGGAAAGCTCTGGCCGCGGGCAGGAGGTGGACCACCGGGCTGCTGCGTTGCAGGATCTTCAAACCATCAACACCGCTGGCCCCTCCCGCTGGTCCCGTATCGGTGCAGGCTTGCTGGGGATTCTCCTCAGTCCCTCCGTGCTGCTGCTGGCCAGTTTTATCACCCTGCGCACGTTGGTGGTGGAGGCCCGCTTTATCCCCTCCGGCTCCATGCTGCCAGCCCTGCAACTGCAGGACCGCCTTCTGGTGGATAAGCTCAGCTATCGCTTCCGCTTGCCGGAGCGGGGGGAGATTGTGGTGTTCCACTCCCCCCATCGCTTCTCCCCCATGGGATATGGCGTCCCTGAGCCTTTCTGGGGTCAGTGCGCCTTGGTGTCCTTCCCGGGATTGGCCCGGGTCTTCCATCATCCCAAATGTGATGCCTACATCAAGCGGGTGGTGGCCCTCTCGGGTGAGCGGGTGGTGGTGGACCCCCTTGGGCAGGTGTGGATCAACGGGAAGCGCCTCCGGGAGCCCTATGTGGACCACAACTGCGACGACATGGAACACCTTTGCCACACCCTCTCCGCCCAGGTTCCTCCCGGTCATGTGCTGGTGTTGGGGGACAACCGACCCAATAGCCAGGATGGACGCTTCTGGGGATTCCTGCCCACAGACCAGGTGATCGGGCGCGCCTGGCTGCGCTTCTGGCCACCGGAAACCTCTGGTCCCTTACCACCGGCCTATGGGCCGCCTGGCCAAGGCTTGGCCAGCCAGCGGCCTGACGCCAAGCCGCTGGCCACCACCCGGCCTTGAATGGTGCGCCCCTGCCAGGGACGATTTCCCCCACCCCGCCTTGAACCATGGCAAGGCATGGTCCAGGGATCATGGGGGGCAAAGAGAAGCCAACGGCTGGAGCCCGGTTTGAGACGCTCTGGAGGGTGCCCCAGAAAGTGTTGAGGTCCCCAGCAGAGCAGCCACCAGAGGGTTTCCACAGGGAGGCCCAAACCCTCCACCAACGCTCCCCACAGCAGGGGAAGCACATGGGCATAGCCCGCAAGACCAGCGGGGCGCTCCTCCACGGGCAAAAGCTGCTGGGATTGATCAATGGCGCGGTGGTTGACCGTAATGCAGGTGATCAACCCCTGCTGCACGGCCGCCAGGAGGGCTTCACGATCCCGCCGCCCCCCCAAGGAGGGCTGAACCCGCCAACTGTCGGACAATCTGCCGAGGCGGGATGTGTCTTCCACCAGGTGCCACCAATGGACAGCGGCGGCCATGGGGTGGGGGTAGCGCTGGAGGCAGGCCACGGCGGCGGCAGTGGAGAGGTTGAGCAGGCGCAGTCCCGTGGCGCCTTCCACAAGGTGGGCGGCCTGCAAGACCTGCTGCAGGGGCAACAGTTCGCTGGCCACGGGATCCATGGGCAGGCCAAGACGTAGGGTATCGGCCCCTTCCCGGGCCACGCCGCCGGCCTGCAAGTGGGGATCCCGCGGGGCAATGGCCAGGGGAGATCCCTCCCCACGGCGGTGGGCATCCGCCTGCCATTGCAAGCCGCGGAACAGGAGTTGCTGATGGCCACGGCATGACTCCTCCGCCAGTCCCACGGCGCCAGCAGCCAGCAGCGCCCCGTGGTTGCTGAAGTCTTGTCCGGCGCCCCCGGCGGTGAAGCTTCCCCAACTGAGCAGCTCCAAGCCGTGGTGGCAGCCCATGATCAACGCCTGGGGCTGGTCACGCCATGGGGTGGCCTGGGGGGACAAGGCCACCGTGCCGTAGCCTCCCCCCAAGGCCGCCGCCGCCAAACAGGGCAGGTTGTCCACCAGGCCATGGTGGGCCTCCTCCAGGTGGCTGTAGGGATCCACCAGGGAGGGCCCCAACCAGAGATCCGCTGCGGCCACCACGGGGATGGCGCCTCCTACGGTGAGGCCGCCAGGAGTAGACCAGTCGCCAATCCGGTCCCCATCCAACAGCACGTCCCGCCGCCGGGGTGCTTGATGGGGCACAGCAACCACCTGCACATCCCGCAACAACACCTGTTCAGCCGCGGGTAACGGTTCAATGCCGGTCGCCACCATCAGAGGGCGCCAGCAGCGGTCTCATCCAGAACCCCCCCCAGATGCCCTGTGAGATTCAAGCTGTACACAATCGCGGCGCCACTGCCGCCTTCAGGGTAGTCAATCACCGAGACGCCCCCATTGCCTTGTTTGACAGACCAGATATGGGCTGGGGAGAGGCCCAACAGATGGCAGAGGATGACCTTGTTCACGGCGTCATGGGCCACCACCAGGGCGGTGTCCCCGTCTACCAGATCCTGGGCAATGCGCTCCATGGCGGCCACAGCCCGCTGGGACACCTGTTGAATGGTTTCCCCGCCAGGACCGGGCATCACCACTTGATGGGGGGCCGCCTTCCATGTGGCCAACAACTGGGGCCACCGGGCCTGGATCTCTTCTTCCAGCTTGCCCTCCCAAAGGCCGTGGCCAATTTCCAGTAACCCCTGGTCCGGGATGAGGGGGACATGGGCATGGTGCTCCAGCACCAGTTCCGCAGTTTCCCGGGGGCGGGCCATGGGGCTGCTGTAGGCCCGCTTCATGGGAGTCTGGCGGAGAAAGGCGGCCGCCTGTTGGGCCTGCTGGCGACCAGTGGCATTGAGGGGCACATCAATCTGCCCTTGAAAACGGCTCTGGCGGTTCCAGTCCGTTTCCCCATGGCGCAGCAGCAGGATACGCCCCCCCTGTTGCGGACCGGTCACCACAGGATCCAGGTGGACGGTACTGTTGAAGGATTCCACCTGCACCGTTGCGGCTCCATTGCCGCCAGCCTCCTGCACATTGAGGACACTGAGGGCGCAATTATTGAGACGGAGACGGGCAAACCGTTCCGGTCCCAGCCCGAGGGCCGCCAACACCACACAACGCAGGATGGCATTGTGGGCCACCACCAGCACGGTCTTGCCCTGATGGCGCTGGCAAAGCCGCCGCCAGAACCGCCGGGCCTGTTGGTGGAGTTCACAGATGGGCTGATAGCTGGAACCATCGGCCCGCTGAAGGGTGAACTGCTCCGGGTGGGCCCGCCAGATGCGCTCCTCCTGGGGCCACCGCTCCATCACCTGCTGGAGGGAGCACCCCGACCATGGTTCCAGGTCCACCTCCAGCAGGTCATCGTCATGGGCAATGGCCGGTGTGGCCCCGGAGCGGGCGTCACACACCAGTGCTGCGGTGTGGGCAGCACGGTGCAGGGGCGAAGACAACACCGCATCCAGATGAATCCCATCCAGCGCCTCTCCCGTACGGCGGGCCATTGCCGCCCCCGCCGCCGTGAGGGTGGAGTCGTCGTCACGGCCCTGGATCCGCCCCTGCACGTTGTACGTGCTCAGACCATGACGCAGCAAAAGAACACGGGTAGCCAAGAGCACACCAGAAGCGGCGCTACCTTAGCCGAGGGGAGTGGAGCTCAGGCAGGGCTGCCGGATCAGGAGCAACGCGAGGGGAAGGGACGGCACGGGGGAGGGGGCGATAGCGCCAAGTGAAGTCATCCGGCCCCGCCGGTCCATCCCCGCGTGTGCGGGGAACAGTGTTAGGAGCCGGTTTAGCCTTGGCAGGTTCAGTCCGGTCCATCCCCGCGTGTGCGGGGAACAGGGTGGCTCCTTGTCGTCCCCATGGGTCTACTGGCGGTCCATCCCCGCGTGTGCGGGGAACAGCGGTATCCTCCCGCAGCGCCGCGAGTTGGACACCGGTCCATCCCCGCGTGTGCGGGGAACAGGCGATAGTAGCTTCTGCTGCATTGACCTGGGCTTCGGTCCATCCCCGCGTGTGCGGGGAACAGGCGATAGTAGCTTCTGCTGCATTGACCTGGGCTTCGGTCCATCCCCGCGTGTGCGGGGAACAGTTTCTAAAAAACTCGTCAGCACTAAGTGGAAACCCGGTCCATCCCCGCGTGTGCGGGGAACAGGCTGCACTGGAGCGACCGTAGGCGTCCTTGGCCCGCGGTCCATCCCCGCGTGTGCGGGGAACAGGTCAGCAAACGTAGTCTCAAGACGCAGACGTTCAGTCGGTCCATCCCCGCGTGTGCGGGGAACAGACGCCGCCGGCCAGGATCACCAGGCACATAATCCGGTCCATCCCCGCGTGTGCGGGGAACAGGTGTTCTTCCACATCCGCTGCCGCCTTCTGTACGGTCCATCCCCGCGTGTGCGGGGAACAGAGTTCCGCAGCTACCGACGACTGATGACCGACGTCGGTCCATCCCCGCGTGTGCGGGGAACAGCACCCTGGCCTGCTCGCTCACCACGGCCGTGCCTGGTCCATCCCCGCGTGTGCGGGGAACAGTCCATCGACACCATCGGCCAGGCCGCTACCGCTGCGGTCCATCCCCGCGTGTGCGGGGAACAGGTTTGAGGCCACGGCCACGTTCCCGGTGCCGGTCCGGTCCATCCCCGCGTGTGCGGGGAACAGGGCGGCCGCCGCCAGCAGTGAGCAGCAGGAGACGGTCCATCCCCGCGTGTGCGGGGAACAGGGGTGACACTGCCAGATGGGGCGATCAGCGACAGCGGTCCATCCCCGCGTGTGCGGGGAACAGGATCCCCGGCTGCAATGGCTGTCCCTGGGCATCCACGGTCCATCCCCGCGTGTGCGGGGAACAGGCGCCGGGGCCGGATCGAGGTCGCCCGCAATCCACGGTCCATCCCCGCGTGTGCGGGGAACAGGACGAATGTGGTGGCCATCAGCTCCTGCAGGTGCGGTCCATCCCCGCGTGTGCGGGGAACAGGCCGCCAGCGCCGCAGTGGTGGGCCTGGTGGCACGGTCCATCCCCGCGTGTGCGGGGAACAGGCACGTTGGTCATTCCGCTTGCTGGGCTGCTCTCGCGGTCCATCCCCGCGTGTGCGGGGAACAGGGCAAAAAGTCTCAATGGCGGGCGCAGCGGATCCGGTCCATCCCCGCGTGTGCGGGGAACAGGCCTGCCGCCTCCAGCAGTGGTGTTCTGGATACGGTCCATCCCCGCGTGTGCGGGGAACAGCTGGTGTATTGGGGGATCTGCACGTCTGCACGCCGGTCCATCCCCGCGTGTGCGGGGAACAGTCTGGAGCGGAGTAGCCGCCCAGCGAGATGGCTGCGGTCCATCCCCGCGTGTGCGGGGAACAGGTGGGAGCCGTCACGTCATAGGTGGGTGGTCACATGGTCCATCCCCGCGTGTGCGGGGAACAGCACCAGCACCAGCCCCATGACCACCAGCCCCTCCGGTCCATCCCCGCGTGTGCGGGGAACAGGTCCCCCACCATCGCCGCGCCCGCCACGAGAGCGGTCCATCCCCGCGTGTGCGGGGAACAGGCCCCATTGCCGCATTGTCGTCACTCGCCGCACGGTCCATCCCCGCGTGTGCGGGGAACAGGTCATGGGGCTGGTGGAGCTGGTGGTGGTGGTCGGTCCATCCCCGCGTGTGCGGGGAACAGGCCGTCAACCATCGCCACGTAATGGCGACGGTCGGTCCATCCCCGCGTGTGCGGGGAACAGGACGGGCTTTTTAGCCATGCCGCGACTTGCTCCGGTCCATCCCCGCGTGTGCGGGGAACAGGTCATCGTTGCTCGGCGGCCGGCTGAAATCAACACCGGTCCATCCCCGCGTGTGCGGGGAACAGTGGCAATGGCGGCGTTCAGGCGGTCAAGATCATCGGTCCATCCCCGCGTGTGCGGGGAACAGACATCTCTGGCCCGCTGCAGGTCGGCACGAGTCCGGTCCATCCCCGCGTGTGCGGGGAACAGGCCAGCAGCCATGGCCGCCACCCCGAGATCAGACCGGTCCATCCCCGCGTGTGCGGGGAACAGACGTATTGGGCAGAGAGCACGATGGAGCCATTCGGTCCATCCCCGCGTGTGCGGGGAACAGGCAGATGCCGATTCAGAATGGCAGCGATGGCTTCGGTCCATCCCCGCGTGTGCGGGGAACAGGGCGGCGTGGCCCTGGCGTAGCGCTCGTCCGTACCCGGTCCATCCCCGCGTGTGCGGGGACCAGGTTCGATGCACGTGACCGCCGCCACTTTCTCGTTCGGTCCATCCCCGCGTGTGCGGGGAACAGGCAGCCAAACTAGGGGCAGTGGCGCAACTGGGCGGTCCATCCCCGCGTGTGCGGGGAACAGTCCGGTTCCGGCGCGGCGCGAAACGTCTCGATCTGCGGTCCATCCCCGCGTGTGCGGGGAACAGCGCACCTGCCACGCCCGGCGCACGCGCCCGGCCGGTCCATCCCCGCGTGTGCGGGGAACAGTACTAACCCGCCACCATTCACGTGGCGACGGAATCCGGTCCATCCCCGCGTGTGCGGGGAACAGTACTAACCCGCCACCATTCACGTGGCGACGGAATCCGGTCCATCCCCGCGTGTGCGGGGAACAGGGGTGATCGGGCACGCCGTGGTGGAAGGTCAGGCGGTCCATCCCCGCGTGTGCGGGGAACAGGCTCGCAAGGCAGCTCCGCCAATCACGACTGGATTCGGTCCATCCCCGCGTGTGCGGGGAACAGGTACCGGGCTAGCCGGATATGCGAGACTGTGCCCGGTCCATCCCCGCGTGTGCGGGGAACAGGCCGCTCCGGTCTCTGCATCCACCAGCTCTCGGACGGTCCATCCCCGCGTGTGCGGGGAACAGGACAGGTGTTTACTGGGTTTTGTCCAGATTCAGAGGTGGTAAGTCCTCCTGGTCAATCCTAGCCTGTGCTTCAGGCAGAAGGTGGAACCTCTCCACCGCTTCCGACCAAGCTGAATCACGCACCGCAATTATGGGAAGGCCTTCCAGGTCAACCAAAGTTGAGTCGGTAAGGCCATGGGCACGGAGGCCATAACCGGGCTCTCCTGGCTGGTTCCAGGCTTGGATGACTCGGCCAGTTCCGGCTTTGGCAACTGCCCGCTCCCAAAGCTTATCTCGAACAAGCGTGGAGACTCTACCCACGTAGACACCAACACAAACCGGCGTAAGCCAGCGGCTCAATTCACCACGGAGGGATGAGGGCACAGCTTCAAGGATCATCACAAGCATGAAGGACACCTCCCCTTTGATTCCCTTGCGGATCCCATAGATCTGCCGGCCCAGAGACCTCCACATTATCACCTTGAGAACTGTTTTTCTCTTCCGAGAAGAGACTGGCAGTCGCTTTGACAAGTCGGTCTTGCAGGCGCTCATGCGAAGCCCGATCCCGGAAAATAGATCGTGCTCTTGATTCCACTTTCAAATCACTTTGGGCAGCAGCCTCGAAAGCGGCAGGGATACTGGTCTCTGTCTTGAAGAGATCAGCAATATCATAAACAAATGAAAGTTGCTTGCCCGTATGGATGAATCCCAGAGACAGGCTGTAGCCCAGCGCATGAAGACCTGCTGAGATCACACCATAGAGGGCGGCATTGGCTGCGGAGAGGGCTTTGTTTACAGGGTCTGCACTTTGCCAACTTTTGCGGTCGTAGGAACGTCCACGCCAAGCAACACCATATTGCCGCGCCAGCTTTTGATAAACATCTCGCACCCTCACTCCTTCTTTGCCCCGTATTTGCTGCAGGGTTAACCGGCGGGGCAAGTGTTCTGAAAAGCGAATCTGGTACATCCGCCGCACAACTTGAAGATGCAGATCAGGGTCAGCCCAGTGCTTGGCCTGGCGTTCAATTCCTTGACTAAGGCGGGTTTTACTTTGACCACTGGCATAGAATTTCAGTCCATCGTGACCAGTCCAGGCCACCAAAGCGCCACATTCAGCCAGTACTTTGACGGCAGCATGAGTGATCCTGGTTCCAGGGCCAAGTAGAAGACAACTCAGGTTGGCTGCGGGCAGGCTGATGCGGCCATCGGGGGTGAAGGCAGCGATGGAATGCTGCTCCTGTTCAATAACGGCATGCTCAAGATAAGCATAACTCAGGCTATCGCTGAAGCGAGACAGGACGCGCAAATCAGTGTTGCTCATCAGTTCCCTACAGCGGCGCCACAGATACCAATCCCAGCCCCAACATTCGGGCATGGCCAATACCGGCTCTGATTCCTGCTGCCAGCGCTACGGAATCAGCAACCAGCGCCTGGCCTTCCAACAAGGCGGCGACCACAATCATTGTGTGGCCTTTTTTCTTGCGGCTGCAAACTTTGCCAGAGCGAACCACCGTCGCGCTCACATGGTGGAGCCCCAGCCGCTCTCCTTGGCGTTGAAGCCAGCCCAGTTGATCGTCAGCCCTTGTCAGGCCTAGACGTTTTCGGTGGCTGCGGGCTGAACCTTGTACTTCCACACCTAGGGGAACAGTGGTGATGGTGGGATTGGCCAGCACCCGAAACCGCACCCACTGCCCTGGACGGATGACCTTCTCCGGCTCCCATACCCGCTGGGCCTGGTCCACCAACCAGTGCTCAGGGAGTTGTTGCCAGTTGGGTACATCCTTTGACTGAACCAGAACCACCGGCAGTTCGCCAGGGCGGGAGTCCTCCAGTCTCCATAAAAACGGAGACAAGCCGTCAGTTCTGACAAAGGCACGATTCAAGGTGCGGTGCATGTCGTAGGGATCGGCCAAATCCCGTCTGGCATCCCTGAATTGGAGATTGAGGGTGAGCTTGGAAAGGTAAAGGGTCATGGGTGTTGTCCTCCGTTGAGAGAAGCCGAGTGTGTGCAGACACGGCGGTGACCGAATTGCCGTTGAGAGAAGGAAGCTAGAGGTTGATCAGGCCTGACTTGACTGCCTTCTGGGTCCTCAATAACCAGCCGTAGCTTTTCTGGACGAGCTTGCTGCTCTTCCTTGCCCAAATCTTTGCCCAGGAACGGAGCGTGCTTTAGGGCCTCAAGCACAGGCTGATCCTGAATCCCACGAGCAGACAGGGGCACAGACGGGATGCAACTGCGACGACCCAGGCAGGGCATCCAGTGGGGATGGATCAGGGCCTGGTTGATCTGCTCCAGCAAGGGGCGTGGCCCCTCAAGTCCGACAAGGAAGGCCGCATCGGAGAGGTACCAGCGGTTGGAGACCACGGTGCGGAGCTTGGAGTCAGAAGAGCCGATAACATCCACAGCGGTGTGGAAGTCCCGTAGCAGGGTGCCTTCCTTGTCAACACGCACACCGAAACGGAGGCCAGCCAGGTCGTCGATGGGCTCTGTCCGGTCGCGCCCCATGCAGCAGCACAGCAACCCGATGACAGCGCTTTTGGAGGGTTCAGGAGCAGTTTGTCTGAGGTCAAACCGTGCGTCCAGCCCCCAGGACTGCAGCGGTCCCACCAGTGGGATGAGCAGGGTGAACGGCATCAGTTTTTCTCCTGAATGGCCGCGAGTGATTGCTCGATCAACTGGTCTAGCGATGCAATAGTGCTGCCTTCCCAAGCGTCGGTTAGATCCATAACCATCAATTCCAGGTTCAGGTTGTAGGCCTTGACAAGGGTGTTGAGGTGACCTTGGAGCCGTGTAACAGAGGCAGCGGCCAGACCATTCTTGTGTTCACTGTGCCAGACATGCTTTTGAAAAGCATTGGCCAGGGAAATTGGCTGCGTGTTGTGGACTGTAACACCAACAAATTCAGGAAGCGTGTGCGCTGCAAAGGTGTTCTGCTTGCCGGTGGGGATTGCCATGGCCGCGGCCCGCAGAAAAGCAGCAACACCTTTCAAGGCCAATGTTCGATCATTGCCAAGATTGCTGACCAACTGGTCCAGATTCACTGCCGCATAGCGGTAGAGGCATGAGCTGTTGAACTCAACAGTGCCAAGCATTCCGGCATCAGCCTCGTCAGCCTGGGTAAAATCATCTACAGCGGTGAAGAAGTCGGACTCTCGGGTGATGCTATTGGTGGAGATGGCGTGTGCCACTTGCACCGCAGCATCCACGTTGAAGTCTTTGCGATCAGCAAGCATTCGACCAAACAAGGCAATGTCTACTGCGCGAGAGGTGCTGATGCATTCTGCAATCTTCTTCTTAAGATCTCCCTTGACGTGCTTCCCAGGGTCTTTCTTGAGCTTCTCGCTTGTCAATTCGCCCATGTTGTTCTTGATAATGTCAGTGAGTTGAGAAACACTTGTTTGACTCAGGAACAGCAGGTAATCAGTTTGCGGGGCCTTTTTCATTGACAGACCCACAACCTTCAGCGCGGTCTCGACAGCCGTGGCGGAATCAGGATTGCCTTGCTCCGCCAGCTTCTCTGAGATCAACGCAACAATGTTGCGTGTGCGGATGCCCAGTTCCTCATTGGTCAGAAGCTGGGAGTTGGCAAACATTTGCCTGGCCGCCCGCTTGAGGCACTGAGAGGAGACACGAGCCCGGCGCGTGCCGCCAAACATGGCATCTTTGGGAGCGCCTGTGTCGTCACGGTTGAGGCAAGAGGGAGCCATGTTCTGGATGGCATGAAATTCGATGAAGAGAGACATGGGTACTGAGGTTGTGAAAGAACAGAGTGTGAAGTAGATAACAAACTCACGTTGTGAGGGTCAACGGAAATACCTTATGCCGGAGCAACCTCCGGTGGTTGTCCCCAGAAGCTGCGAGCCCATCGGATCTGAACAGGACGATTGGAATAGTGCCACATCAGCATGTCATCCAGTAGACTTGGCCAATCCAAGACAATGTGCTGGGAAGCAACCAGCGTGACAGCAGAACGCAGACGCCAACGAAGCTCATCCGCATCGGCATCCAGGAGGGCAGTGAATCGCTTCTCGATGGAGTCTGACTTCTCCTTGTCGCAGACACGACGCATGGCCTCAGGAAAATACACGGGCTTGCCCTGCTTCTGAGACATGGATTTGTCTTTCTCCTGCCGACTCCCTTGAGCCCAGAGACCTGCGACGAGATAGACAGTTCTGCGCTTAAACTCATCCCTTTGCCCTATCCTCTTTTCAATCAACGGGAAAGTGCGAGCATCGGTTCCAGGCTCAAACATCAGGCTACGGCGCAGTGTGGCCCGAACAGAGGTGTCAGATTCGCTGCGCTTTTCGAGGGCAGAGAAAAATTCCGTGGAAGGGAATTGGGAGTCATCCATTGTGAGCAAAGAGATTGGGGTGACAAGTGAGCGGAAATCCTGATGACAGTCAATAGCCAGATGGAGATCGCAGACTGGTTTAGATCATGCCGTCACCTCCTTGAGAGCCTTGAGAACCCTGCCCAATGCTTTACCAGCTCGACCTTCTGCCGCCAAAGCACGCCCATCAGATCCAAGAGCATTTCTGGACCGATTCCACCCCTGCAAGACAACCCGCTTCAGCGTAGCCTGCCAGTCTGCCAGCACCTGATGACCATCCTTGCCTTTGCCCAGGTCATACACCAGCCCCCAGAAGCTTGGCTCTAGTATGGCCCAATAGTAGGCCATCACTTGGGTGGAATTCAACAGATCTTTCACATCAGCAGTTGCTGGTGAACGTTCGCCGCCGTTTTGCAGCCAGGCTGAGCATAAAGCAAACAATGCCTCCTGTAGCTGACCGCCAGTAGACTTCGCCAATTCCAGCGCCTTGTTGGCTACTCCGACGGCATCCCCTTGAGCGGCAAGCAGTCTGGGTGAGATGCGTCGGTCTTCGAGGCGCCACAGCACAATTTTGGCCTGATCCGGTAGCAGACCACCAGCCAGCAAAGTGATGGGATTGTACTTACCTTGAGCCATACGGATCGCCGCCGCAGTGCGGATTATCTCTGGTGGTTGAGATCCCGATCCCCTGTCTCCTGTGAGTGCATGAAAGTCACGCCACATGGCACGGCTCTCACTCAGCTTTAGTGGAAAGAGCCCCTTTTTGCGACTGACCATCGCCACCATGGGGTCTGAAGCTGGTGATTCCGCTGGCCTCAGACCCGTTCCGTAAAAAATACGGGTAATGGCGTCCCCAGGTTGAAGCAGCACGGCTCTACTGAGCCAAGTGTATCGATCAGCGGGGCCAGTAGGGACAGTTGTAGTCTCAGGATCTGACTTCAGCACCTCGATTGTGGGCGGGAGCTTTTCCCAACTCGCTAGGTCTTGCTCGTGGTCAGTCTGAATTTGCTGTACCAGCGACAAGATCAACGTTTCCTGGAGCGTGCCTCCTGTGGGCATTGTGAGGAGGGGGCCGCAGGCCATGCCTTGACCACCGGAAGGGCGCAAGACTCTTACCAGCCCGCCAGGGGTGAACTGAAGATGAGCCACCAGAGCCACGGCAGCCTGATCTGGGGTAATCGCTTCGGGGTGGGCGTCCAGGGAATGATCCCAGAGGAGACGCTCAGCGCCGGAAGACCGATCAGGAACAAGGCGTGTCCAAGGGACTGGCTTCAAGCCAGCCGTTGCCAAATCCGGTACTTGCAGAAACGGGTAGTCCGGGTGAAAGAGATCGAATCGTTCGGCCCAGCGCTCAAGGTAGCCCTCAAGCTTTTGGCTGGGCCAATCGTCAAGGAGAGCAGAGCGATTCTCCAGATCGCCAGGGCCGATAGCCCTGTGGCAGATGGCGAGAAGGAGGCGGTACAAGGACAATGCCTGGATGGGGTTAGTCGTGCCAATTCCGCGCCACTTTGCGGGGTACAGGAGGGCGTCCTGCAAGGAGCCAAGGGTGAAAATGCCGTTGTTGGCGATTAAGGGGATCCAGGGTTCTTTGAGCAGAGAGAAGGTCATGGGAGTGTGCAGAGAGAGTAAAACAGCAATCGACCACTTGAGCTTCAACTGACATAGCCATAACAGGTAGATGGGGAGACCGTGAGCGGAACAGGCAGGTGTGTTGGTCCAGCTTGTTAACCGGCACATCCCCGCGTGTGCGGGGAACAGGGACCCCAGTCAATGGTCAAAACGGCATTTGATCAAGGTCCATCCCCACGTGTGTGGGGAACAGTGACTCTAAACGCTGGACAGAGACTCTATGTTTTTAATGGATCACCAGACCCAACTCAGAGTCTAAGTGCGCCATCAGTTCACCGTCTCGACTCTGAAACACACCATCGGCATCCAGCAGCAAAGCCTTGTGATGGCTCAGACCAGAACAGGTGGACCACCTGGCCGGCGGCTGAGAGTCACGGATCGCACGGATTAATCTTTGGTGGCTGATGCGCAGCCAACGCCCCGCCAGTTCAGGGGCGCGTTCAACCAGGGATTCGCAATCAGCAGGAGACAACGGGATTACTGTCAAGCTGGGCTGACCAAGCCGCGTGCCAAATTCAAGGGCTCCCGACTCTGCCGCGTCATCGTCAATCGGTGGTGTTGCCTGGTGAGTGCTCCAATCGCATGGTTCTGGCAGCGCTGCCTGGTGAGACTGCTGGGCCATTCGCTTTTGGTCATCCTTGTGCTTTGGGAAGGCATGAGCCAATTCCTTCTCAAGCTCCGGCCCGGGGGCAGGAGGCTTCCAGTCGCCATAAATCTGCTGAACCGCCAGGTCAATGTCGTTCGGCAGTTCCAACTCCGGATGTTTCTTCAGCCAGGCGTGGGATCTCAGCACAAGCCAGCGGTCGTAGATGTAGCTGGTGAGATTGTCAGGCGGCATCTCCTGGTCCAATCCCGCCACCAAAACAAGAGGTTCTTTGAACCCGTCAGGCCGCTGGCGATCATGGCGGTGGATTCGTCCCGCTCGCTGTAGCACCAGGTCAACAGGTGCCGGATCAGTGATGAGTACGTCCATATCAATGTCGAGAGACTGCTCCGCCACCTGGGTGGCCACCAGGACATGGCCTGTTTGCGCCGTTCCACACGGGCCAAACAGTTTCAACACTCTCTTTTCAATGTCGGTCCGCTCGTTCATGGGGAACCGTGCATGGAAAAGTGTTCGCTCTACTCCGGTGATTGCTTGGTAAACAGCTTGAGCCCTCTTGACTTTGTTCACCACAAGGAGCACGCGAGCACCGGCCTTGGCCATCTCGTGCGCACGTGCGGTCACGGCGTCTGGGTCAATTCCCTGGACCGACAAGCTCTGGTGACGGCTGGCTGGGAAGGACAGGGACTTGACGGAGCCGTGGGACGCCCAACTGATCCTGGGGTAAGGGTTGGACGGCACGGGAACCCTGCCAGCCCAGGCTTGCAGAATTGCGTCCCGTCGTACAGCAGGCAAGGTCGCGGACATGAGCACCACGCGACAGCCCAACTGCTGCAGCCAGCTTGTGAGCCGTTCAATCAGCCCGCCAGTGTAGGTGTCATAGGCGTGTACCTCATCAAGAATCACGGTGCGGCCTGCCAACCCAAAGAGGCGGACGAATCCATGGCGTGCGTTCAGAACACCAATAAGCGCCTGATCCACGGTGCCAATTCCTTGCGGGCACAGAAGGCTGCGCTTTGAGCCACGAAACCACCAACCCGCCGTCACTGTGCTGTCAGTGGTTCCAGGGTCCACTTCCTGCAAACGGTTGGCTGCAACTGCTGGACCACCAGCGCCGTGTGCCAGGGCTAACTTAGTGGGTTGATCGGTTGCACGTTCAAGGAATTTTGCCGTCCTGCCCATGAGTGCATTACTAGTAGCCTGCGTGGGCATCGCGACATAGAGGCCACGACGACCAACGGCACACCCAAACCCTGCCTCCGTCTTGCCCTCGCCCATAGGTGCCTCGATAACTACCAAGCCGGGTTCCTGCCCTAACTGGTCAAGTATCTTGGCCATATTTTGTTGCAGTGGACGGGGTTTCATGCCGTCAAGAGCCAATCCGATAGCGTCATCACCGCAGTCAACTGTGCGCAGTGCCGCTGCTTCCAACCCCACATCTGAAAGCGCCTTGACTGCAAGCCGCCGGCTTGCGGTGAACCATTTGGCGGGGTCGTTCTCCCAGCATTCAAGGCGGTCCCATCGGCATAGGGCCTCACTGGAGCCGATCCAGTCAGATACGGTGGTGAGCCCCATCAGCCACTGCAGGAATACCGCTTGTTGCGGTTTTTCCAGGGATAAGGTTGGGTAGCCGTCAGCGCCAATCCCTTCCAGTAACTGGGTAAACAGGTGCTTATGGGCCTCATGCCATGCTGTGTCCAAATACTCTACTGAGCGCCCAGCTTTTTGCTGTTCAGTCGAATCAATCAGGTGGCCGTGGTGCGCACCTACTGCTGAGGCAAGAAGCCAGGCGTCACACCTGGAAATTCCTTGTTGCACCAGTTGAGTGGTCAAAAGGGGGACGGTGCTGGCGTCATGGCGGTCGGGAGCGCCAGCAAGAAAAGGATAATTTGGAATGGAATCTCTACCCAGCTTCTTCTGGAAGCCCGGAGTGGCCTTACCTAAATCGTGAAACCCCACCAAGGCTGACACCCATTCCGGGGAGCAGGGCATTGGGACAGGGCAGGGAATGGTCTGCTGGAGTTCAGAAGCAACTGCGGCCACATCCAGCAAGTGGGGCAGCAAGGGGTAGCCGTTACTCTGACCCTTAGCCGGTGACTTGGCCCAGAGCGGTAGAGGATTGGCCATCGTGCAAAAGGGGGGCTGATACGAATAACCATTATCCCCGGCAGGGGCTGTGGCGGTTTACTGAATCTGGTCAAAGACGCTGAGCATGGGTAGATACATGGCCATCAGGATGGAACCCACAATGCCGCCCACCACGAGGATCATCATGGGTTCCACCATGGCGGTGAGGGTTTTGAGGGTGGTGGTCACCTCTGCCCCGTAAAAGTCCGCAGTTTTGGCCAGCATGGTGGGGAGTTGACCTGTTTCTTCACCGATGGCCATCATGGTGATGGCCGTGTGGGGAAGCACGTCCTGGGACCCCAAGGCGATACTCAGCAGCTCCCCCTCCTCCACCCTGTGCTGGGCCTGGACAACAGCACGGTCGATGACCTGGTTGCGAATCACGGCCCGGGCAATCTCCAGGGCGGAAAGAATGGGCACACCGGCCCGGGTGAGACAGGCCAGGGTGTGGCAGAACTGGGCCGTGGTGGTCTTCCGCAGCAAATCACCAAAAACCGCCAACGCCAAGGTCCACTCATCCCAGTGACGGCGACCGCGGGGGGTGTTCCGGGCCATGGATAGCCCGCCAAAGGCCAGCAGCACCATGACCAGCGCCCCTACGGCCCATGGTGAGCGCAGCCAATGGCTCAGATTCACCATGACCTGTGTAAACAGCGGTAGTTCAGCACCAAGTTCGGCAAAGATGCCCGCAAAGGTGGGAATCAGGAAAATGGTCATGCCCAAAAAGGCCCCCACGGCCATCACCAGAATCATCAAGGGATAGGCGATGGCTTGTTGCAACTGGTTTTCCAGCTTGGCGTTGCTCTCCAGCACCATGGCCAGGTGGGCCAGCACCTCGTCCATCACTCCAGCAGCTTCCCCGGCCATGACCATGGCCACGGTCATGGCATCAAAGACCCGAGGCCAACGCTTCATGGCTTCCCCCAGGCTGTCCCCCTGCCGCACATCCAGGGAGACGGACGCCAGGGCCCGCTTGAACAGGGGAGAGCGTTGTTGCTCTGCCACCAGGTCCAGCCCCCGCACAATGGGCACGCCCGCACCCACCAGGGCGGAAAGCTTGCTGGCCCAGACAGCCCGCTCCCGGCGGCTGGGGGGGCGTTGGATCGTGAATGTCCACCCCGCTGACGGGGGGCGCTCCGGCAGGGTTTGGATGGTGAGGGGGATCAACTGGCGGCGCTGCAACATGCGGCGCGCCTTCACGAGGCTGGCGGCCTTCAGTTCCACTGTTTTGGTGGCGCCCCGTTGATCTCGACAGGTGGCGGTGTAGTGCATGACTGGCATTCAAGTGGGACGCTGTTGCAGGCAATAGGGGCACTCCAGCCACTGGTCCCGTAGTCCAGCGCCACAGCGGGGACAACTGAGGGTGGTGAGGGCCCTGGCCCGTCGTTCTGTGGCCAGGCCCACATCAGTCAGCAAGACCCGCTCCACCTCCTCCAGGGTGGTGATCCCCTGGCGGACCAACTCCAGGCCGTAGCCCAACAGGGTCGTCATGCCCGCTGCGACGGCCAGGCGACGCAACTGATCCGTTGTGACGCCCCGGGCTACTGCCGCGGCAATCTCCTCCCCCACCGGCAGCACCTCATAAACCCCCACCCGTCCCCGGTAGCCACTGCCGCCGCACTGGCTGCAGCGCTGCGCCCCCGGGGCGCTGACGCAGGGGCGATAGAAGCACAACTCCGTGTCCCCACTGGCCAGAAGTCCCACCCTGGCCAGGTCTTCAGGATGGGGGCGGTAGGGCAGGGCACAGGCGGAGCAGACACGGCGCAGCAACCGTTGCGATACCACCCCCAGCAGAGAGGCCGCCACCAGAAAAGGCTCAATGCCCATCTCTTGCAGGCGCACAATGGCGCTGGGGGCATCATTGCAATGGAGGGTGGTCAGCACCAGGTGGCCAGTGAGGGCAGCCTCAACGGCGATTTTGGCTGTCTCCTGGTCCCGGGTTTCCCCCACCAGCAACACGTCGGGGTCCTGGCGCATGAAGGCCCGCAGAACCATGGCGAAATCCAGGCCTTTCTCCCGGTTGACCTGGGTCTGGGTAATGCCGGGCAGGGTGTATTCCACCGGGTCCTCCACGGTGCTGATATTGATGCCTGGCTGGTTCAGCAACGCCAACAGGGCATAGAGGGTGGTGGATTTCCCTGAGCCGGTGGGTCCTGTCACCAGAACCATGCCGTGGGGGCGGGTGCCCATGTCCTGGATCGCAGCGCGCACCGCCCCATTGGTGACCAGTTGGTCAAGACCCAACTGCACTGTGCTGTGGTCCAGGAGCCGTAGGCAGATCTTTTCCCCATGGCGGCTGGGCAGGCTGCTGACGCGAAAGTCCACGGTGCGCCCATGAAAGCGGCGACGGATGCGCCCGTCCTGGGGAAGGCGACGTTCGGCAATATCCAGCTCCGCCATGATCTTGAAGCGGGAGGTGACAGCAGGAATCACCTGCTTGGGCAAATTGCCGTAGGCCGTCTGCAACACCCCATCCTGGCGCAGGCGCACCACCAGGCCATTCTCCTGGGGCTCCACATGGATATCACTGGCCCCCTGGCTCAGGGCTTCCATGAGGATTTTGTCCGCAATGGCCACTGCTGGGGACGTGTCTCCCGCCGCCACGCTTGCGGCCAGGTCAGGGTCCTTACCATGGTTCTGCTGGGTTGTGTCGCCCGGTCCACTGCTGGGAACATGGTGGACGTCCATGGTTTTGTCCTGGAGTTGCAACTGGGCCAGGACCTCCCGCAACTCCGCCTCCAGCACCAACTGAAAGACAGCCACAGCACCCTGTTGACGGACAATGGCCTCAATCTCCTGCCGCCGCTTGTCACCACGGCCTGGGGCAAGAAGAATGGTCACTTGGCGGCGATTGTCCTGCCATTGCACTGGGAGACACAGCAGCCGGTTGCAATGCTCCAGAGGCAGCAACCGCTGACACAATCGCAGCAGGTCGCCAGCCTCCTGGAGCAACTGTTGTGCATTGGCCAGGCGGCATCCATGGAGCAACTGCTGCTCCAGGCGTTGTAGCTCCTGCAGACCATGGGCCGTCTCGGCAGGAAGGGGATGGCCAGCCAGATCCTCAAGGGCTTGAATCAGACTGTCCCCACCGCTGCGGCAGCGCTGAAACGCCCTGCACACCTGCTGCTCACTGCAGAATCCTTGATCCACCAACTGCCACCCTGCCTCTGGCAAGGGTCCCGGCCCGGTTGGCGTCAGTATCGGGAAGGGCTGGCTGGTCACATTACTGGGGTGGAAACTGGGTTTCAGGGTTCCCACGAAGTGCGGCCTTCCCCCCACCGCCAACTCTTGTGGCCAGGAACCATGAACCGCCAAGATGGGCTGTGATTAGCAGTTCCTCACCTGTTGTTATGAGCAGCCAGAACCACGGTCAGTCCATCCCCTCCCCCGATCAAGGCGAGGTGCATCCCTCTGGCGTTGCCGTGCCCACACCATCCGCGGAGAAACCGTCCCCGGAGCCTGTGGCCGAATCCCCTGCTCAACAGGGCCGCCAAGCTGCCAGGTACCGCTTGGACAGTCTGGAGCAGGCCCACGCTGCCCCAGTCCCGTCTGGTGGTGATGCGGAAGCCGGGGAAGAGGTCAGCCAGGCAGAAGCAGACGAGGGGCCGCAGCCGCCGCAGCCACTCAGCCCTGGGGAGTCCGTCGAAGAAAGGGTGTCCAAACTGGAGCGACGGCAGGAGGAGGCTGTGGCGGAAGCGGAGCAGCCGCTGTCACCAAGCCATGACGAGACGTCCCTTGAGGCAAGGGTGTCCAAGCTGGAGCGATGGCAGGAGGCCATGGACGAGCGGCTGGAGCAGCAACAGCAGCAGTTGGAGGAGAAAGACGATCAAGCCATGCGTCGTGCCGCTGAATTTGATAACTTCCGTCGTCGCACTGAACGGGAGAAGGATGATCTTAAGATTCGATACACTCGTGCAGCATTGCAGGAGATACTGCCCATCGTTGATAGTTTTGAGAGGGCCCGTAAAGGACTGTCTCGTGAAAAACTGGAGACACTAAATCCTTCGGAAGTTCATCATCAGTATCAAGGGGTGTATAAGCAACTGGTCACAGCCTTGAAGCGATTAAATGTGTCACCCATGAAGGTTGAGGGCCAAGTCTTTGATCCGGCCCTCCATGAGGCGGTGATGCGGGAGCCCAGCCAGGAGTATGGAGAGGATGTGGTGATGGAGGAGTTGCAGCGTGGCTATCGCTTGGAAGGAGAGGTGCTGCGCCATGCCATGGTGAAGGTGTCCATGGGACCAGGGCCAGATGACCGTCAGCCTATGGACCAAAGTTAACCATGGGACCGACATGGATAGCACACGGTGTCGAAGACGGCAAGCCTGCTGGACCGCAACAGCCCTCTTAACCAGAGGCTTTCTCCCCATGGAGGTCCCCATGGCATGAGCCCCGGCTCCCGCCGCCACCTCCTGAGCCGCCGCCTCAACTCTACCC
The DNA here is from genome assembly GCA_022826535.1 of Prochlorococcaceae cyanobacterium jk18x1bzbins.87. Lineage (GTDB taxonomy): Bacteria > Cyanobacteriota > Cyanobacteriia > PCC-6307 > Cyanobiaceae > Synechococcus_B. Next base: position 37,421 of record JAJDUS010000003.1, read on the forward strand.
TGAGCTGTGACCACCTGACGGTGGGGCTTTTCCTGCTCCCTGAAGGTTGGCCCCATAAAGGGCGTCCAGTAGCTGATCCAGCTTCGTGTTCAAGGCCCTGTTATCCGCTCTGAGGTCAGCAATATCGCCTTTGAGTTCCATTTTGAGGTCGGCAATATCGCCCTTGAGTTCGGTTTTGAGATCTTTCAGGTCTTCCCGTTGCCTGGCATCAACCGCCTCAATTTGCTGGGTCAATCTGGTTTCCGTGGCCACGATGTCAGTCTTCAATCTGGCCTCCGTGGTCATGATGTCAGCTTTCAATCTGGTTTCCGTGGTCATAATGTCAGCTTTCAAGCTGGTTTCTGTGGCCACGATGTCACCTTTCAAGGCCTGGAAGCTCCCCACCAAAACGCTGACCACCAGCGCCAGCAAAGTGACCACCACGATGGGCTCCCCCCACCGCCGCCTCCAGGGTTCCCGTGCTGGTTCTTCCACTGGCGTTGGTGACGATGTCTCAGGCCTGGTTGGCGTGCTGGAAGCCATTGCACCCTATGGATGGGATCTCATCCTAGCGGAGCCATGGCCTGGGCGCCTCCCTCAAATGAGGTCCCTGCTGGTCCAGCCCATTTACCAGGACAATTCACTCCGCAGGAAAAACGTGCGGCCACGCACCGAATCAAGATTTTCGTCGGCTACGGTTGGATTTGAGGAATCCACCGAGGGGCCTCGGTTGGTGAAGTTGAGCACACCGGCCTGCAACACCAATCCCTCCATGTCAAAGACATCGCGGAATTCCAACGTCAAGTCATGGCCGATCCATGGATCAAACTTTCCGGTTCCCTGGTCATTGTTGTAGCCTGAAATGGCTCGCGTGTGCCAGGCAGCGGCCATCGTCCCGTGGCTCATGCCCAGTGTGGCATGAATACGGTGCTGGGGAAAATCACCGGGCTGCACCATGCCGTCAACCTTGGACTCGCTCTCGGTGATGTAATTCCAGTGGACATCCAGATCCGTGGCCACAGGGCCCATGTCCCAATCGGTATGGCCGCTGAGGCTCAAGCCGGACACCCTTGATTCGCCGGTGTTGACCAGAGGATTCTGAATTTCCGTGATCACGTCGTTTTGGCGTGTCACCAGGACTGATGATCCCTGCCGGGCTTCCCTATCAACAATGGACTGGGTGGCAACCCGAGCTGGCACATCCGCAGTCTCAATCTGGAACCAGTCCGCAGCAAGAGAGAAGCGTCCCAGCTCCGTGATTCCGCCGAATCCCCAGGTTGTTGACTGGCTTGGCTCCAAGTCCGGATTACTACCGTATATGGTCTTGACCTGGACTACATCACAGTCTGCCGCCGGGTCAGTATGGGTTTTCGTGTCACAGATGCGGGGATACACGACCGCATCCATGGAATGGAGGGTGCCAAGGGACGGCGGACTTGAACCTTTTTGGAAGGAACCATGTAGCGTCAATCCCCCGCTTACACGCCAAGCGCTGGCCATGGTCCATGCGTGGGTCGAATCCACATCATCATGGTCATCAAATTGGGCGGCCAGCAGGATTGTCCAATCAGGAAGTGGTGGAAATTGCACTTCGGCAAATCCTGACTGACGAGATCTCTCCCCCTCGTAAGAGATTCCACCGGATCCAAGTACATCTTCCAAAGGATAAATTCTCCCATCACGATCCCGATGTTTCATAATATCTTTCCTCTTTTGGTTGTCGACTTCAAAGCCAACCATCCATTGCAAGTTGCCCCCAGGCAATGTGAAGCCTGGTCCCTGAAGTGCGGCTTTCACGGCAGTGATATCAATGACTTCATCCCGCTTCATGTCCAATGCCATTCTGTCAACAGCTGCCTGGTGGTTGGGGTCGGTTGATTGTGGATTCGTGAGATCATAATCTCCCGCCTCAATGGCCTGGATAGCGAGACTCTCGCTCACAAAAGAGCTACCATCTTCCCGTTCTGTGCGGCGGTAGCGGTTTACAGAGAGATCCCAACTGACATTCTGATGGAATTTTCCCCGAAGACCAAACGTCACGTCATGCTCATCATAATCCTCGGTCCAGTCACGGTTGCCATGGCCCAGGAATCGGTGAGAGACAGTCAATGGTCCCTCCTTTGCCCCCGCTGCCGCAAGAAGTTCTGCACTGGGGTTGGGAATGGTAAATTGACCCACCGATGGGGCGTAGCGAAACGCGGTATCTGCCCAGGCGAGCCGTCCATTGATATAAACAGATGCGCCATCCTCCAATGGATAATCAAGGTTGGCGAAAACACTTTTGCTATTGAATCGCTCCCTGTTCCAAGCGATATTGCCCCAAGCAAAGCCGCACCCTTCCCCATCAACACCTGCAGGATTCGATAGAATTCCTGTATAGCCCAGTTCCATTGAGCAATTGCCCAATGCGCGTGCTACGGTCCTGCTTCCCTCACGAAAGAAGACGGTATTGCCGCCGATAGACACACCGGATGTCTCCGCAAAGCTGCCACCTTCGGACCATTCGGGGCGACTGTAGTCCCTGGCGGCGCCAGTGATTTTACCCTTATGAACGGTGTCAACACCCACCACCAGATGCCCACGTCCTGCACCACCGCCCCAGAAGAGGCTGGCCTGCCCGGTTTGACCACCTGAGGCCTGGGGAAGGCCTCCCACTGTTGCCACCTCAAATCCATGATAATCATGCCGGAGCAGGATATTGATAGCCCCTACGATGGCAACACCGTCATTCATGGCTGCGGCGCCATTACGCAGGGCTTCGATGCGTTCAACGGCTGACAATGGCACCAGGTCCAGAGAGCCGACTGGGTGGCGGCCATTGACCAATATCTGGTATCCCAGAGACAGGGGTTGGCGTAAACCGAAATTGTTGGTATTGGCCCGGTCGGCGAGCAGCTCATCAAGGGTGGTGAGGCCGGAAGTCTCAATATCTTCCCGGGTGATCACAACAACAGGCTGCCAGAGTTCACCATGAACGGCGTCCAATCTGTCGACTCCACCGCTGGTGTCGGCGCCCGGCTGGGCCACCACTGGCCCGGCGGCAGTGGCAACAGCCAAGATTGTGGCCTGACCACTCCTCCAGGACAGATTCAGGTCAGACTTCAAGCGGTCCAGTACGCTTTTGCAGCCCATAGGGTTTGGCAATCTTAAAAGGAGACTCTAGCATGGGCCTTTCAGAGGATTTTGTTGTTTGTGGTACACAATCGCCACCACTGAACCTGCAGCGGCGCCCCCTCTACAGGCTCCACCCCCAAGTGGCCATTGGCCTCAATGGTGCTGAGCACTTGAAAGGCCCGCAGCAGAACGAAGTTGGACCTTCCCGCTTCGTGGGCTCTGGGGCATTCCCCAAACCTGCTACTCATCTAGAGGATCCTTAAGGAAACACTGGGAAACCCCTTTCTGGCTCAGTCCTGGCTTTTGAAAAGCCTTGCTGTAACAGAGGAGTGGGAGTCTTCTGTGAAAGCGCTTTGAAGTTTTCCAGGGTGTCCACAGGGGACCGCTGGAGAACCGTATCAACAGGAGGGTAATCAGTGGAGCTGCTCTCTTTTCTCTCTCAAGGAGCTTTCTGAGGGTCAAACCACTGTACATTGCCCTTGGGGTAGTCCTGCTTGGGCTTGATAGCGGTCTCAGAACAGTGGGTTGACATACTGCTCCTATGCTACCAAGGCTAATAACTTCTTCCTCCCCAAGAATAAGTTGCTCAGGGCCGCTAACACCATCACCTTGCTGTGATTTTTGGCCAGGCCCCGTCGCCTGGCTTTCCGAAAACCCAAACTGCTCCTTGAGCACCGGTCAGGGGTGCTCCACCTTGGCTCTGACATGGGCCTTGGCACACTCTATCCACCGTTGTACGACCCCTTTTCTCCATCATCAGGCAGGTGGTGGCGCTTCCCTGGCCTTATTGCAATACAACAGTCCACCTCTGGTCCTGCCCTCTCCTCTCGCTTCTCAAGACCTTGGTAGCCAGCATCCCCATAGAGCACCTTCTCTTAATCCATGCAATAGCTCCGCTGCCACCACCCCATCACTGACGTGAGCCACCGTGGTGGCCACAGAGTGGATCAAGCCGGAATCCTTATCCACCCCACGTGAACCTTCATGCCAAAGAACCACTGGTTCCCTTTAAGGGTTTGGTGCATCTGCGGATCCCGTTCCCTTTTTTCATTCTTTGTGCAGGTGGGAGCATGGATGATGGTGGCATCCACCACCGTCCCCTCCCGCAGCAGCAGGCCCTTCTCTCTCATGTACTGCCCCGCTGCCTTGAAGATCTCCTCAGCCAATTGATGTCGTTCTATAAAATGGCGGAACGCCAAGATGGTAGTGGCGTCGGGACTACGGTCTTGGGCAAGGTCAATCCCGGCAAAGCGGCGGATGGCGCTGCTGTCAATCGGGGCGTCTTCCATGGCTTCGTCCCTCAGGGACCACCAGTTCTGCATCAGGTGAATCCGTAGCATGGTCTCCAACCCATAGGACGGCCTTCCTCCTTGAGGGCCTACTTGCGAATAGAAAGGCTCCATTAGCTTCACCAGCGCAAAGAAGGGCAGCACCGCCTCCATCTCACAGAGGAACTTCTCCTTTCTGGTTTGCTTCCTCACCCGGCTACGCTCCCAGTCACTGAAGCCCAAATGCTGCTCCTTCGCTCCCATCGCTTCCTTCACAACTCACACTCAGTCTCATGCCACACTCAGACCGCTGCGGGGGGCAGGGATCCCTTGGGGGTTTTCCAGACCTTCCTTAACGGTTGCCACATCAAGCGCTGCAAATAACGTTGTTGTGCCATAAACGATATAATCGTAGGTGACGACTTCCATATAATCTAGTCTCAAAGGTAACAGTGGCTGAGTCCGCTCCAAGTCTGTATTTGCGTTTTCTCGTCTACACATAGCACCATGGCATGATCAGGAGAACTCATGTACAGACCCACAATGTCATGCACTTTCTCCACAAAGAAAGGATCGTTTGCAATTTTGAAGTGACGCTGCCGATGCAGTCGCACACCAAACATCTTGAACCACCGATGCACCATCGATTTGGAGATGCCCCCATGCTTGGCCATGGTGCAGATGCTCCAATCCGTTCCCTGGGGAGGCTTGCTGTGCAGGGCGGTATTGCCCACTTCGGCCACCCTCTCGTCATCATGGGTGTGGGGACCACCGGGGCGCTCTTTCTCCCGCAAGCCTTCGATTCCTTGCTCCAGATAGCGCCGCCGCCATTTGCCGACCTCATCTTGCTGATCCCCAGCCGACTCCCAATGGAAACATGGGACTCCCCTTCACCACAAGCCAACACAATTCCCCCACGCTCCACCATCCCACGAGGCTCTGATCGGGAACAGACAATGCTGCGCAAATGGTCTTTCCCTTGGCCATCAAGCCTGATGGGAGTTGTTGGACGGCCTCCTGACATGAGCCTTCTCCTTCCCTGGCTCACTCTCTTTATTATATTCCCTTCTTCCGCGACGGGACACTAGAACAAGAAATACCGCTGCGCCATGGGCAAAACCTGGGCTGGTTCACAGGTAAGCAATTGCCCATCCGCGAACACCTCATAGGTTTGGGGGTCCACCTGGATGGCGGGGGTGGCGGTGTTCAGTTTCATGGCGGCTTTACCGATGCCCCCACGGGTATTGCACACGGGCACACAGGGGGTTTGCAGGCCCAGCCGGTGGGGCAGATCAGCATCCACAGCGGCTTGGGAGACAAAGGTGAGGCAACCAGGAGCCATGGCAGCCCCGAAAGCGGCAAACATGGGACGCCCGTGGACGGGTTCCGGGGTGGGGATGGAGGCATTGGGATCCCCCATCTGTGCCCACACAATGGAGCCGCCCTTGAGCACGAGTTCAGGTTTTACGGCGAAGAAGCCGGGTTTCCAGAGGCACAGATCCGCCAGCTTGCCCACCTCCACGGAGCCCACCTGGCTATCAATGCCATGGGCAATAGCGGGGTTGATGGTCACTTTGGCGATATAGCGGCGGAGGCGGTGGTTATCGCTGCGGTCGCTGTCTTCCGCCAGTGGTCCCCGCTGTACCTTCATTTTGTGGGCCGTTTGGAAGGTGCGGGTGATCACCTCCCCCACCCGTCCCATGGCCTGGGAATCACTGGCAATGATGCTGAAGGCCCCCATGTCGTGGAGAAGGTCCTCGGCGGCAATGGTTTCTCGGCGAATGCGGGATTCGGCAAAGGCCACATCCTCGGGAATCCCCCGGTCCAGGTGATGGCAAACCATCAGCATGTCCAGGTGTTCCTCCAGGGTGTTGGCGGTGTAGGGCCGGGTGGGGTTGGTGGAGGAGGGGAGCACATTGGCCTCGCTGCAGATGCGGATAATGTCCGGCGCATGACCACCCCCGGCGCCTTCCGTGTGGAAGGTGTGAATGGTGCGTCCGGCAATGGCGGCGATGGTGTCTTCCACATGGCCGGCTTCATTGAGGGTGTCCGTATGGATACACACCTGCACGTCCAGATGGTCCGCCACCGCCAGGCAGCAATCAATGGCGGCGGGGGTGGTGCCCCAGTCCTCATGGAGCTTGAGGCCACAGGCGCCAGCGCGCACCTGCTCTTCCAGAGCTTCCGCCCTACTGGCATTCCCCTTCCCGAAAAAACCCAGGTTCACGGGCAGCCCCTCCGCCGCTTGCAGCATCCGCGCCAGATGAAAGGCGCCTGGTGTGCAGGTGGTGGCATTGGTGCCGGTGGCGGGTCCGGTGCCGCCCCCCAGCATGGTGGTCACCCCGCTGGCCAGGGCGGTTTCCACCTGCTGGGGGCAAATGAAATGGGTGTGGCTGTCAATGGCGCCGGCGGTCAGAATCTGCCCCTCCCCGGCAATAATCTCCGTGCCCGGACCAATCACCACATCCACCCCGGGCTGAATATCAGGGTTGCCTGCTTTACCGATGGCGGCAATCCTGCCGTCCCGCAGCCCCACATCCGCCTTGACGATGCCCCACCAATCCAGGATCAAGGCATTGGTGATGACGGTGTCCATGGCCCCCTCTCCACGGCCCACCTGACTCTGGCCCATGCCATCCCGAATCACCTTGCCCCCACCAAATTTCACCTCCTCTCCATAGATGCAATAATCCTTCTCCACCTCCAGGATTAATTCCGTATCCGCCAAACGCAGCCGATCCTCCACGGTGGGACCGTAGGTTTCTGCATAGGTGCGGCGATCCAGAGGGTAGGCCATGGTGGGAAGGAGGAAGGGAGTGACAAGGATCCGGGATGGTCGCTGTTGGACTTCCTCCCCACCGTGAAGGGCAGAAATTCCCTCTCCGCTAAGATCTTAAGCACGGAACGTTCAGGGGAGGACGACGCTTCTTCATGGCCCCCTGCTGTGGGAGAGATTGTCTGAGGCGGGAGCCACGTCCGTTTCACTTCTCCAGCGGCAGGGCAGCGAGGAGGGCAAGGTTGATGCCTCAACGCCAAAGTCTAGCACAAGGAAAAACCCTCCTGAAGGATGGGGCTTGTGTCCCAGCACAGCCGGGGGTCGGACTGCCCCCTCACCAGGTGGAGCGGTAGCCGGTGAAGACCGTCCATTCCGGGTCAGCCCTCAGTTGATGTTGGGGCTGGCCGCTCCTGGTGGCGCCCAGGGACACATCACCCCCCAACCAGGGGAGCTGCGCCTTGGCGGTCACGTCCAACTGGCGGCCACTGGGAACCAGGGGGGCGGAAAGCACTTGACGGAGCACCGCCCCATCCCGCGTGCGCCCGGTGGGTAGAGAGAGGGTGGCTGCTCCACGCTCCACCCGCAGGGGCTGACGCAAGGAGAAGGACAGGGCGCTGCCATTGGGGAAAGGGCGACTG
>JAJDUS010000106.1 GCA_022826535.1 Prochlorococcaceae cyanobacterium jk18x1bzbins.87
GTTAAGAGGATTGCGAGTGCCCCAGGAGATCCTGGAAGTCCCTGGGGGGAATCATGGGAGTTCCATGCTCATTTTACTCACCTATTCCTATAGCTACTTTCTCTTCTTGATTCCTTATCTTGCCTTTTCTCGTGGTGCCCATGTGGCCAAGGGGGCCGGTTTATGGGATTGGGTCTGTACAGATCAACAGGAGGGTAGTCTTGCGGCCCCTGATGTGGTGTTGGCCTCCGCTGGAGATATCCCCACCAAGGAATGCCTGGCCGCCATCGCCATTTTGCGCCAATATCTTCCCCAACTCAAAATTCGTTATGTGAATGTAGTGAAGCTTTTCTGTCTCTCCGAGGAGCATCCCCATGGTCTCAGTGATGCGGACTTTGATAGCCTCTTCACCACGGATCAGCCAGTGATTTTCAATTTCCATGGCTATCCCTGGTTGATTCATCGTCTCACCTACCGTCGCACCAATCACCACAATATTCATGTGCGCGGCTACAAGGAACAAGGCAATATTAATACCCCCTTGGAACTGGCCATGAATAACCAGGTTGATCGCTTTAATTTGGTGATTGATGTGATTAATCGTGTACCCAGCCTTGGCTATCGTGCTGCCCATCTCAAGGAGCAGATGAAAGAAGACATATTACGCAACCGTTCCTATGCCTACACCCACGGCACCGACTCGGAAGCCATCAGCCAGTGGACCTGGCCTCAGGAGAGTCAAGGACGATCCTGAAACCCCTCTGTGGACAGTGGTTTAGGCCGTTTAGTGTGGATGCCCCAACATGCCATCCTGATGGAGAAGCCCATGGGACTTTGCCACATAGGCGCCAGTTAGGGAACCTCTGAACAAGTCCCAGTGGGTTGTTAGGATTAAGCCATGGTTGGAGTTTTGCTACCTGAAGGGCATGGAGAAGAGCTTTGCGGATCTTGAGTACGAGAGGAAGAAGCGGAAGACGGGACGGGAGCGATTTCCAGAGCGGATGGATGTGCTGATTCCCTGGGATGATCCTCCGGTGGAGGACATCAGGCCATGGTATCCCAGTGCTGGCAAGGGGAGAGTTCCCTATCCGCTGGAGTCGTGTTTTCCGGAACCCAAACTGTTGCTTGAGCACATCGAAGGGATGCTCCACCTTGGCTCTGACATGAGCCTTAGTCTGCTCCACCCACTGTGTACTGCCTCTTCTCCATTGTCAGATCAGCGGCGACGCTTCCCTACTCCCATGGCGACGGGACAGTCCATTTCTCGTCCTGCCATCTCCTCTCGCTTTTCAAGGCCTTGGTCGCCTGCATCCCCATAGATCACCTTCTCTTCTCCATCCAAGCACTCTGCTGCCATCACCACACCATTGACGTGAGCCGCCGTGGGTGGCCACAGAGTGGATCAAGCCGGAATCCTTATCCACTCTAATGTATACTTTCATGTCAAAGAATCCCTGGTTTCCTTGGCTGATTTATCATGTCTGTGAATCTCGTTCCCTCTTCTCATTCCTTTGTGGAGGTGGGGACATGGATGATGGTGGCATCCACCGCCGTGCCCTCCCTCAGCAGCAGGCCCTTCTCTGTCAAGTACTGCCCCACTGTCTTGAAGATCCCCTCTGCCAACTGGTGCCGTTCTCCAAAATGGTGGAACGCCAAGATGGTGGTGGATCCGGGATGTGATCTTTGGCAAGATCAATGCCAGCGAAGCGGCAGATGGCACTGCTATCAATCAGGGCATCTTCCATGGCGTTGTCCCTCAGGGACCACCTGTTCTGCATCAGGTGCAGCCGCAGCATGGTCTCCGGCTCATAGGGCGGCCTTCCTCCTTGAGGGGCCCCCTTGGGGATAGAAAGGCTCCATCAGCTTCACCAGTGCTGAGAAGGGCAGCACCGCCTCCATCTCGCAGGGACCTCTCCTTTCTGGTCTGCTTCCTCACGCGACCACGCTCCCAGTCACTGAAGCCCAACTGCTGCTCCTTCTTTTCCATCCTTTCCATCCCAATTCACACCCAGCCTAATCCCTTCAGATCACTGGAGGGGGTTTCCAGGGGTTCCCGTGAGGCTTTCCATCCTTTCCCTAGGACTGCAACGGCTTACGGCTTGATGTCTTTGCTTCCCGCTTGGCCGCCCGGCCCAGGCACAGTGCTCCCGAATCAGTTCACCAACAAGATCCCTTCCCACAAGCTTCTGGACCAAGTTGCCCAAAAGCTTGCGGGACCTCAGCCTCAGCCTCAGTACGGGGTGCAGTCAGGCTTGGCACAGGAGCAGAAGACCTGCTGAAACAAAGGCTAGTTTAGCCAAAGCAACGCTGAAGACTCCTGTTTTCATGGTTTTCAGATGGAGGAAGGGTGAGGCGTTGCCTCAAGACCAGAGGTCTGGTCCCTAGGGTCAGGACTCATCACTAGAAGAGGACAGTGGCGGCCAGGAGGATGGCAGAACGGAAGGCGTGGGCGCAGCGGTCGTAGCGGGTTGCAATGGGCCGCCAGTCTTTCTGTCGGGAAAAAAGATTCTCGATTTATGACCCTTGCGATACAACCTCTTGCTGTAATGGACTGGTTTCTTGCGGAAGCGACGGGGTGTGATGCAAGGCGTGATGCCCTGCTGGGACAGCATCCTACGGATTTTTCCACTGTCATACCCTTGATCCCCCATCACCGTTGCCGCAGGCGGCAGGTCTTCGAGCACCACATCGGCGCCGGTGAAGTTACTGCATTGCCCCTCACTGAGGTGAAGTCGCAGGCGATCACCCCTGCTGTCACAGACCCCATGGAGCTTGCTGGTCATGCCCACCTTGGCGCCCCAATCAGGCAGGGGACACCCCCCCTTTGTTGAGGCTGCACGCCGTGGGATGGGCTTTGATGTCAGTGGCGTCAATCATCAGGACCGCTGGCTCTGGGGCATCGGGTGACTCTGCGGAGTCGGATGCTGACAACTCGGAAAAGATCAGATCAAAAACACCCTTGTCTCACCAGCGGTGGCAACGGTTGTAGAGGGTTTTGTGGGGGCTATCGGCGGCCGGGGCATCCACCCAGCGCAGACCCTTCTGAATGACAGGGGTGATGCCGCTCAACACCTTCCTGTCATCCACCCGCTTCACACCTACGTTCCTTGGGGAACAAGGGGAGGACGGTGGCGGCCAGGAGGATGGCAGAACCGAAGACGTGGGCGCAGCCGTCGTAGCGGGTTGCAATGGGCCGCCAGCCCTTCTGTCGGGAAAAGAGAGTCTCGATTTTGTGACGCTTGCGATCCAGCCTCTTGCTGTAATGCACTGGTTTCTTGCGGCAGCGACGGGGCGGGACGCAAGGCGAGATGCCCTGCTGGGACAGCACCTTGCGGGTTTTGTCCCTATTTTACCCCTCACCACAGCAGCAGGCGGCAGGTCTTTTGGCACCCCATCAGCACCAGTGAAGTCACTGCATTGCCCCTCACGCAGGTGGAGCCGGAACCACCTTTGCTGTCACAGGCCATAGGGAGCTTGCTAGTCATGTCCCCCTTGGCGCGCTGATCAGGCGGCCCCCCCTTGTTGAGGCTGGATGCCGTGGGACGGGCTTTGAGACCAGTGGCGTCAATCATACAGGACCTGGGGCATCCTCACCCAGCCTAGCCCCTTCTGAATGACGTGGATGATGCCGCTCAATACCTTCCTGTCATCCACTCGCTCCACAGCCCGTTCCTTATATTATGAGTCCTGACCCTAGTGTCATGTCCCGGAGATAAGAGTAGAAAGTGGTTCGATCCTGGCCAGGATGAATTCGGCGGTAGGGACCCAGAGGAAGGGAGTGGTTTGGGAATTATATCCCTTCACGAAGGCATTGATTCTCTGGATGAGTTCTCGAACATTGGGAAACGATCCCCGTGGAATATCCTTCCGGGTCAGGATGGGGAAGCAGCGTTCCACCTGATTGATCCATGGGGCGTAGGTGGGAGTAAAATGCAGGTGGAACCTGGGCCGCCGCGCCAGCTAACGCTTCACCTTGGCGTGTTGATGAGTGCAGTCGTTATCGATGCTCACATGGACCTCCAGACTTTTGGGCACACTCCCGTCAATACTGTTGCAAGAAGGAGAGGAACTTCTGGTGTCGATGGCGGTGGGTTTGTAGATTGAACAAGTGGAACCACCGATGGACGGTGGACCTGGAGATGCCCGCGTGCTGGACCAGGGTAGGGAGGACGCTCCCATGGGTGGCATGGGGTGGCCCTACTCTGCAATGCCGTATTGAGCACCTGGGCAACACGCTGGGCACCATGGGTGCGGTCGTCTACCCCGCTCACCGTTACCGTCTGCGCGCTATTCCAGTGGGCGGTGGTGAAGGTCAAGGTGGCAGGGCCCACTCTGGCTGCTCCCGGATCACCGGACGTGACCTCGGTGCTCACACTGGCCGTTGGCCGACTGTCCAGCACCACCGTGTAGCTATCGGCGTTTGGCGACCCCGACGGCAAGGTGCCGCCGCCCGACTCGGTGATGGTAACTCCCGGCATGTTGTCATCATCTACCACCATGATGGTCACATGGGAGGTGACCATGGGGATGAAGGTGCGAAAGGTGGAAGTGGCGCTGTGGCTGATGCTCACCCTGCAGTTGCGGCTCTGGTTCACGTTGTCGTCCACACCACTCACCGTCACCGTCTAGGCACTGTTCCAGTTCGTGGAAGTGAAGGTCAAGGCGGCGCGGCTCACTGTGGCTGCCACCGGATCACCGGAACTGACCTTGATGGTCATACTGGCCGTTGGCCGACTATCCAGCACCACCCTGTAGCTATCGGTGCCCCCTCGATCATGGATGTGCCGCCGTCAGACTCGGCGATGATGACTCCTGGCATGCTATCATCATCCACCACCGTGATGGCCATGTCGAGGGTGGGACCGAACGGATACGCCACATAAAGGCCCCTATCGAAGTCATCTCTGTAACTGGTGCCGTGGGTGATGGCCACCCTGAGGTTGCCCCTCTGGTCCACGTTGTCGTCCACACTGGTCACCGTCACCGTCCGCAGCCGAGTGGCGTAGATGAAGGTCAAGGTGGCAGGGCTCACTGTGGCTGCTCCTCTCTCACTGGAAGTGACTTCGATGGTCATCCTGTCCCCATATATCCAGCTGTCATGCTTTACCGTGTAGGTATCGATGGCGCCCTCGATCACGGAGGTGTTGCCGTCAGACTGCTTGATGGTGATGCTCCTCAGCGTCCCGATGCCGTCTTGCAAACCGTCCACGTCTTCCACTCTAACATCGACTGAAGAGATCTGGATGTCGTGGTAGTCGGAGTCCGTCGATGTGGCAGTGTGACGAAAGGTTGCGGTAAAATATTCCATCTCGTCCCACCCATCCTCCACGCCGGTCACTGTCGCTGTCTGCGGCCTGGACCAAGTGGAAGGGTTGAAGGTCAAGGTGGCCCTCGCCTTGGCTCTTACCCTATAAAAGGGATTGCCGGGGCCATTGACTTTGATGCTGATGCTCACAGGGGCCGTTGGCTCAGTGTCCAGCGCCACGGTGTAGGTATCGGTGTTTGTCGTTCCCGCCGTCTCGTTCACCCAAGTGGAGCCGTCGGACTCGGTAACCCTCACTCCCGCACCTTCCACCACCAAGACTGTCACTGAAGGGATACCGATGCCGTCATAGGCGAAGTCGGCTGAGGTGGCGCTGTGGCTGGTGGTCGCGCTGCGGTCGTTGCTCTGAGACACCTTGTCGCCCACACCGGTCACCGTTCTGTCTGCCCACTGTTCCAGTTGGTGGGGGTGAGGGTCAAGGTGGCAGGGCTCACTCTGGCTGCTCCCGGGTCACCGGAAGTGACTTCGATGCTCACACTGGCCGTTGGCTCAGTGTAGGTATCGGTGTTTGTCGTTCCCGCCGTCTTGTTCACCCAAGTGGAGTCGTTGGACTCGATAACCCTCACTCCCGCACCTTCCGCCACCGAGACTGTCACCGAAGGGGTGCCGATGCCGTCATAGGCGGAGTCGGCTGAGATGGCGCTGTGGCTGGTGGTCGCGCTGCGGTCGTTGCTCTGAGGCACCTTGTCGCCCACATCGGTCACCGTTACTGTCTGCCCACTGTTCCAGTTGGTGGGGGTGAGGGTCAAGGTGGCAGGGCTCACTCTGGCTGCTCCCGGGCCACCGGAAGTGACTTCGATGCTCACACTGGCTGTTGGCTCAGTGTCCAGCGCCACGGTGTAGGTGTCGGTGTTTGTCGTTCCCGCCGCCTCGCTCACTTGGGTGGAGCCGCCAGACTCGGTGATGAACACACCACACCTTCGGTACCTGCTCTTGGGTTTGTCGAGACGAAGATCAGCTATCGGGAGCGGACAGGGCAAACACGTCAGACCATTCTGTTTCAGATCCAGGTAATATAATACAGGCTGGTGAGCTTGTCAAGCACGCTTGGCCGCAGGCTGCTCAGACTGTTGTTTTTCAGAAGCAGCCGCTCCAGGCTAGTGAGCTTGTCGAATATGTCCACCGGGAGGCTGTTCAGATGTTTCCTATCAGATCCAGCCGCTCCAGGCTGGTGAGCTTGTCAAACACGCCTGGCCGCAGGCGTTACACTGCCGCAGTCCGCCTCCGTTTTGATCAATCTCTTGAGAATTGCGGCCTCCATCTGAGGAGTGCGGTCGCAGATGTTAATCGTCGCCTGCGCCTGTGCACCCTGGGGAGAAGAGAGGCCGACCAGGGATAGAAAGAGAATACCACCCAGTATTTTAATCCAATCCCGGCTCTTCCCCACCCCCACCGGTGGTTCCCTCAGGCCCTGGGCACTGGAGGGGCAGCGAACCAGTCCAGATTCTGATTTGACCAAGGATGCCGTGATGATTGGACCAATGGTGAGCTAATCCTAGCCCTTTGCCCACTTCCCGCTATTTCCGCAACACTGGGGAGCAGGAATGGTGGTAGAGACACCGACATGAGGGGATGGAACTTTCTGTGGAGTCGCTTTGAAGTGTTCCAAATGTACTTTCCTTACCCCCCCAGCCTGTGGAGCTTTCCTTTGCCCACCTGAAATATCTCTTCACTTACCCAGCCCATGGCCTTGGGTATGGGGGTGATCCCTGGCGATGCTGGAAGTCAAGCCCCGTCCTGAAGGACAGCTTTTCTTGTGCTACATTAAGGCATCAACCTTGCCTGCACGGCGGCGAGGGAACCAAATCCCAGCCCACTATGCCCGGTGACAGGAGGCTGCCGTAGCCCAGCCACTCCAGGCTGCCGAGCTTGTCGAACACCCGCCAGCAGGCTGTCGTGGGGGAAGGCCATGGAGCAAGGCGCTACCTTGGGGTGCTGACAGGGTGCCTCTCCATTCAATGGCCTGACCTTATGGGGACCGTGTATCAACACACTTCCCATCACCCCTATCCCATAGGGTTGAGTGGATCGAGGATTTGGAGACGATGGGCCCCACCCCCAGGCAGCCGTTGACTGGCCAGACCAATTGGACAGCGACCCAGAGCAGCCGGCTCTATGGCCTGGACGCTTGGGGACAGCCCTACTTCTCCATCGGTGAACAGGGTCATGTGATGGTGCGACCCCAGGGGGAGCGGGGCGGCTGTCTGGATCTGCCGTTCCTGGTGCGGGACCTGCAGGCGCGCAATCTGTCTTTGCCGTTGCTGATTCGCTTTGATGACATCCTGGAGGACCGTTTGGCAAAACTCCATGATGCCTTTGCCTGCGCCATCACCCAATACACTTATCAGGGGTGTTATCAGGGGGTGTTCCCCGTCAAGTGTCACCAGCAACGCCATGTGCTGGAGCATGTGGTGCGGGTGGGGCGGCGCTGGAACTTTGGTCTGGAGGCAGGCAGTAAAGCGGAGTTGCTCATTGCCCTGGCCCTGTTGGATGATCCTGATGCCCTGCTCATCTGTAATGGCTATAAAGACACCCGCTATCTGGAAACAGCCATTCTGGCCCGACGGCTGGGGCGCCGTCCCCTGGTGGTGATTGAACAACCCAATGAAGCGCATGGCCTGGTGGCCTGCAGCCGCCGGTTGGGGATGGCTCCCCTCATGGGCGTCCGCGCAAAACTCTCTGCTCAGGGCAGCGGACGCTGGGGCAGCAGCAGCGGAGATGGGGCTAAATTCGGGCTTTCCGTGCCGGATTTACTGGCCACCGTGAATACATTGCGAGATGGGGGACTGCTGGAGGAATTGCGGCTTCTCCATATGCACATCGGCAGCCAAATCAGTGATATTGCAGTGCTCAAAGAGGCCCTGCAGGAGATGGGGCAGCTCTATGTGGAATTGGTGGCCCTGGGAGCCCCCATGGGTTATCTGGATGTGGGGGGTGGATTGGGGGTGGACTACGACGGTAGCTGCACCGCCACAGCGGCATCCACCAACTACTCCCTGCAGAACTATGCCAATGATGTGGTGGCCACCATCCAGGAGTGTTGCCAAACCCAAGGTGTGCCCATGCCCACCTTGGTGAGTGAAAGCGGGCGGGCCATTGCCAGCCATTTCAGTGTGCTGGTGTTTGATGTGCTGAGTACGGGGAGGGTGAATGGGGTGGTTCCTCCGCGGCAGGAGGGGGAGCCCCTGCTGGTGCGTAATCTGCGGGAGTTATTGACCATCATCACGCCCCATAACCTGCAGGAGGCCTGGCACGACGCAGTGAAGTTCAAAGATGATGCCCTCTCCGCCTTTCGTTTGGGTTATCTATCTCTCATTGATCGCGCTAAAGCAGAACAACTCTATTGGGCCTGTTGCCGCACCATTGCCCATCACCTTGGCCATCAGCCCATCCCTGCCGATCTGCAACCCATCACTGCGGCCCTGGCTGCCACGTATTACGCAAATCTCTCTATTTTCCGCTCAGCGCCAGACACCTGGGCCATTGACCAACTCTTCCCCTTGATGCCCATCCACCGTCTCCATGAGCCTCCCCAAGCCCTTGGTGCTTTTGCAGATCTCACCTGCGATTCCGATGGCAAGTTGAATCGTTTTATCGATTCCGGCACCCACAAACCCCTGCTGGAGCTCCACCATCTCCAGCCACCGGATCCCTATTGGATGGGCTTATTTCTTGCAGGGGCCTATCAGGAAATCATGGGAAATCTCCATAACCTGTTCGGCCGCACCAATGCGGTTCATATCCGCTTGGAACCACGGGGGGGGTATCAGGTGGAGCAGGTGGCGCGGGGCAACACCACAGCCGATGTGCTCACGGCCCTGGACCATGATCCCCAGAGCCTTGTGGAGCGTCTGAGGCGGGACAGTGAAGCTGCCATTGTGGCGGGCAATCTCACCATCCCTGATGCTCATCGACTCATTGCCCACGTGGAGGAGAGCCTGAGGCAGAGCACCTATCTGGAGCCAGACATCAGATTCTCCTAAGGGTTAGCCAATGGTCCCACGGCCGAGCCCCAACCAACCATTCTTTTCAATGGCGATCACGCTGGAACGGGGTAGACTGGTGCCGCCACCTGGGAAATGACAAGTGTCGGGGTTGCGCTCACCGGGATGCTGGATGCCCACAAACATGGTTTTGCGGTCCGGGCTCCAAGTAATGCCAGTCACCTCGCATTCCTTAGGACCCACCATAAAGCGTCGGATGGCCCCGGTTTTGCCATCTGCCAGCAACATCTGGTTATTGCCCATTCCCGCAAAATCACCCGAATTGCTGTAGTTACCATCCGTTTGAATCCATAGTCGTCCCTCACTATCGAAAGCCAAGCCATCCGGGGAATTAAACATATTATTCGGGGTGATATTGCTGGATCCAGAATAGGCATTCTGGTGAACCGCAGGATTGCCCGCCATGACAAAAAGGTCCCATGTGAACTCCCGGCTAGCGTGATTCCCTTGGCTGGGGATCCAACGGACGATTTGCCCATACTGGTTATTGGGCCTGGGGTTGACACCATTGACAGGCTGACCGCTTGTCCCCCGATTTTTGTTGTTAGTAAGACAGCAATAGGCTTCGACAGCCTTGGGGTTAGCGGCCACCCATTCAGGCCGGTCCATGGTGGTGGCCCCTACGGCTGTTGCCGCCAGGCGGGTATGGATATGGATTTCCGCAGTGTCCATGCCCGTGGTTTCCGGCGTCAGCGCCAGCCAGACCCCTGTGCCATTCTCGTCGAAGCGGGCAGCATGGAGGGTGCCGTCTTCCAAAAGGCTGGAGGGGTTGTCCATCCCGGGGCGATAGGTTTTGCTGGAAACAAACTTATAGAGATATTCCCCCCGCTCATCATCTCCCATATAGGCCACAATCAATCCATTGCGGGCAACCACCATCTCGCAATTTTCATGTTTGAAGCGCCCCATGGCGGTGTGCTTGCGGGGGCGCGAGGCGGGATTTGCGGGATCAATCTCTACGATGTAGCCACAGCGGTTGGGTTCGTTGGGCTCCAGGGCCAGATCAAAACGCTCCGCAACTGTGGCCCAGCCATAGCGATCATTGCTGGCCTTAAAGCCATAACGCTTTAAGGCGTCGGTGGGTGTCCAGTCCGGATTGGAGGGGCTATGGAAATAGCTATGGACGTTTTCCTCACAGGTGAGGTAGGTACCCCAGGGAGTACGGCCATTGCCGCAGTTATTGAAGGTGCCCAGGGCCAGAACAGCCTGGGGATCTTCCCGGGTCTTGAGCAGATCATGGCCCCGACCAGGACCGGTGATGTCCATGGGGGTATTGGGGGTGATGCGGCGGTTCAGGGGAGAATCCTTTACCACCTGCCAGCCAGTGTTGCCGCGGCGGATTTCCATCAAGCTGACCCCATGGGCATTCATCCCCTTACGGACATCATCTTGATTCTCATAGCGTTCTGAAGCACGATTACCCCAAATGATTTTTCGATTTGTATATTCGTTATTCACCGCCAACACAGTGCGGTTCCCTGCGGCAAAGCAGCTCATGCCATCGTTGTTGTCCCCAAAGGCCATGGCCTGGGATTCCGCTGTTCCCCGGGAAGTAGCATCAAAGTCCTTGCCGCTGGACCATAGGGGGTCTCCCCAAGAAGCCACCACGTGCCAAGTGTAGCCATCGGGCAGGGTGATGGTGTCCTCCTGATTGGTGCTGACGGGCTCAAACTCCATGGTGACCCCCCTGGCCTTGGGGGGCAATGCCGCATCGGCAAAGGCGGCCATCCCAAAAGCCGCGCCCCCCAGAAGCACGGTCCGGCGTGAGACGACACCATCAAAATTAGGCTCGGACATGATTGTCAGCCGCTCAGGGCGGCGGTGTAACACCAATTGGTAACCTATGCACTGTCTCCCTGGGCAACATCAAGGATCCGTGGTGACGGGTCTAAGGTTTGGTCATGGACTGTTTAAGCCTGTATGGATTGCTTGGGTCCAGGCCCGTTCATGGGGCCAAGCCTGTCCAGGGAACGTCACTTGGTGCGCGTCAGCCCGTGCTGCCATGGATTCCCATGACAGTCAGGGAGAGGGCCGTGAATCACCCGTGAATCGCCAGGGATGGACCGAACTGCACGGGGACTGACATGGTTGGGCACTGATGTTATCATAAATTAAGTCGTTCCTTTCCCATCACCTTCTATGACTATGAGTGAAGAAACCAATACTGCTTCTACTTACTGTGGTTGCGATTGTCTTACTGTCGCTTTTGCTCTTTTCATAGTCCTTATTGTAATGTCTATAACAGGTTACGCAAGAACCAACTTTGAGTGTGATTATAATAGATTGACTGATAGTGAATGGGAGGAACTTATAATTGAACGTGGACTTACTCCGATACGTACGTTAGACATATTTCTACAGTCGTTATCCTAGAGCATCATCTGTTATGCTCTCTGATATTCCCCTACGGGGATAAGAAAAGAAGATGCGGCCATGCAGGAAAGGAGATATGAACGGAGCACGAAAGAAACCGATAACTTTCAGAAGATTACTGTATCGTAGGCCATCTATGGAAAGGTCACGGATTTCTTTCCCATGGACGGGGCCGGGAGACCCCATGGATGGGCTTGGCCCCTAAGGAAAGCCTGGAAAACCCCCAAGGGATCCCTGCCCCCCCAGCGGTCTGAGTGTGGCATTAGACTGAGTGTGAATTGGGAAGGAAGGGATGGCGGGAAAGGAGCAGCAGTTGGGCTTCAGCGACTGGGAGCGTAGCCGCGTGAGGAAGCAGACCAGGAAGGAGAAGTTCTTTTCTGCGAGATGGAGGCGGTGCTGCCCTTCTCAGCGCTAGTGAAGCTGGTGGAGCCTTTCTATCCGCAAGTAGGCCCTCAAGAAGGAAGGCCCGCCCTATGGGTTGGAGACCATGCTACGGATTCATCTGATGCAGAACTGGTGGTCCCTGAAGGACGAAGCCATGGAAGGCGCCCTGATTGACAACGGTGCCATCCGCCGCCTCGCAGGGATTGATCTTGCCAAAGACAACATCCCTGATGCCACTACCATCTTGGCGTTCTGCCATTTTATGGAACGGCACCAGTTGGCAGAGAAGATCTTCAAAATAGTGGGACAGTACATGGGAGAGAAAGGCCTGCTGCTGCGGGAGGGGACAGTAGTAGATGCCACCATTATCCATGCCCCCACCTCCACAAAGAACGAGAAGAGGGAACGAGATCCACAGATGCACCAAACCTGTAAAGAGAACCAGTGGTTCTTTGGCATGAAAGTACACTTGGGGTGGATAAGGATTCCGGCTTGATCCACTCTGTGGCCACCATGTCGTCTCATGTCAGTGATGTGGTGGTGGCAGCAGAGCTATTGCATGGAGAAGAGAAGGTGATCTATGGGGATGCCGGCGACCAAGGCCTTGAGAAGCGAGAGGAGATGGCAGGACCAGAGGTGGACTGTCGTATCGCCATGAGACATGGGAAGCGCCGCCACTTACCTGATGATGGAGAAGGGGCCGTACAACGGTGGGTGGAGCGTGCCAAGGCCCATGTCAGAGCCAAGGTGGAGCATCCCTTTCGTGTGCTCAAGCAGCAGTTTGGGTTTCGGAAAACCAGGCGACGGGGCCTGGCCGAAAATCACAGCAAGGTGATGGTGTTAGCGGCCCTGACCAACTTATTCTTGGGGAGGAAGAAGTTATTAGGGAACCTCTGAACAAGCCAGAGTCGTCCGCCATCAGGCTCCTGCTTCCCCTGTCTCTACTGGGCTTCCCAAAAGCTCTCAGGGTCTCAAGGGGACTTGTTCAGAAGTTCCTTAGCCTTGGTAACATGGGAGTAGTGTGTCAACCTACTGTTCTGAGACCGCTATCAAGTCCAAGAAGAGCCATCCCAAGGGCAATATAAAGCTCCTTGAGAGAGAGGAGAGAGCAGCTCCACTGAATTATTCTCCTGCTCACACGGGTCTCCAGCGATTCCTTAACTTCTTCGATCATAACGAATAAATGGTGTCAGCGTGCCGACGCGGTCATAGAGCCTGCGCCCCGCCTCGTTAGAATGCTGGGTAAGCCAGTACACTTTGTGGCAACCTTCCGCATCAGCGGCGGCGAATACCGCCTCCATCAATGCCCGGCCAATGCCCTGACCACGCCAATCGGCATGCACCATCAAGTCTTGCAGATAGCAAACATTCTCAATACTCCAGCAGTGGCGGTGAAACAAGTAATGGGCAAGTCCCACGGCACAATCCCCTTGAAAAGCCATGAAGCCGCAGTATTCATAATTGGCGCCAGAGAGAAGACGCTGCCAGGTGGTTTGGTAGACGACTTCTGCAACAGATGTCTTGTAGTAATCCAGATAGAGGGTCCAGAGCTGGCGCCAATCCGATTCATCCTCGCAACGAAGGGGGCGAATGCTTAGATTGTCCATGGTTTTCTTGTCGATGAATGACATCGTTGCCAGCATATCTTAAAATTCCATAGACTCAATCTGTTGAATCCCATCCCTCCTGCAGCACTGGCTGCTGTGGGCCACACCGCACATCCCGGGACCCGGGGACCTGTAACAGATTGATCCTGCCCATGTAGCCTGATCCTGGTCTGCCCCCTAGGCTGAAGTCACACCCCTTGCCCGCTTGCCTCATTTCCGCCTGTGATGAGTACTGTGGAAGCTGATCCCCTGACCCACAATGCGCCGACGGCAGGGGGCTTGTTGGGTGAGAACGACGGTAAGATGGCCAAGGTGGAAGCACTGAAGCTGGCAAGTGACCACCTCCGGGAGCCCCTGGCCAGCGAGCTGGAGAACGGGGAATCCCATTTCAGTAACGGCGCCGTTCAGATCC
Source organism: Prochlorococcaceae cyanobacterium jk18x1bzbins.87 (assembly GCA_022826535.1). Taxonomy (GTDB): domain Bacteria; phylum Cyanobacteriota; class Cyanobacteriia; order PCC-6307; family Cyanobiaceae; genus Synechococcus_B. The sequence continues at coordinate 14,083 of JAJDUS010000106.1, forward strand.
TGAAGTTTCACGGGAGCTATCAGCAAAACAACCGCGACCACCGGCGCCGGGATTGGAGCATGATGCTGCGGCTGCGCTCTCCCGGTGGACGCATTCCCGCCCAGCTTTACCTGGCCCTTGATGGGCTGGCGGATCGTTATGGCAACGGCACCCTGCGAGCCACCACCCGCCAGACATTTCAGTTGCACGGGATCCCCAAACAGGATCTGCGCACAGTGATGGGAACCATTGTGCGCAACCTGGGCTCCACCCTTGCCGCTTGTGGTGATATCAACCGCAACGTCATGGCTCCGGCGGCTCCCTACACCACCGCCGGCTACCCCGCCGCCCGCCGTCTGGCGGATGATATTGCCGCCCTGCTGACGCCCCAGGCAGCCCTGGGGGCCTATCTGGATCTATGGGTGGATGGGGAGATGGCTTACCGTCTCCGCCCAACCCCCAAGGTCAGGAAGATCAACCGCCAGCCGGCCCCTCCAGCAGTCCATAGCGGTGATGAACAGGAGCCGCTCTACGGCAGCCGCTACCTGCCCCGCAAGTTCAAGGTGGGGGTCACGGTTCCAGGGGATAACTCCATTGACGTCCTGACCCAGGATGTGGGATTTGTGATTTTCACCGACACCATGGGCAGGCTGATGGGAGCCAATGTCTATGTGGGCGGCGGCATGGGGCGCACCCACAACAAAGAGGACACCTTTGCCCGCACTGCGGATCCTTTGGGATATGTGCAAGGGCGCCAGGTGCTGGCTCTGGTGAAGGCCATTGTGGCCCTGCAGCGGGACCATGGTGATCGCCAGAGTCGCCGCCACGCCCGCCTCAAGTATCTGGTTCACGACCGGGGCATAGACTGGCTCAAGGGCTGCCTCACCCACTACTTCCAGGGGGAGATCCGGCCCCTGCGCAAGGAGCCTGCCCGGACCCTGGAACACTACCTGGGCTGGCAACGTCAGGGGGAGGATCGATGGTTTGTTGGCCTGCCCGTAATGACAGGGCGCGTGGCCGGTCCCCTCAAAGACACCCTGCGGGAGTTGGTGCAGCGCTACCAGTTGGACCTGCGCGTCACCCCCAATCAGGACATTTTGCTCTGCGGGATTGCTCCCCATCAGAAGCAGGACATTCAAGACCGCCTGGACGCCGTTGGCTTACAACAGTCCGCCCTGGTGGAGCCCACCGGATCCCACGGGATTGCCTGTCCTGCCCTGCCCACCTGTGGCTTGGCCATCACCGAGTCGGAACGCCTGTTTCCCGACGTGCTGGCTCGCCTTGATGCACTGCGCCAGAGCCTGGGCATTGGCCAGCCGCTGTTGGTGCGCATGACCGGCTGCCCCAATGGCTGTAGCCGGCCCTACATGGCTGAGGTGGGCCTGGTGGGCAGTGCAGCAGGTCACTATCAACTTTGGCTAGGGGGCGCCCCTGGCCTTACCACCTTGGCCCGTCCTGTTCTGGATCGGCTTCCCTTGGCGGAGTTGGAAGCTGTCCTGCGTCCATTGTTAAGCTGCTGGGTCCGGACCGCAGCCACCAAAAGCTTTGGCGCCTTTTGTCAGGACTACACCACAGAGCAATTGCAAGGCCTCTTGGGGACCCCCTAATCCCCACGAAGCTTGTCTGCGCCCAAATGGTGGTGGGCAGGTTCCTTGGTCTGGGCCAGCACCAGATCCACCACGTGGCGCAGGGCCTTCTGGTGGCTGTCCCCTGCCTGGCGGCGGCGCCGGTAAAGGTCCAGTTGGTGGTCCGCGCAGGTCCCTTCCCGGGCAATGGTCAGGGTGTGGCGCAACTCTGCTTCGCAGTCCAGCGCCTGGGCATCATCCGCCAATTGCTCCTGCAGCTCCTCCAGGATGGGGAGACACTCCATCCTCCCCCCTTCACAGTTCTGATGACCGAAGGTGGCAGAGACACCATAACGCTGGGCAATCCAACGGTCCTCCTCAATCAGTTCAGTGAACGGCTCTGCCTGCAGCCTGCCCATCCGCGCCTGGCGCATCAGCCAACGGATCAGGCATCCATAGAGCGCCACAATGGACACCCCGTCCTCAATGCGGGTGCAGACATCACAGATGCGCAGTTCAATGGTGGGGAAGGTGTGGGATGGTCGGATGTCCCACCACAGTTCGCTGCCGTCCTGAATGAAGCCCATACGCCGGTATTCGGCCATCATTCGGTCGTAGTCTGCCCGGGAATACAGCGGGTTGGGCATGCCAGTGCGGGGCAGGGCGCCGATCAGGCTTAACCGATAGGACTTGAATCCCGTCTCCCGGCTGCTGCTGAACGGTGACGAGGTGGACAGGGCATGGAGCAGTGGCAAGTAGCGGCGCAGCGCGGTCATCACTAGAACGCGGATCTCCGGATCGCCAAACCCGGCATGGACATGCATGCCGTTGCTGACAAAGTGCCGAACATTGTCCTGGAAGTTGGTGAGGAAGCGCTGGTAGCGCTCACCCGGTGAGACCCTCTGCATCTCCCATGTGGCAAAAGGATGGGTCGAGGCCGCCATGATCCGGGCCCCGTGCTTCTCTGCCGCGTCAATGGCAATTTTCCGGGTGTCCTGCAGGGCTGTGCGCACCTCTGCCACCGAGTGACAGATCCGGGTGTTGGTTTCAATCTGGCAGCGCAGAAATTCCCGCACCACCTTATGGGGACCACAGTTGGTCCCACAGGCCTCAAAAATACCGGGATCGGGATCGGCCAACAAATCCCGGGATTGGGGATCCACAAGAAACAACTCCTCCTCCACCCCCAAGGTGATGGGAACGTGGTCGCTGCTGTGCTGCGTCATGGTGCGCTCGCCCTACGAACCATTGTTGCAACGGTTCCCGTCAAGCCGGTATGGATGGGGGGACCAGATCGTTGGGTGCCATGGCCAGAAGCTGGTCCAGCTTTGTCTCCAAATAGCGGAGGAAGGGGGCAGCAGACAGGGGGCGGCCCGTCACCTGTTGCACCAACTGCTCAGCATTCACCCGGCGGCCCAGGGGATGCACATGGCGGCGGAGCCAGTTCAGGAGTTGACTCTCCTGGCCAGCGGCAACATGGACTTCGATGGGGCCAATCCCCGCTTCCATGGCCTCCGCCAACTGGGCGGAGATCAGATGACCCAGGGCATAGCTGGGAAAATAACCAAACAGACCTTCACTCCAATGCACGTCCTGCAGACAGCCCTCACCCACATGGGCCGGGGTGATGTCCAGATAGCGCCCCATATGGGCACACCAGCGCTCCGGCAGCTCTGCCACAGGCAGATGGCGCTCCAGCAGATCGGTCTCCAGCTCATAGCGCAGCAGGACATGGAGACAGTAGCTCAACTCACCAGCTTCCACACGGATCAATCCGGGGGCCAGGGGATTCATGGCCACCCAGAGACCATCAGCGTCTCCCCAAGGGGCGGCGCCAACCGCCTGGGCAAAGCGGGGTGACCACACCTGGCTGAAGGCCCGCCCCCGGGCCACGCGATTTTCCCAGAACAGGGACTGGCTCTCGTGAACCCCCATGGATGTGGGTGCCGCCAGGGGCCAACCAAACCAGGGGCTCTCCTGCCCTGGCAGACCCTGGTCGTAGAGACTATGGCCCCACTCATGGGCCGTGGCCAGAAAAGCGCTGAGGGGTTGTTGGGTCAGGGTGCGACTGGTGATGCGGAAATCCTGGGGACCCAGGTTGGTGGAGAAGGGATGGGGGGAGCTGCCCAACACACAGCACCGCTCATCAAAACCCCAGGACGCCAACAACTGCCCACAGAGGGAATGCTGCGCCGCCTGGCTGATGGTCCACCGGGGTGCCGCCAGGTGCGGCAGACCACGGACCCGCTCCACCAACGCCGGCAACCGTTGCCGCAGGGGGGCAAACAGTTGCTCCAGCCGCTGATGGCTGATGTCCGGTTCAAAGGGCTGGGCCAGGGTTTCCCAGGGGGAGCGGGGTTCCGCCAACTGGCACACCTGCTCCAGCCGCAGGCGGACCAACGTCTCCAACGCCGGCGCAAAGGCGGAGAAATCCCGATTACCCTTGGCTTCCTGCCAGAGGCTGTAACCACGGGCCTGGGCCTCGGCCAAGGCATTCACCAGGACAGGATCCAGACGACACTGGCGCTCGTACTGCTGCCGTAGCAGGGCCAGGTTCCGCTGCCAGGCCGCCTGGTCGTTGGGGGGGAGCTGGTTGAGGCTGGCCTCTGCCGCCGCCAGCAACTCCCCATAGGGGGCGCTGGTTTGACGGCGATGGATCTGTTGAGCCACCCAGGCCAACTCCTCTCCCCGCCATGCCGCTCCGGCGGGGGGCATGGCGGTGTTCTGGTCCCAATACAGACAACTGCTGATGCTGGCCAGGACATGGATGTCCCGCTGATGTTGATGGAGTTGGCGGAAAGCTGCTGTGGACAAGAACGGTGGCTGACTGCGATGGATCTTGTCTAGCTGAGGGCCGGCCATGGCAGCAGTGGACTGAACAACGGATGGAGGGGATCCCGCCCAAGGGTTTGCCTGCCCCTTAGGGTCGGTTATGATTCCCCCGGTGCCTGCTGTGAGTCCCCTCACCCAACCCCTGGCCCGCTTGATCGAACAGTTTGAGCGGCTGCCGGGAATTGGTCCGCGCACCGCCCAACGCCTCTCGTTGCACCTGCTCCGACAACCCCAGGAGCAGTTGGAAGCCTTTGCTGCGGCCCTGCTGACGGCCAAGCGCTCCGTGGGCCAGTGTGAGCAGTGTTTCCACCTGGCGACAGCCCCGCTCTGTGACATCTGCAGCGATCAACGGCGCCGCCACGGCCAAATCTGTGTGGTGGCGGAGTCCAAGGATCTGCTGGCGCTGGAGCGCAGCGGGGAGTTCCACGGCACATATCACGTGCTGGGGGGTCTGATTTCCCCCATGGACGGCATGACCCCGGAGATGCTCACGGTGCAGGCCCTCATCCAGCGCATCAGCCGGAACCCTGTGGAGGAAGTGATCCTGGCCCTCACCCCCAGCGTGGAAGGGGACACCACCAGCCTGTACCTGGCGGGCCTCATTCAGCCCTTTTGCTCCGTCAGCCGCATCGCCTATGGCTTGCCCATGGGGGGTGAGCTGGAATTTGCCGATGCGGTGACCCTGGCCCGGGCCCTGGAAGGCCGCCAGAGGCTGAACTGATCCCTGGTGCCGCGGCGCCATGCACCCCGGCCATTAGTTGTTGGTCAGGAGGCTGCGTTTGGAGATCACCTGCAGGCAGGTGCCTTGGCGCTCCACCACAACCACCTCCTCGTTCAACGCCAAGGGGATGGTGGGGTCACTGTTGACTGCGGCCCAGCTCTGACCCTGCCACCGCACCCGCCACCGCCCTGGCTGGGCCTCAGCGGAGAGAACCACGGCTGTGCCCAGGCCATGGGCTGAATCCCTCCGGCTTGACCGGGATTTACGGCCAATGATGCGCAGTGCGGCGAACAACAGTAATCCCAGCGCCACAAAAAGGATAACCTGCGCCACCAGGGCCGTGGATGGAACAAGGCCCGTCAGCACAGCCAGCGCAAGGGCTGCAAGCAGGGCTTCCAGGAGACCATCCAGATCCACACCCGCCAGGGCCAGCAGGAGGAGAATCAGCACCAGGCCAAGCCAGATCAGCATGGCGGGCTTGCGAGAGACATGGACTACCCTGTTACCACAGCAATGGGTCCCCCATGAATGGCTTGTCTTTTGTCCCCCTGCTCCTGGCGGCGCTCCTTGGCTGGCGCAGCCTCCGCATCGTCCAGCAGGGCAATTCCGTCCTGGTTGAGCGTCTGGGAACCTTCAGCCGGACACTCAAACCAGGCGTGAACATTGTTGTGCCCCTCTTGGAAAAGGAGGTGTCCACCCAGTCCCTCAAGGAGCGGGTGCTGGACGTCCCGCCCCAAGATGGCATCACCAAAGACAACGTGAAGATCTCCGTAGATGCGGTGATCTATTGGCAACTCGTTGATCACTACAAGGGCCATTATGCGGTCCTGGATATGGAAGCTGCCCTAATGAATCTGGTGCTCACCCAGATCCGCGCCGAGGTGGGCCTCATGAATTTGGATCAGACGTTCAGTGCGCGCCAAGAGGTCAATGATCGGCTGCTGGCTGAGTTGGATGACGCAACAGATCCCTGGGGCATCAAGGTGACCCGGGTTGAACTGCAGGATATTCTCCCTTCCCCCAGTGTGGTGGAGTCCATGGAAAAACAAATGACAGCGGAGCGTCGTAAACGGGCCACCGTCCTGGATTCCGAAGGTGAGAAGGAAGCGGCCATCAATGTGGCCCGCGGCCGCGCCGAGGCGCTGGTGCTGAATGCGGAGGCCCAGAGCAGAGCGGTGGTGGTTGCTGCGGAGGCCTCGGCCCAGCAGCAAAAGCTATTGGCCGAAGCCCGGGGGCAGGCCGCTGCCGCCTTGGCCGAGGTGCTCCAGCAGCACCCCACAGCGGCGGAGGCCCTGAGGCTCCTGTTGGCCAAGGACTGGATGACCATGGGGGAGCAACTGGCCCAGGCCAAGGGCGGCAGCGTGCTGATGGTGGATCCCCAGAGCCCCGCCTCCCTGCTGGCGGCGCTGCGGAACCTGCAGCAACGGGAATCCTAGCGGCGCAAGCGTCACACATCTTGACCAGCCGCCAATGCCTGCCCAACTCAGGACTTGGCTACCAGGCTTCTTTTCAGCACCGGGTCCAGCTTGTGGTTCATGGTGCTGATGTGGGCTCTGTAACTAGGGAAACCCTGGAAAACCTCGCAGTGCCTTGGGGAAGAGGTTAGAATGGTGAGGAATTGAAAGAGAGGCTATGTGGAGCAAGGAGGGTCAGCTGGATTTTGGCGATTATGAGCGCAGCTTTGTGAAGAAGCAGACCAG